>NZ_MNQO01000010.1:0-43091 GCF_001915465.1 Bacteroides sp. 44_46 | reverse complement strand
TATGTATTACCGTATCCGCAACAAAGAACGCTTGCTGCATCCTTGCGAGCAAGAACAGATTGCGGCTATCTTTTTGAAACATGGTATTAAAACCAAACCCGAATTTGACCGGTATATTGATAAATACGACTGGTAAATCGCTGTTCCGGTATGTTCTGACAAAGGGTTATTCTCACCATAGTGAGAATAAATACTCATTACTATGAGAAAAAGTTCTCACCGTGATGAGAATACTTTGAGAAAAACACTATCTTTTTTCGAAGGAAGCAATTAGTCGGTCGGATGCAGTTGCCCCGCCGCTTTCAGATAAGCAATATAATTCACATACAATTGGAAATGAGCGTCTACACGTGTCTGGTAAGCCTGTTGCCAGAGCATTTGCGCTTCCAAATAATCCGAGAGAGTTTCCAGTCCGACCTCATACTGTTTGCCACTGACTTTCATATTTTCTTCCGCCTGTTCCAGTGAACGATCGGAAAGTTCCGTTTCAAGACGCGCCTCATCCAAGTTATTGGTTGCCTGCATTAATTCCAGCAACATCTTTTCACTGGCATTTTCTTGTTCAAGACGGGTTTGTTCGAGTTTCGCTTTGGCGGATTTTACCTTATTGGCACGTTCACCAAAATGAAACAGGGGGACGGAGACATTCAAAAAGACGGAGAAAGCTCCTTTTTTCATAAATGTTTCGTCGTTGATTTCCAGCCCGTGAAGATAGTCGTAGCTGCCTCTGACGCCGATACGAGGGAGCAATTCACTACGGTTCAGCTTCACTTCCTGCTCAGCGATAGCAACTTGTTTGTTCAGTATTCCATATTCCGGACGGGCGGTAATATCGGAAACCTGGATTTTCCACTCCTGTTCCACTTCGGGGAAGTCATCGGAAATATCAATTTGCGTTGTCAAAGGACGTCCGATGTAATGGCAAAGATTCATGGAAGCAAGGCGAAGGGCATTGTCTGCCTTACGCAAAGAAAGTTCGCTGTCGTTGAGCTTCACTTGCACTTTCAATACGTCATTCTGAGGTTTCATGCCATGTTGGTGGGCACTTTTCACGTTCCGGGACAGTTCCGTCAATAAAGCGTGATATTTCTCGGCCACTTTCTTCATTTCTTTGGCTTTCACTAGTTGGACGTAAGCTTTGTCCGTATTCAGAAGAACTTCCGAGGTAGTCAGCGCTTCGTTCAGGTGAGCCATCTCTTTACCCAGCAAAGACATTTTATAGGCCGCACGAATTTTGCCGCCCATATAGAGAGGCTGTTCCATTTGTATGCCGCCGGAATAAACGGTTCCTACTTTATAATCCAGGTTCAACCCGGGGAAATAGGCGAAACCGCTGGATACCAGTTCTCCCGTAGTGGGGTTGGGCATGAAAACAGGGAGATTACCGCCCGGAATGCCGAGACTTCCATCGGCAGTGCTGTAAATCCCTGTTCCGTTGGCGGTAAAATTCGGGAAAAAATTGGCTTTATAGCTGAGGGACATCAACCGTGCTGCTTCTGTCTGCCGGTCGGCAGCAGCCATTTCCTTATTGTATTTCAACGCCATTTCGCGGCATTGTTTCAGGCTTAGTTTCTCTTGTGCGGAAAGAGAAAGCGTTGTGCCGAACAATATGCCCGCTATTATTCCAATGGCTGAAAGAATCTCTTTTTTCATTTGTCTGTCTTTTTTATATGAAAGAATAGTGCATACAAAATAGGAATAAACAATAAAGTAATCAGCGTACCGAACAACAGTCCGCCCATAATGGAAGCCGCCAATGAACCGAACATGGCATCCGGCAACAATGGAATCATTCCCAGAATGGTAGTGAGCGATGCCATCATCACAGGACGGAGACGGCTCTGCGAACTATCTATCAGTGCCGTTACCGGTTCCACTCCCTGACTGATTTGCAGGGTAATTTCATCCATCAGCACAATACCGTTTTTGATAATCATACCGATAAGTCCCAGTGTACCGACGATAGCAACAAAGTTGAACATCTTTCCGGTCAGCAGCATTACAGCTACCACACCGACAAATACCAAAGGAATCGTGCAGAAGATGATAACCGGCTTCCGATAATCCTTGAACAGCATAATCAAGATAGAAATCATCAGGATGATAGCAAACGGGAAGTTCTTGAACAAATACTGCATGGATTTCGTGCTGGCATTTCTTTCGCCTTGCCATTGCAGCTTGTAGCCGTCGGGAAGCGGAATCCGTTCAATCTGCCCGGCAATAGACTGCCGGGCTTTCTCCGTTTCCACGCCCGGAACAGGGGAACATTGCACGCGCTGGCTACGTTGCCCGTTATAGCGGGGGACAACCGGGTCTTCCCATTTCACGTCTATCCGCTTACTGATTTGTTTCAGCGGAGTAGTTCCCATTAAAGTTTCCACAAGTTCCTCTTTAGAGAGTGTTCCCGTTTTCAGCTTCATCATCATCTCCTGTGTCAACAAGCCGTTGAGGGAAGGAAGGGAAGAAAATATCTGCGTGTTATCCAGATTCTCAATAGGTTTTCCATGTTCGTCAAGACAGCGCAAGTAGATGTTATCCTTATGAATTCCTTCGTAGAAAGAACCAATCGGGATACCACTCGTAGCCGTGAGCAGGGAAAGACTCACGTCATTTCGGCTCAGTCCGATAGCACGTGCCGTAGGCTGATCGTATTCAATCGTCAGGACGGGAACCTGCGGTTCCCAGTCGGTGGTAATCAGACAGACGTCCGGGCAATTTTCCATGATTTTCCGGGCACTGTCTGCCAGTTGATGTAGCACGGCAGGGTCGGGACCGGTAAATTGCGCTTCGATAGGATATTTCTTGAACATCAGGTTATAGCGGTTCAACTTCACATAGGCATCCGGATAATGGGAAGAAAGATACTGTTGAATCTCTGCCATGTTGTCGACCAGTGCATCGGGCGAAGTAAAGTCGATTATCAGTTCACCGTAAGATAAAGAAGGGTTGGCTATATTACGTACCAAGTTGTAACGGGCAGGCGTCCCGCCGATAGAAGTGGTGACGTGCGTGATTTCAGGACGTTTCTTCAAGTAAGCCTCTATCTCTTCCAAGTCGCGTGCCACCCGTGTGGAATTAATGCCTTCGGGAAGTTTATATTCCATGTATAGCTGGTCGTAGACCATATCCGGGAAGAAACCCTGCTTCATAAACCGGTAACTAAACCCCGAAAGTACCACCAAGGCAATCATGGCAAAGACAAAGCTCCAGCGATGTGCCAGGCTAAATCTCAATAATGAACGCAGCACTGCATATATTTTTCCTTCGTACACCCGCTTTCCGGTAGTGGCAGTAGCTGCGGATACGTCCGGATGCAGAATCCGGTTCGCCATTAACGGGACGTGCACCAAGGCGAGTACCCAACTAAGCAGCAGGGAGACCGCCAACACAATAAACAAGTCGCGCGTGTAGACTCCTGCCGTATCGGGAGACATGAATATAGGAAGGAAAGCGATAATAGCAATCAGGGTAGCGCCGAGCAGAGGCATTGCCGTCTGCCGCCCGATAGCGGTCATGGCTTCCATGCGGCTCTTTCCGGCTTTCAAATCGACCAGAATACCGTCTATAATGACAATCGCATTATCCACCAACATTCCCATGGCAAGTACAAAGGATGCCAAAGATACACGCTGCATCGTGCCGTCCATAAAATACAAAAACAGGAAAGTGCCGAACACTGTCACTACCAGACTGATACCGATAATCACCCCGCTCTTGAATCCCATTGCAATCATCAGGATGACAACTACAATAATCACGGATTCTATCAGATTCAGGATAAATGTCCCCAAAGAACTTCCGACACGTTCGGGCTGATAGAATACCTTGTGGCATTCCATTCCTGCCGGCAGGCGTTCGGCTTTCAGTTGTTCAAGTTTCTGCTCCACCCGTTTGCCGACTTTGATAATATCGGCATCGGGAGAGGCGGCAACCATGATTCCCATGGCACGCTGACGGTCATAGAACAATTCGTTGCGGGTGGGGTCTTCGTAGTCTTTTTCAATGCGGGCGATGTCGCTCAGACGCAGCTGGTCGGCATCGTGTCCCTGAATCAGCATACGTCCGATGTCTTCCACCGTCTTGAATTTATCGCTGACCGTGACCCGGATACGGCTGTCACCGTTGTCGTAATAGCCGGTATAGGTTGTTTTATTCTGTCCGTTCAGGGTGGCAAGCACTTCGGCAGGTTTCACACCCAAGTTGGCCATTCGGTCTTGCAATAGGGAGATGTTGATACATTCCGGACGGTTGCCGTATAAATCGACGCGTTCCACACCGTCCAATTCGCTGACTTCACGTTTGATTAATTCGGAATAGTCGGAAAGTTCCCTGTCAGAAAGTCCGTCGCCCGTCAAGGCAAAAAACATTCCGTAGACATTACCGAAATCATCTTTCACGATAGAAGGGCTGGCACCTTCAGGAAGTTCCGCCTGTGCGTTCGCCACTTTACGGCGCAGCAAGTCCCAGCACTGTTCCACGTCGGTTTCCTTGACAGTCGTTTTCAGTTCTACCTGAATCAGGGAGAGGTCGTTGTAGGAATAGCTTTCCACATTATCTATATTCCCCATAGAACGGATATTCTTTTCGAGTACATCCGTCACTTCCAGTTCCACCTGATGCGCGGATGCACCGGGATAGGTAGTAACCACCATGGCGAGCTTTACCGTTATTTCAGGGTCTTCCAGTTTACTCATCTCGTAGCTGGAATAAGCTCCGCCCACAATCAGTACAGCAATCAGGAAGTAGATTAACTTCTTGTTCTCAAATGCCCATTTACTAATATCTATCATAGCAGTCCTCCCACATTCGTTTCGGCAGCCGGAAGAAGAGGTTCCACCTGTTGCCCATCTTTCACATGATGCACTCCCGAGACAACAATCAAGTCACCCGGTTTCACTTCGTCCGAAACTATAAGGCATCTGCCGTCACTAAGCAAGCGAGTAACGGTCACATCGCAACGACGAATCGTTTTATCGGACGGATTATAAAGAAAGACACCCGTATTCCCGTTCTGACGGAGAATCGCTCCGCCGGGAACGGACAGGTTACGCATTTCCCCTTCGGCACATTCGATAGTGACCATTGTATTCATCCCAGGAGAAGGAACCGCCTGCTTGTCTCCGCTTTTCAATTGAAGGCGCATGGTATAGAGCTGGTTGGCATTCGCTTTGGGAGTGACGCTAATCAAATCCAGCACATATCTCTGCTGCGGATATACATCGAATGTGCAATAATAGCGGGTAAACTGCCGGCGACGGATATATTCCACTGCCGGAAGATTAATCTCCACTTCCAGCGTTCCCTCGCTGATTACGGAAACGACAGGCATTCCGGCAGCCACCGTCTCATGGGAGTCGAAAAGGCGTTTCTGTACATATCCGCTGAAAGGGGCATACAGGCGGGTATATTCCAACTGGTCCTTAGCATGGTTGTATTTGGCGGTAATCTGCCTCAGTCCGTACACGGCTTTGTCGTTTGCGTCGGGAGTGGTTACATTTTCCTTATAAAGAGCCATTACGCGCTCCGCTTCCGCCTTGACACGCTGGTATTCGGCTTCCGCCGCATCCAGTTGAATCTGATAATCTGTAGGATCAAGTTCGGCAAGCAGTTGTCCTTTGCGCACATAAGCACCGTCATTCACATACATACGCTGGATAGTTCCGCTCACCCGGAATGCCAGGCTTATGTCCTGAGCCGCTTTCACCCGTCCGGGAAACTGCAAGGCAGTCTGTTTGTCAGCAGAAAGTACGGTATCAATCTTCACTGCCGGCTTATTTTCTATATTCTGCACACGCTGATTGCATGACGCCAGCAAAACTGCAAGAAGTCCTGTCAATAAGAAGTTTAATCGTCTCATATTTTCATTTGTTATTTAGTTATTACAAAAGTATCCCAAGCAAACAAGTGGGGAAAGGTTGATATAGACGAAATATTGTTCTATTTGTAGGTTATCGGAGATAAAAAGCCGGAATAGTTTGTTATTTGTAGCTATTTGTTTGTTAATTTGCAGTGAAACCCATTTGAAACGAAAAGATACATGGAGCCACTGATGCCATTCAATTATGTTATAATAACTCCGGAAGATACATCTATGAGTGAAGGGTGTATGTCGGCATCTCTCCCAAGGAGTATCGCAACAAGCCCGTCAGACAGACACTTTCCTGAATTGCTTGAACTGCCACCAAAGCATTGTCCCGGCAATCAAGCTTGCTATAAGATCGGAAATCGGCATACTTATCCAGACTCCCAGTTGTCCGTAGAACTGTGGAAGAATCAGCAGACAAGGTATCAGGATAAGAACCTGGCGGGAGACAGACAAAAATATCGCCTTGCTCGCCATGCCGATACTCTGGAAGAAGTTGGAAGTCACCATTTGGAAACCCACAATAGGAAAGAACATCACAACAATACGCAGCCCTTTGGCAGAAATGCGTACCAGTTCTTCGTGTGTCGTAAAAATCGAGACTGCTAGCCGGGGAATAAACATTCCCATCAGGAAGCCTGTAGTGGTAACAATGGTTGCTGCATAAATAGTTATTTTCAAGACTTTTGTCACACGCGGATATTGCTTGGCTCCATAGTTGTAACCGGCGATCGGCTGCATACCCTGGTTCAGTCCCATTACAATCATGACAAAGAGGAATACCAATCGGTTGACAATACCGAACGCTCCGATAGCCAAGTCACCACCGTGATGCTGCAAACCTTGATTGATAAGAATAACGATGAAACAGGCTGCCAGATTCATAAGGAAAGGCGCCATACCGATTGCTAAAGAATCGACTACGATTTTCTTCTTCAACCGGAAAATTCCTTTATGGAAGTGCAGCAGTTCTTCTTTGTTAGAGAATAGCTTGAACTGCCATGCCAATGCGATGACCTGTGCGGTAATGGTAGCGATTGCCGCCCCTTGTATTCCCCAGCCGAAGCCATAGATAAAAACAGGGTCGAGTATCGTATTAATCACCACCGTGGCAATCGTGGCAACCATCGCTTTCTGCGGATGCCCCGCCGAACGGAGTACGGCATTCAGACCTAAATAAAGGTGGGTGACGACGTTACCCAATAAGATAACGACCATATAATCACGGGCATAGCCTACCGTGGCGTCACTACCACCGAAGAAATAAAGAATAGGGTCGAGAAATATCAGTGTGACAACCGTAAAGGCAAGTCCGATGATAATATTCAGTACCAGCACATTGCCGAGTACCCGTTGTGCGGTGTCGTAATCTTTTTGTCCCAGTTTCACCGAAACCAATGTAGCCGCTCCCACACCGACCAGCGAGCCGAAAGCGGCAGCGAGATTCATCAGCGGAAAGGTCAGCGCCAATCCGGAGATAGCCATTGCCCCTACCCCGTGACCGATGAAAATACTGTCCACCATATTATATAGAGAAGACGCCGTCATGGCGATAATTGCCGGAATGGCATACTGCATTAAAAGCTTCCCGATCTTTTCCGTTCCCAACGCAGTGGGTGTCTTTTGTCCTGTCATACCTATTAGTTTGAGGGCGCAAAGATACAAAAAAGAGACAGATTACGGGATATATGAGAAAAGTTTCGTATTTTTGCCCACAAAATTGAGTTAATACGTAACGAAATGAATATACTAGAACTAAGTGAACAGGAAATCATTCGACGCAACAGCCTGAATGAGCTTCGTGCAATGGGTATCGACCCATACCCTGCAGCAGAGTATGTAACCAATGCTTTCTCTACAGATATTAAAGCTGAATTCAAGGACGAGGACGAGCCGCGCCAGGTTTCTGTAGCCGGACGTATCATGAGCCGCCGCGTAATGGGTAAAGCTTCTTTTATCGAATTACAGGACTCTAAAGGTCGCATCCAGGTGTACATCACCCGTGACGACATCTGTCCGGGAGAAGACAAGGAACTGTACAACGCTGTATTCAAACGCCTGCTCGACTTAGGTGACTTTATCGGTATCGAGGGCTTTGTATTCCGCACCCAAATGGGCGAAATCAGTATTCACGCAAAGAAGTTGACCGTACTTGCAAAATCTATCAAACCGCTTCCTATCGTAAAATACAAGGACGGCGTAGCTTACGACTCTTTTGAAGATCCCGAACTCCGTTATCGCCAACGTTATGTAGACCTGGTGGTAAACGACGGTGTGAAAGAGACATTCCTGAAGCGTGCCACCGTAGTGAAAACACTGCGTAACGCTCTCGATGAAGCCGGATACACTGAAGTGGAAACGCCTATCCTGCAATCTATTGCCGGTGGAGCAAGCGCCCGCCCGTTCATCACGCACCATAACTCGCTGGATATAGACCTTTACCTGCGCATCGCAACGGAACTTTATCTGAAGCGACTGATTGTAGGTGGTTTTGAAGGTGTATATGAAATCGGCAAGAACTTCCGTAACGAGGGCATGGACAAGACCCACAATCCGGAATTTACCTGCATGGAACTCTATGTTCAGTACAAGGATTACAACTGGATGATGAACTTCACCGAGAAATTGCTGGAACGTATCTGTATCGCTGTAAACGGCTGTACGGAAAGCGTTGTCGACGGAAAGACTATCAGCTTCAAAGCTCCTTACCGCCGTCTGCCTATCCTCGACGCTATCAAGGAAAAGACCGGTTACGACCTGAACGGCAAGAGCGAAGAAGAAATCCGCCAAGTCTGCAAGGAACTGAAAATGGAGGAAATCGACGACACAATGGGTAAGGGCAAGTTGATTGACGAAATCTTCGGCGAATTCTGCGAAGGTACTTATATCCAGCCGACTTTCATCACCGATTATCCGGTTGAAATGTCTCCGCTGACCAAGATGCACCGTTCCAAACCGGGACTGACCGAACGTTTCGAATTAATGGTAAACGGCAAGGAACTTGCCAACGCCTACTCGGAATTGAACGACCCGATCGACCAGGAAGAACGCTTCAAAGAACAGATGCGTCTGGCTGACAAGGGTGACGATGAAGCAATGATTATCGACCAGGACTTCCTGCGTTCTTTACAATATGGTATGCCTCCTACATCGGGTATCGGCATCGGTATCGACCGTCTGGTTATGTTAATGACCGGTCAGACTACCATTCAGGAAGTGTTATTCTTCCCGCAAATGCGCCCGGAAAAGGTGGTGAAGAAAGACGCAGCCGCCAAATATATGGAACTGGGTATCGCAGAAGACTGGGTGCCTGTTATTCAGAAAGCCGGCTACAACACCGTAGAAGACATGAAAGATGTCAATGCGCAGAAGCTACACCAGGACATCTGCGGCATCAATAAGAAATACAAATTAGAACTGGCCAACCCGTCGGTAAACGACGTAACTGATTGGATACAGAAAATTAAATAAGTTCTTCATCCAAATCCATACAAATGAAATTACCCGGTAAGATAGCGATAATGGGCGGTGGAAGTTGGGCCACAGCTATTGCGAAGATGTGTCTGGCTCAAGAAGACTCTATCAATTGGTATATGCGACGCGATGACCGCATCGCTGATTTCAAGAGATTGGGGCACAATCCGGCTTATCTGACAGGAGTGAAATTCGATACCAAGCGTATCTCTTTCAGTTCCAACATCAACGATGTTGTGAAAGAATCGGATACGCTGATTTTCGTCACTCCTTCCCCTTATCTGAAAGCTCACCTGAAAAAGCTGAAAACCAAGATAAAGGATAAGTTCATCATCACCGCTATCAAAGGAATCGTACCCGACGACAACGTTATCGTATCAGAATACTTTACCAAGGAATACGGTGTTCCTCCCGAAAATATCGCTGTACTGGCAGGTCCCTGCCACGCAGAAGAAGTAGCTTTGGAACGCCTTTCTTATCTGACCATCGCCTGCCCGGACAAAGACAAAGCACGTATCTTCGCGCGCCGACTGGGAAGCAGCTTTATCAAAACATCTGTTAGTGACGACGTATCAGGTATCGAGTACAGTTCGGTACTCAAAAACGTATATGCTATCGCCGCCGGTATTTGCAGCGGACTGAAATACGGCGACAACTTTCAGGCCGTACTGATTTCCAACGCTATCCAGGAGATGAACCGTTTCCTGAATACGGTACATCCGTTGAACAGAAACGTAGATGAATCTGTTTATCTGGGTGACTTGCTGGTGACCGGCTATTCGAATTTCAGCCGTAACCGGACATTCGGCACAATGATCGGTAAGGGATATTCCGTAAAGAGCGCACAGATTGAAATGGAAATGATCGCTGAAGGTTACTACGGTACGAAGTGTATCAAGGAAATCAACAAGCATCATCATGTCAATATGCCGATACTGGACGCTGTGTACAACATTCTATACGAACGTATCTCGCCTATGATCGAGATTAAATTACTAACTGATTCTTTTAGATAACCTTTAAACAAGAAAGATATGATTAGCTTGAACATTGAAAAGACTTTTGGATTTATCTCCAAAGAAAAGGTTTCTGCCTACGAAGCAGAGGTAAAAGCCGCACAGGAAATGCTGGAAAAAGGAACTGGAAAAGGGAACGACTTTTTAGGCTGGCTGCACTTGCCTTCTTCTATCAGCAAAGAACACTTGGCTGACTTGAACGCTACCGCAAAGGTATTGAGAGACAACTGTGAAGTAGTGATCATTGCAGGTATCGGCGGTAGCTATCTGGGCGCACGTGCCGTAATCGAGGCGTTATCTAATAGCTTCACTTGGTTGCAGGAAAAAAAGACAGCTCCGATCATGATTTATGCCGGACACAATATCAGCGAAGATTATCTATTCGAACTGACTGAGTATCTGAAAGACAAGAAATTCGGTGTTATCAATATCTCCAAATCGGGAACTACTACCGAAACTGCGCTTGCCTTCCGCCTGTTGAAGAAACAATGCGAAGACCAACGCGGCAAAGAAACTGCAAAACAGGTAATCGTAGCTGTAACAGACGCCAAGAAAGGTGCAGCACGTGTTACTGCCGACAAGGAAGGTTACAAAACATTCATCATCCCCGATAATGTAGGCGGACGTTTCTCTGTACTGACTCCGGTCGGTTTGCTGCCGATTGCTGTTGCCGGGTTCGACATTGAGCAACTGGTTGCCGGTGCTGCCGACATGGAAAAAGCATGTGGCGCAGACGTTCCGTTTGCAGAAAACCCTGCTGCTATCTATGCTGCTACCCGTAATGAACTGTACAGAAACGGAAAGAAGACCGAAATCCTCGTCAACTTCTGTCCGAAACTGCATTATGTAAGCGAATGGTGGAAACAGCTTTACGGAGAATCAGAAGGTAAGGACAACAAAGGTATTTTCCCCGCATCAGTAGACTTCTCTACCGACCTTCACTCTATGGGACAATGGATTCAGGAAGGTGAACGTTCTATCTTCGAAACTGTCATCTCACTGGATAAGGTAGACCATAAACTGGAAGTTCCTTCTGACGAAGCCAATCTGGATGGTCTGAATTTCCTAGCCGGCAAACGTGTGGATGAAGTGAACAAAATGGCGGAACTGGGAACTCAATTGGCTCACGTAGACGGTGGCGTACCTAATATGCGTATTGTTCTTCCTTCATTGAGCGAATACAATATCGGTAGCCTGCTTTATTTCTTCGAAAAGGCTTGCGGTATCAGCGGTTATCTGCTGGGCGTGAATCCTTTCAACCAGCCGGGTGTAGAAGCATACAAGAAGAACATGTTTGCGTTGCTGAACAAACCGGGTTACGAGGAAGAATCCAAAGCGATCCAATCAAGATTGTAATAGAATCTATACATAAAAAAGAAGCGGTCTTAATAAGACCGCTTCTTTTTTATGTTGTCTATCGACATTCCGTTCTTAATCTTCCTCCTCTACCTCTTTGGTTTTCAAGCCGATTTCCTCTTGTGCGCCTTCGCATTCAGCCTTGGAGGAAAGATAGAAAGCCAACTTCACATCACCGTTCTTATCTACATGTTCAATAGTAGCTTTCACCATGACCCTGGTTTGCGTCACACCGTCCTTAAAACGTAACTGACCTTTTTCCTCATCCGTCAGGTTTCCTTCGGTAGAGACTTCGGCTTTTTCATAACGAAGTTCGGCTTTCACCGCTTCGTCATTCTGAAGTTTAAAGGTTTTAAGTTCAGCTCCATTCCCATCCAAGAGCAAAAAAGCATTCACCTTATCCCCTACCTTTAAAGCCGGCAGATTATCTTTCTGATTAGTATAGTCTTCCCCTTTAGAATCCTCACTGTCCGGATCAGTATTTACATACAGTCTTTCTATCGTGATAACAGGACTCTCCCCACTATCGGAACAAGCACCTAAAAACAAAGGTAGCAACAATAATACTCTCTTTTTCATGCTATCATTGAGTTTATAATGCTACAAAAATACACATAATCTCCTAAATGACAAATAATTGGATACTTTATTGCTCAAAGAGCCCGCTTGAAACTATCCGTCCGTTTTGTCTTATCTCTCATTTTTTATAGTTATCTTTGCCTCGTATATGTTTCGAAATAAGAAGATTAAACTCTAAACAGATAATGGTTCACTATTTATAAAGTATGAAGAAAAAACTGAAAGCCGTCCTGTTCGATATGGACGGCGTGCTTTTTAATTCCATGCCCTATCATTCCGAAGCCTGGCATAAGGTGATGAAATCACACGGGCTTACTCTTAGCCGTGAAGAAGCCTATATGCACGAAGGACGGACAGGGGCTGCCACTATTAATATCGTATTTCAGCGTGAACTGGGAAGGGAGGCCACGCAGGAAGAAATAGAAAGTATATATCAGGAGAAAAGTGTCTTATTCAACTCGTATGCAGAAGCTGAACGTATGCCCGGCGCATGGGAACTGTTGCAAAAAGTAAAAGGTGAAGGACTCACTCCAATGGTGGTAACAGGTTCCGGACAACTTTCATTACTCGAACGGTTGGAGCATAACTTTCCGGGAATGTTTCACAAAGAACTAATGGTTACGGCATTCGATGTCAAATACGGAAAACCAAACCCGGAACCGTATCTTATGGCCCTGAAAAAAGGTGGTCTGAAAGCCGATGAAGCGGTGGTAGTGGAGAACGCACCTCTCGGGGTGGAAGCCGGACACAAAGCCGGCATTTTCACAATCGCTGTGAACACGGGACCTCTGGACGGACAGGTATTGCTGGACTCCGGAGCCGATTTATTACTACCGTCCATGCAAGCGCTCTGTGAAGCTTGGGATGGACTTGATTTATAGAAATTCTAACCAACAAACGACGATTCTATCATGCAAAAGTTATTATCTTTACCCCCAAACCTGATCCACTGTTTTCACGAACTGGAAGAAGTTAATCATAACGAATGGTTTTGTACATCCGATCCCATAGGCAGCAAGCTTGGCTCCGGAGGCGGAACAACCTGGCTCTTGCAAGCCTGCCACCAGGCATTTGCCCCACAAGAGTCTTTCAATGATTGGATAGGACGCGAAAAAAGGATATTACTTCATGCAGGAGGACAAAGCCGCCGCTTACCCAGTTACGGACCTTCCGGTAAGATACTGACCCCTATCCCGATCTTCAGTTGGGAAAGAGGACAAAGACTGGGACAGAACCTGCTGTCTTTGCAACTCCCGTTATACGAAAGAATCATGCAGCAAGCGCCGGCCGGCATGAATACATTGATAGCCAGTGGAGATGTATATATCCGTTCGGAAAAACCTTTGCAGGACATCCCCAATGTGGACGTCGTATGCTACGGCTTATGGGTAAATCCTTCTTTGGCCACTCATCACGGAGTTTTTGTCTCCGACCGGGAAAGCCCTGAAGTACTCGACTTCATGTTACAGAAGCCCTCTCTGGAAGAATTGGAAGGTTTATCCAAGACTCACCTTTTCCTAATGGACATCGGCATCTGGATTTTAAGTGACCGTGCCGTAGAGGTCTTAATGAAGCGCTCGCTCAAGGAAGGAACGAATGACATCAATTACTATGACTTATATTCCGACTATGGGCTGGCTTTGGGAGAACATCCCAAGACGGAAGATGAAGAAGTCAACCAACTATCCGTAGCCATATTACCGTTACCCGGCGGCGAATTTTACCATTTCGGTACAAGTCATGAACTGATTTCTTCTACGCTAGCCATACAGGACAAGGTACGTGACCAAAGAAAGATCATGCACCGGAAAGTAAAACCGAATCCGGCAATCTTTATCCAGAACTCCAGTACACAAGTCTCCCTCTGTGCAGATAACGCTAACCTATGGATTGAAAACAGCCATGTAGGGGAAGGCTGGCATCTCGGATCACGCCAGATAATCACAGGTATTCCCGAAAATCAATGGAATATAAATCTGCCGGACGGTATCTGTATTGACGTGGTTCCTTTTGGCGACAACGCATTCGTTGCACGTCCTTACGGATTGGATGATGTATTCAAAGGGGCACTGAAAAATGAAACGACCACATATCTCAATATCCCTTTTTCACAGTGGATGCAGGAAAGAGCCCTTACTTGGGAAGACATAAATGGACGCACGGACGATTTACAGTCTGCTTCCATTTTCCCGGTAACAGCTTCCGTAGAAGATTTGGGTATATTGATACGTTGGATGATCTCCGAACCCCAACTGGAAGAAGGAAAACAACTTTGGCTAAAAGCAGAAAAAGTCTCTGCCGATGAAATATCCGCACGCGCGAATCTGAAACGACTGTATGAGCAGCGTAGCGCTTATCGCCGGAGCAACTGGAAAGGGCTGGCCGACAATTACGAAAAGAGTGTATTCTATCAACTCGATTTGCAGGATGCTGCCAAAGAATTTGTCCGCTTTGATTTAGCCACGCCTGACATATTAAAAGAAGACGCCGCGCCAATGGTCAGAATCCACAACCGGATGCTACGGGGACGTATCATGAAGCTACACGGCGACAGTAACTATAAAGAAGAAGAACAATCGGCATTCCAACTTCTTCGCGACGGATTATTGGGAGCTATGCCCAGCCGGAAGAACCAGCCCCGTCTCGATGTATATTCGGACCAGATTGTATGGGGACGTAGCCCCGTCCGCATCGACCTGGCAGGAGGGTGGACAGATACCCCTCCCTACTCTCTCTATTCGGGAGGAAGTGTTGTCAACCTGGCTATCGAATTGAACGGACAGCCACCCTTGCAAGTATATGTGAAACCATGTAAAGAGTATCACATCGTACTTCGCTCCATTGATATGGGTGCTGTGGAAATCATAGAAAACTATGAAGAACTGCAAGACTACAAGAAAGTCGGTTCTCCTTTCTCTATTCCCAAAGCGGCCCTTACTTTAGCCGGATTTGCACCGGAATTTTCCGCCGAGAACTACGCTTCGCTGGAAGAACATCTGAAAGCCTTCGGCGCAGGACTCGAAATTACCTTATTAGCGGCAATTCCTGCGGGTTCGGGGTTAGGAACCAGTTCCATTCTGGCTTCCACCGTTCTCGGAGCTATCAATGATTTCTGCGGACTGGCATGGGATAGAAACGATATTTGCAGTTATACATTGGCATTAGAGCAGTTGCTGACCACCGGCGGTGGTTGGCAGGATCAATATGGCGGTGTTTTTCCCGGTGTCAAGTTGCTTCAGTCCGAAGCCGGTTTCGAACAGAATCCTTTAGTACGCTGGCTGCCCGACCAACTATTCACCCATCCCGACTATCGCGACTGCCATTTGCTTTACTACACAGGCATCACCCGTACAGCGAAAGGAATATTAGCTGAAATCGTCAGCTCCATGTTCCTCAATTCCGGTCCGCACCTCAGCTTATTAGCCGAGATGAAAGTACACGCAACAGACATGAGCGAGGCTATTCTACGTGGTAATTTCGAGAACTTCGCCGGTCTGATTAATAAAACCTGGGCACAAAACCAGGCGCTGGACAGCGGCACAAACCCTCCGGCGGTAGCAGCCATTATCGAGACAATCAAAGACTATACATTAGGATATAAATTACCCGGTGCAGGCGGCGGCGGTTATTTATATATGGTAGCTAAAGACCCGCAAGCCGCAGGACAGATACGACGGATACTGACAGAGCATGCTCCTAATCCACGAGCACGTTTTGTTGATATGACTCTTTCCGACAAAGGGCTGCAAGTTTCACGAAGCTAATAAAAGAATAGAGGTTGTGTCAGCATTTTTGACACAACCTCTATTCTTTTAAATGTAATTATTTTATAAGAAATATATCAACGATCTTCACAGACAGTTGATATATGGGGTAAAAAAAGCATATCGGAAATCAAACCGATATGAAAGTGTCGGTTAAGATATACCGCTGTATTCTTCTTAACCAACGAAAAATGTAGGGTTCTTCATCTTATAGTATGAAGTTAGGGACCTACATATAGCAATTCAATATAAAATGTAACATATAATACTAATATTCAGATCAATATGCTATTTAAGGACTATTTAAGAAGATAGCTTCTCATATAACATAACTGCTTTTATCAACTGTAGATTCTCCCTGCAAAACCAAGGAAAGTCAACACAACGGAAATCAACACGATATTCATTAAGCAGATCGTAAAAGCGAATATCCTGTATCAACTCACGAACTGAAATGAACAGAAGCAAATACTTCTTCCTTTTACAATAAAACAATGCTTTCTGCAGTTCTGCATAGGCAATATTTTCTCCTGTTTTACATTCTGAGGTTTCTTCATCACAAAAAGACAATTGAATCTTTAACGAATTATTCCGTTCCAAATATTCAGTCAATCGTTCTTGTACTACAGGAGAGGAAGTATTACCATATAATACAACATCTTTATATTCCATATCCGATATTTCCCCAGAAGGAGTGCTTTTCAAGTCAGAACACAACATTTTATATTCTTTAAAGAGGCTTTGTTTCGTAGGTCTTCGTAATTTTTCAACAGAATAGAAAGCATACCTGAATACAAAATGTGTCCCCCGCTTCTCTATTGTTTCCTGTTCTGAGAAAAAAGCATGTAAACGCCTTTTATTGGTTTGAAGAGATTGCTTGGGAATATCTTCAAGCGTATTGGTGATATATTCGACTACCGTCTTTTTCATATATCACAGATTTATCTGTCACTTTTCTCCATATCCATAGCCGTAACCATAACGTTTACCATAACCGTAGTACTTACCGTACTTGCCGTAGCCGTAGTAATAACCGTATTTTCTCTTTTTCAAGTCCACACCGTTGATTACGGTACAAAGCTTAGACAACTTCTTCTCAATAGCCAACTCATTGATCAATGTATATTCGGCTTTATGAGTATAGTCGGCACAACATACGTATACTGACAAGTCAGCCACACGACCTACCAATAAAGTATCGGTTACCATACCGATAGGGGCAGTATCCATTATCACATAGTCGAAGTTCTGCTTCAAGATTTCTATGGCTTTATCCAGACCGTTACGAGCTAACAACTCCGTTGGATTAGGAGGCACAGAACCACCCGGAAGAACAAACAGGTTCTTATTGACATCAGAAGGTTGAACAAGTTCCATTAGATCCGTTTCAGGATTGGAAAGATACTGAGTAATGCCTTTCTCTTTATTGGAGAGATGGAATACTTTATTCAGTCCCGGCTTGCGAATATCGAGTCCGACAATCACGACCTTCTTTCCCAAAAGAGAAAGACTGATAGCCAGGTTTGCCGAAACAAACGATTTTCCTTCTCCACTGACTGTTGAGGTTACAAGGATAACCTTCTGATCATTATCGAGCATAAACTGAAGATTGGTACGAATATTACGGAAGGTTTCACTCATCAGATTATTCTTGTTCTCGAAGACAGCAATAGAGCCATTCTTCTTTTCGTCAGTCAATGGAATATCACCTATAATAGGAACACTCGTCAGTTTTTCTACGTCGGCACGACCTTCTATCTTGAATTTCGTCAGTTCAATCAGGTAAATGATGCCAACAGGAATCCCAACACCCAACACCAATGCAATTAAATAAATCATAGAGCGTTTGGGAGATACCGGAGTATCATCAGCTATCGCTTCATCAATAATCTTCGCATTATTTGCAGTAGCAGCTAACGCAATTGCGTTCTCTTCACGTTTCTGCAACAACATCAGATACAACCCTGCTTTAATTTCCTGCTGGCGGGCAATGCTTACATAAGCACGTTCCTGCCCCGGAGCGTTACTGATACGACGAGAGTAGCGGCTTGCCTCACGGTCCAGATTTGACTTGGTTATCATCAACCCCTGCAAAGTTCCTTCAAGAGTAGCCTGTACATTAGCTTTCATAGCACGGATACTCGTATCCAGATTCACAATAGCCGGGTTATTCTCTGTTGATGTACGTAGCAGACGTTTACGTTCCACCAACATTTCATTATAACGTTCAATCGCACCAATCAAGGCAGCATCCTGTAAACCAACATTACTTGGTAATACTTCATATTCATTACCTCTCAAGTATTTACGTAAGTCATTCACCAGACTGATTTGAGTACGGTTCTCCACACTCTTCTTTTCATATTCAGCATTACCGGCTAAGGCTATCTGAGCTTCACTCGTCAAGTCCGTGATACCTGCGTCACGCTTAAAGGTTTCCAAATCCGCTTCTGTACTTCCCAGTTCTTTTGAAATAATACTAATACGTTCATCAATAAACTCAGCAGTCTTCTGGGCGATTTCGTTTTTATCATTATTCGTATTACGATTATACATCTCCAGTAATTGGTTGATAAAATCCTGTCCACACTGCAAACTGGAATTTTTTAATGATATCACAGCCACAGAAGTAGTCTTGGAGGTTGGCGCAATAGACAAGCTGCTGCAATACCCCTTTGCCACTCTCATCGGTTTGTTGATAGTCGCAGTTATATGACGTACGTTCTTCTCTAACCGAGGTACTTTCGTGCCATCCTGCAAAGTTACCGAGTCAACATCTTGAAAGAAAGCCAATGTACCTTCATCAGTCGGGAAGATAGCAGGCAGTTTCTCAAAATGCTTCTGATATCCTTTCTCACCAACAGTCACATTCACATCTATACTTCCTTTAGGCTGCAGTATCATTTCCACTACCATCGGAGAACTTAGTTTCTCAGCCTCCTGAGGTGTCAAACTTACTTGTACCGGAGATGTCTTGTATAAACTTTTAGCCGGAAACTCATCCTCGTCTTTATAAGTTATATACAAGTTTAATTGATTAACAACTTCTTTTACAAGCGTTTTTGAGCGTAGGACTTCCAACTCGTTATCAATATTCTTAGAAGAAGTCATCAGACCACTTAATCCCATATCCTCCAATTCCGAAGAAACTCCCGAACCTCCTCCCTTCTTCTCATCTTTTATTAGAACGGTGGCTGAAATATTATAAATGGGGGTAGCCCAATGCAGATAAAACCATGCACCAACAAGACAGAGCAGCACTGCCCCTACAAACCAAGGCCAATGAATAATATATTTAAAAAGCAATGTCCGGAAATCTATTTGTTCTTCAGCCATTTGGCGTTCCTTCCCGTTTTGATTTTCTTCTTTCATGACTCTTTCTTTTTATTTCAAGATGTTAAACAACAAGCTGGCAATAGAAACAAGGATAGAAGTAGCAGAGAACCATAAGCTTGTACTATTTCCCACGTCTGAATTTCGTGCTTTCGCCTTATTCGGAGTAACGTATATGATATCATTCTGCTGCAGATAGTAATAAGGGGAAAGAATTGTCTCAGCCTTATTCAGATCCAATGGAATTATTTCCTGCTTGCCATTAGCATTCTCCCGTATTAGTTTTACATCATCACGCAAACCATATACGGTCATATCACCTGCCATAGCCAAAGCTTCCAGGATATTCACTTTTTCATTGGAAATCGTGAATGTACCGGGACGGGCAACTTCTCCGATCACAGAAATCTTATAATTTACCATACGTACTGTTACAATAGGAGTTTCAGTAATATAAGGTTTCAACTTTTCAACGATCATTTGTTCGGTTGCCTTTTTTGTTAATCCGCCTACATGAAGTTCACCTAATACCGGAAAGTTGATATTGCCGTCATTATCCACCAAGTACTGTTGAAGGACTGGCTGAGTAGTTGTATAACTCAAAGCTGCATTGTTCTGTGTGGCCACTGTCAAGTTGAAAGGTGCTGCCAGTTCGGGACTGGTACATGACACTACTATCGTTAACAGGTCCTTGGGCATGATCTTAGCATCATAAAGCTGTTCGTTCTGGGTACTGTACAAAACGACCTCAGCATCCTGCAGGTAAGGTACTTTTTTGTAGGACTGGCAGCCTGTAAACATTAATGTCGCCAATGCGCAATAGAATAATTCTTTCAATCTTTTCATATATTTCTTTCTTGCTGGGGTTATACAATTTTTCGCAAGACCGGGTATCCCCATTTCATCCGGCCAGTACGGTATATTATTGGAATTCTTAGGTAAGGTCTTTTTCTTTTACAGCTCAATCGAATAAGCAGGACAAGGTATCTTACTTACTGGTCCTCCTGTTCCTTCTTTTTTCGCCCTCCGATATGACCGTCCATATCCCGCATCCCGCTATGCCGAGGAACATCTTCAGTTTCCACTTCTCTAGTATGCCTTGATTGATCTTATGACAGACAAATTTTATCTTGTTCAAAAGACGAGTATGCCTATTCGGAAAATAACGGTTTTCCAAGACATACGCCCTTAACTCATCACAGAAGGCGATAAAATTCTGATCGTTCTTTCTGGACATTCATTTGCTATTTATAGAATTCGTATCCGCTTGCCCGGTGGTTTGTTTCCGCTCCCTCCTCACGGCCTATAACTACCTCCAGCCTCCGTGCGATATCAAAGAAAAACATGGAGATCGTTATAGTCCAGCATTGTCAAAGCCATTGAGGGTATAATAGCCCCATTCAAAGGTGTCAGGATCAACCTCCCCACCATCGAAACAGATGTTGCCATAACTCTCCTCGAAACGCTCCAGAAACATGTCACCCATATATTACCCTTTATGATGAATTTATGGAACGCCCTAAACACTTTAACCTGGGAATTGTAGTAAAGGCTACGGACAACCGTCACCAAATCCAATGCCATTGAATATTTAGTCTTCTGGGAAAGTTCAAGGTTGTCATCCGGTCTCCTCGGATCAACATCATCAAAGTAACCGTCAGTCAGCTGGTCATCATCCAGAATATGCTCGAAAAAGCGTTGGAGCATCTCCTCAAGGGACATTCCGTCAAAGTCATAGATCTCTGTTTTGAAAGGGTGGATGATCGGCATATCCGGTTCTACCGCCAATTCCTTCGACTTCTTCCGAACTTTTTTTCAGGACGGAATCAAGGTGGGAGCAAACAATTCCCGTAGTTCATCGACCATCAGCAGACTCTCCTTCCGCGTCTTCTTGTCATAACACACAGAGACCAAGAGAAACATCTTTAGAGTATCGATCCGGCAGGGAGCTTTTACCACAGAGGTATTAGGACACGCCTTGACAAACTCCTGGGCCAGTTCCTTCATGCAAAGCTTTTCCAATACCTCTATCGGATTTGACTTGACGTAAGAGTCGATCTTCTCAATCATATAAGGCTTACCTGATGATTTACTGACAGACACACCAAGGATAGTGGCAATCCGAAAAAATGACTCCTTATGGACAATACCCAAATTACTATGGTACGTAAACGAGATTATGCTCATCGTCTTTTTATGGGAAATGTAGGAAAAATTCATTGTGGTTGCTATCAGTAGACTTATGTCGAACCGCAGGCATTAGCACTACTTTGTTGACAGATAAACATTATTATTTCTTCAATGTTTCGAGAGCTTCGGCAGCATCTTTCTTTGTTATCTGGAGGCTGCGAGCTACATACTCAAGAATTATGAGATCCATTGAGTAACTATGCTGCTCCATTTCTACAAATTCTACTACATGCTTTTTCAATTCTTCTGTAATCATACTCAATTATTGATTAAAGGGTTATATATCTTCATCATAGTTCCTTCATAACTTGCTCAACATCTTCCAATGGGACATTGAGCATACGAGAGACATACAAAGGGGAGATTACATCCATCGAACCAGACTGTCGTTCCATACCTATAAGGTATTCGATGTTCTTTTTGAGGTCACCAAGAGAGTTTGAGAACCCAGTATGTTCAAATGATTCAAAATCCCTTTTTGACTTATATTCATCAAGTGTTTCGCTTTCATCCTCACCATACTTGCCATCCTTTGCCTCATAAATAACACAAGGCTCCAAAACTTCTACGGTATGCCAAGCACATTGCGGAACAACACAACCGTAGTTCCCCTTTGATGGATCGAGATGGATTCGCTCTGTTTCGATACCATTGTCGTCATAGAACACTTCATCCATCTTTCCAACGAGCAATATCACATTCTCATTACTCATTGGATGGCGATGAATAGGCACTATAGTACTGCGCAACATAGCATTAAGCATACGTTGTCCTCCATCATTTAGACTTGTACGCAAGTCGTAGTTTATGCGCTTGCGGTCGCTTGACTCTGCCTGTACGAAGAGAGAATCAAGCAGTTCTTTGTTGATTTCTATCATATCGTATCTTGTCTGTCTTTTGTGGCCAAAAACAAGTAACTTACAAATTTCCAAACTGGCCAAAAAAAATCTTCATGATCAAATACCTGTAATTTATTATAAATCAATATGCTCGAAGCACCACTTCAAATGCCTCTGAGTACATTTGCCTCCATTGGCCTCCTCGCATAGCAGCAAGACCGGTAATATAGTCAGCAGAACGAGGGTGCGGATATGGACGCATCACGCCACGGTACATCGAGAGAGCTTTGATCTTCGCATCAACGCCCTCCTTGCCCACCTCCACATAGCAGTTCGGGTTGAACGACTCCATCGCGTTATTGATTTTCCACTCCGTACACGAAGGCACCTCCATGTACCAGAACTCCTTCACACGCTTCACCTCCGGCCTACGCTGGAACAGGCGGATTGCCTCCTGACATGCCATCGACGTCTGCAAGTGATCATTATTCGTGTCTGCAGGATGATGAGTGATGATAACATCAGGCTCACTCTCCTTGATTGCAGCCTCAATGAACTGCACCAGTTTCAAATGAGGCACGGTATTCATCTCAATATTTGGGAAAGTACCCTCATAAATCTTATTTACACCCAAGAACTTGTTAGAAACATTAGTATCATCCTCCAACTCATTGTCTTCAGGTCGGAACGCGCGAGCCTTAGCCTCAGTACACATGATGCATACATCCACAGTATCTCCGTTATGTGCCCACTTCCACATACTTGCGCCTGCTCCCAATGTTTCATCATCAGGATGCGCTACAACTATTAAGTATTTCATCGCTTATACAGTTTTTGAATATTCAACCAATTTATCATGCAACCACTGTGGATATTTTCCGCAAGTAGTATAAAGAATAGACAATACCGTCCACCAAATCAGACAAATGTCCCACCAAAAGCTCGCATGCTTCACATAATACACATCTAGTTTCAGACGGATAGGTAACACTTTTTCGTTGTACTCTTCCTCTTCGGTGAACTGATCTCCATAGATATAATCCCACAAGCTCGACTGAGAGGTCAGTCCGCAAGGTACAGTAGCAGCAATAGCATTCTCGCCACCACGAGTAATCTCTATCTGATCAACTGCTGCAGGACGAGGGCCTACAATTGACATTGTGCCGTTAAGGATGTTCAAGAGCTGAGGTAGTTCATCAATCTTCAGTCGGCGCATAACCTTGCCCCACCAGAAGATTCTATCCTGCTCTGGACGAAGACTCGCCTCACTTGCTCCACGAACTACACGCATGGAGCGAAACTTCCACATCTTGAACTTTTTGTTGTCCTTACCCACACGATTGGCAAAGTAGAACAACGGCCCTGGGTCGCTAATCTCAGTAAGGATGATGCTCACAATCCAGATCGGGCTGGTACCTATGATGCCCAATAGGGCGCAAATCACGTCAAACAGGCGCTTAAAGAACTTATATATCATATCAAGACATTGTTTTCATAAATTATTCATACCCATGTAGTTTACGGTCGCAGAAATGCCAGATACGCCACATCGACCCCCAAAACCAGTCAAAAGAAGCGAATTGCGAGTAGGAGTAGTTCTTTCGAGTAATGCGGACAAGACTCTGCAAAGGATTCATCCTACGAAAGTTATCCGCTCATCTTTATAACCGAAATTACCACTCTGAATAATCTCATTCAAAAGGAAACGAGCATTCTTCTCATTGGGTTCTCACAGCATCCAGTTAGCGTTACCTTCAAACATCTCCCCCAACACCCACATCAACGCCTTAGCAAAGCACGTCGTGTTAAAAGAAGTCACCTCCTTCTTAACTTTCTCTACGTTCTTATCACTCTCACCACCTGCTGCTTGCAGCAGCATATAGTAGTCCATACACTGCCTCAGTCCCACGCCCTCCGTAAAAAATGTTGGAAGATATGTGTCAACTGATGAACAGTATTGAAAGTCCAAGCAGTGGTCACAATCTCGTGCCTTCCAACCTCGTTTGGGATGCGTTCTTTATGTGTAAAACACTCCTCAGCCATCTCGACAAAGAACCATTGCAGACGTACGTTGGTTACGAAGTTCTACACCAACTCAGGACGATAATGTGCCTCAACCTCTACATCCTCAAACACATCCAGATGTGCATGCGTCTCGCGTAACTCTTTCGTTGGAGCCAGTTTCCGCACCAACTCTATCACACGCTCCTTGCCATTCTCTATTCAGATGTCGATGTCGCCCGACTGACGAAGCGAAGATAACTCAGAAGGATAAAAAGGAAGATTCGCCTGTCCCTTAAAGATACAGCTTCTCACTCCCTGCTTCGTAAACAATGTCTGCACCTGTCCGCATCGCTCATTCATCAGTTCATTCTGTTTCTGAATCGTTGCGGTAATTCCAAGCTATGCATCTTCAATTCGATGGGTAGATTCACCAACTGTCGTTGCTTGTTCAGTTTCTGCATCCCATCAAAGCAAACTCCTATTAATACCTGCTTCTCAGCTATGGCATACATAACCTCCTATTCCTCAGCCGAAGGCGTATGTAACAGACAAACTACCTTACCTATAAATACTCGTATCAGTTCCAAGAAAAGCGCTTCCATCAAACCTCCCTCTTCTTTTTATCCTTACTCAGTTTGGCAAAGCCTTGGAACGTGAACGCAAAGAACACCCACAGGTCAGCCCAAGAGAATATCTGGTCCGTAGTATTCTTGAACGAGAACCACGAAGGCTTACACTTGAATCGGTTAGGCGACTTTAGGAACCACAGCACATCCATGTGCATGTAGCGCAGATACTTGTGCGCCACCTCAAACTGCGGCTTCACCTCCTTACCCAGAGAGTCATCCACTATCAGCTGCGAGAAGTTCACACCCGCCTCAAAGCAGATCTTCACCGAACCCGTGATGCGAGGGTTGATCTCCATGATCTTTGCCTTACCATCGCGAGTATCCTCTATCAGGTCAATGTCGGCATAGCCTCTCCAGCCAATCTCCTGCAGCAACTTCTGACAGTCAGCCACAATATCCGGACGGTCGTTGGTCTCGTTCAGCGTACTGCTCCCGCCATCTATCGGGTACCAACGCACCTTGGCAAACACACAAGCGCCCTTCATCTCACCATTGCGGTCAATGAACATCTCGCACTTGTACTGCAATCCATCCTGCGGAATGTACTCCTGTATCAACATTTTGCCATACTTCTGTTCCGCCTTGTCATAGTAGCCGATCAGGTCCTGCTCGTCCTGTGCCACATGGAAGCCCACAGCTGCACAACCCGTACGAGGCTTCACTACCACAGGGAACTTCACCTTATCCTTGTTCGCCAAATAGTCCTGCTTGTCAGTAAACGACAGCGGGCAAGGCAGATCATGCTGCATACACACCAGCATCGTCTTCAACTTGTCCGAAGCCATCTGGAAAGTCTTCCAGTCCTCCACCGCAATCACAGTCAGACCCTTCAGGTCCTCCTTATGCTGAGCCAGAATGATAGCCACATCATCGTTCATTGGAATCACCAAGTCATAATGATAAGCCTCCAGTTCCTTGCGGATAGCCCTGTACGAACCATCAGGATCGTGCGCATTGCAGTACGCCAGCAACTTCCTGTGCGGATACTTCGACGCATAGCCCGGATCCAACTTACTGCCATTGTATGTAGTCACCTCACAGCCCAACGCACGCAGCGATTTCGCCATAGGCAACACCTGCCTTGCTCTGCCCTCTATAAGCAGCACCTTTATGTCATTGTAATCTTTCATTATTTCTCTATCATTACGGTTTCACCATGTCCTTTCAGTCCCATTGTGGTAAACACTACCCTATCACACTGGTCTGAGCCCAGCGGGAAGCGCATCACACCATATTGCAATATCAGCGGCCACATGTCCTTCTCCAGCTGCCATATGTTCACCGGTCTTCCAGCCACCAACAGCTTCATGCGGCTGAAACGATCCAACTCGTTCTCGCCACCTTCCACACCGGTCGAGAAGAACGCCCTTCCGTCCCGATACGAAGCGCAACCGTGGCAAGGCCCTTCAAAGTCAGCCACCACCTCAATCTCGCGCGTCTTCCTATCCATGCGGATGAAGTGAACAGTATCCGAACAACTGCCCGCATCCGTACCCCACAGCAACGCATCCTCCGTGAAGCACACACCAATAGCACGCCAATCCTGACTGCCTTGGCCTATCAGCGACCACGTCACGCCATTGTCCTCGCTACGATACAGGCAACACTCCCTGTTACCCTCGCCATAGTCACCAGTGCCCATCCAAAGGCACTTCTCGTAGGCATCCCACTTGATGAAGTGGATATGACGAATCTCCGCCGAAGCAAATGTCTTCACCACCTCGAACGACATACCATCGTCCACCGAACGCCACAACTTCACCACCATATCGCGATTTGGGTTCAGCACATATTCGCCAAAGAAAATCGTACCCTCAGGTGTCACGCACACCCCTTGGTGCACAGGCTTATTACCCTTAAACTCGCTCCAGGCGTTTAGCACCTTGCCCTCGGACGAAAGGATATACAGCTTCCGCTTCACCACCACCAGCAGGTTACCATTCTTCAGCGGCAACAAGTGGTGAATCCCCACACGCAACAGCTGCGAAGGCAGTCGATGCCAACTCATCAGACGATCCTTCCAACCCCCGATGCGATACTTCCTGCTCACCCGCTTCCCGTTATAATCAATGGCGAAGAACGTCATCCCCTTCGCCACCCAGATCTTATCCAGCTCTTGGTACAGCGCCTTGGCATCAATCAGTTTCTTAAACTCTATCATATCTTGTCAAAGAAACAATTAACAAAAATCAACGTTCAATTGGTGGCAATTAACGTTTAGAATCCACCACCTTCTGAAGCTCAGCCTCCAGTCCGTTCATATAATGTTCCAAGGTAAAGTGAGCCTTGAAATACTCACGTGCATTCTCCCCGCACTGATCATAGTCATGCGGATGCTCGATGTACAGCTGCATCAGCTTCGCCAGCCCCTCATAGTCGCCTGCAGGCACACAACTGCCGCACCGCGACTCGCGGATCACCTCCTGCGCACCACCATTGATGGCACCGAATATCGTCTTGCCCGTAGTCATATACATCTGCATCTTGCCTGGAATGGTATCGCCCACCTCGTTGTTACCACGGAGCGTCACCAGCAGCACATCCGCCATCTTGTAGAACTTCGGCATATCTTCGCGCTTCTGGTTGCCGTAGAAGATTACATTCTCCTCCAAGCCCTCAGCCCGCACCATCTGCTCCAGTTCCTCACGCATACGCCCGTCACCCAACATGTGGATACGGTAATCCTTACGCTTACCTAGCACCTTCGCCGCCTTGATGATCACATCCGCACGCTGTCCCTTACCGATATTGCCGGCAAACATAAAATCAGCCACACCATTATTCTCAGCGCTCATATCCATGCCAAGCATACCAGTATCAGCGTGTTGAGGAAGGTAAGCCATTCTATCGAAAGCAATCCCATTCACCCGATGCAGATAATCCATAAACGGACGCGAAGTTACCAGCACCCGGTCCGCCCCCTGATACAGCTCACGACTCATCTTATTGATGGGCCACATCAGCGGATTCCTCTTACTCTTCAGCATACCCTCAGCCGACACAGGCCACACATCCAGCGTATAATACACCACCGGCACACCCGTCAGCTTCTTGTACTCCAGAGCCGCATACATCGAGGTGATAGGACTCAATTGGTAACCAAGGACTAGGTCGTAGTCACAGTTTATAGTATATAGTTTAGAGCTTTGAGACTTACCTGCCTCACTCTCAACTCTCAGTTTTAAGCTATCAGCTACCAATTTCTTCGAATTCCGCACAAAACTTATGTAGTTCCTCACCAATTGTACTGGATTCTTTCCCCTCGGCACCTGCTCCACATGCACCACCTTCACGCCCGTCTTCTCCAGGTACTCCCTTTCTCTAAGTTCTAAGCTCTCAGCAGTCTCATACCCCGGGAACACAACTCCCTTCGGGTAGTTAGGCACACCGCAAAGCACAGTTACCTCGTGCCCACGCTTCACCAGTTCCGGAACAATCTCATTGATCTGAAACTGTTCCGGGTAATAATATTGTGTTACAATAAGTATTCTCATAAAACAATGGTAATATAAACCTTGTTCCGCCCGATGGTATCACACCATATCGTTTGCACTATCACTTGTGCGGACGGACATTCCTTTATTCTTACTTACTAAAACTTCTCAAAAATTCCTGTGGATTTGATACCAATCTTGCTTTTTCTTTTAGAACTGCGTCATCTAAATTCCACCACTCCGATACCATCAACTTTTGGATAGTTTCTTCGTCGAAACGATACTTTATCACCTTAGCAGGACACCCAGCAACAACGGCATACGGTGGTACATCCTTAGTTACTATCGCTCCAGCACCAATAGCAACACCTGTTCCTATAGTCACACCTTGCATGATGGTCACACGATTGCCAATCCAAACATCATGACCAATAGTTGTACGCTTGAGAGGTTCGATCTCGAGATCGCCAAGATGAGTACCCGTACCGCCACCTACATTATAGAATATTGGTGAGCTGCTTACCCAATCCAACGGATGCTTAGCTCCACCTACCACAAAGCCATTGGCAATGCTACAGAAAGAACCTATATCGCACGAATGAACCTCACTATCATAACCAATGTATGAATGACGGCCTATTGTGGAATCGTAGAACTCCGTACCGGAATAGATCTTAGCTGTCTTGTCAATCTGGCTGTTCAAGACAGACTTTCCGCGAAGAACCTTCTTGAAAAACTTGGAATATAAATAACTTAGTGTCATCAGAACTTCAGATTTTTCTTGATTATATCCATCTGGTAGTATGGATTCCAGTTGGAATCAATTTCGTTGAAACAAGCTTTACGCACCTCTTCTCGGCTATCCATTTTTCTTGCGAACCAACGGCTAATTACCATTGTCAAATCATCGGTATCATCCATTGTGAAGAAATCACCGGTTACACCCGCTTGTATTGCTTCGTATTCAGGCATCTGCCACTCAAAGCAATTATGAGTAATTACGGGACAACCGAAAACCAAAGAGTGCATTGCCGTCAAGCCCACATTGCCAGGAGACACGCACAGGTCAGCATTGTAGATGAGTTCCGCATTGGTCTTCTCGTCATAGCATACACCATAGAACCACACCTGACTATCCAGCCCCAAACCTTTGACCTTAGACTTTAGACTTTCGCTCTCACTACCATCTCCCACAAACACCAGATTGTACTTCTCATCCTTATTTCTGAGACGAACCAACGCATCCACCAACATATCCAACTTCTTCACCTTGGTCAGGCGACCGATGAAGATAATAGTAGGCAGATTATTTTGGAAGTGATCCTTGTAGATGTCCGAAGGGTGGATGCTCTCGCGAAGCGCCTTCTGGGTATCGTAATCCAGCGAGTTATGGATAGCAAAGAGCTTCTCCTCGGAAATGCCTTGCTCAATGAGCAGACGCTTTGCACGATCACCATACACGAAGGTGCCTGAAGCATGGCGATAGAGCCACAACTTCATCTTTGCATCCAAGCCGCCTTCCTTGCCATACCATCCGTGTGTCCACAAATAAAAGCGCTTCTTAGGAAAGAAAGTGTATGCCAATGCAAAAAAGAGCCAATCGCTCATAGAACGAGTCTCTGGCAGGATTAGATAGTTCTTGTAGTCACTCTTGAAAAGCAAAAACAAATAGTTTCGCTTCCAATACCATTTCTGCGGATTACCGTAGGTCTTGTAATACGTCACGTTCTTCAACAACGACGTATCCATTTCCTTTATGTCGGACTTTGTTTCACCAAAGTACCAATCACAATCATACTCTTTGTCGATTGCCCGAAATACCGCCTCGCGATAGCGAGGAGCAGTATTATATATTACACAAAGTTTTTGCATATTAATATTTCGACTTATAGTCTTTTCCGTATTTTTCTAATATCTCGTGAAGTTCAGAACGGAATCCTTTTTGCTCTGAAATCTGGAAAAATGAATTGTACGCGAGGATTACCATCTATCAATACTCATCCGTTTTCAGTAAAGGCTAAGTCCAAACCTGCGTAATGGATATCTGTATTATGAAGTGCCAGTTTCTTTGCTATTTCGTTAGCTTCTTTCCAGTAAGGTACCATGAAGCCGATTAATGGGAAACCGGTGTCAGGACGATTGGTATAAATGTTCCCGTACTCATCGACTACTGTCAAGACTTCTCCTGTTTCAGGATTACAAGAGGTAAATACACCACCGCTTCCGGCATTATCTACAACACTTTTTCCTCTGCCGATACGTATATAAGGATGGAATACGGTTACATCTCCATCAAAACAAATAGTATGGATTCGTAATGTATTGACTGATTCTTTATGCAAGACAGCCATACGTTCGTCTTACTTGATAATCTCTTCTGCAATGAATCCTTTAAGATATTCTGTGTCTGTAATCTTTGCTTTAAGACCTCCTTGTCAGAGGTGTTTTCTATGATCCGAATACCCTTACCCAAAGAACCATCAAGAGGCTTTATTATCAGCCTGCCAGAGATCTCAAACAAACCGGATAGAGTCCACCATTCCCCATTGGATTGGTAATGCAGCATGCTTTTCGAGCGAAAAACTCTCCAAACTCCTAATAGTTTTCCCACTTGTCACCGAGAATTCTTCTTACATTTGCTGTATTCATAAAATCTGCCACATAGACATGTTCGTCCTCACAAACGAATGAACGGCGTTCTACCTCGAATAAAGATTCGTAATGATGCAAATAGAACTAGCCAAAACATGTGTGGGCTGCTCTAATTTTCTTGAATTCAGCATCTAAGTCCCCTACAACCCCAAAGTTTTTAAATACCAGTTTTGAAATTCAGTTTAACCTATAATACCAATATAACTTTTTTTCGATGTAGCTTGACTTAATCAGTTATGCAATCTTTTGTTTCATACATTTATGAATTAATGTGTTCTATAATACTCTCCCATTTCATTGATGGCCTTTTGCGTCCATCTGCGGAAGATACAGCCATCAGGAGTAAGAGTCATTTCACCAAACCAAATTTTGTTACCGTTAGAGTACAAATCTACTCGAACCATATCTATACCAGATGCTAGTTTTTTTGCACATTCAAGCATTTGAGTTAGATTGGCAGGCTTGCTTACTAATTCGCTTTTATCATGCTTTGCAATGCAATAATCAAACAAAGGCTTCCAGTTGACATCATAAGGAATATAATCAGCATGACCAGATTCACGATCATTGCAAACAAGAATAGCCTTGACTTCGCCTTTAAGGCAGATGAACTTATAATCTATTGGGAATCCGCCGGTACCATCATCGATAAATTCCTCACATACAACTTTTCTCGAAATCAGATTATAATGACGTTCTGAAAAAGCGAACTTCGGAGATACGAGCCATTTATCAATCTGGCTCCTCAGTTCATTTTCTGTATATTGAGATTTTTTCGTACAAATGAGATTCATACCAGCACCCCAATTAGCCTTGAGCGCAAATTTTTGGGGTAATTCAGAATAGATTAACTCATCTCCCTTAGAATAACAGTTCACAAGGCTTGTTAATGTGTCAGCATACCCGCACTTCTTCACGTACTCGCGAACCAAATACTTATCTGCCAGTTGATAGTACTGATTGACTTGCCCATCCAACAATCTCTTTATCCACAACTCAGAAAGATCTTTAGGACAAGTTAGATTCGGCCATTTATGACGATGATGGTAGTATGCCAAACAAAAATGTATTCTTGGGAAGAATCTTGAAATTATTCTCGATACAATCTTATTTAATGATTCCATATTAGTTATTTTGCTATTAAAGGTTCAAATGGGTCTTTGCCATTGGCGATACAATATTCTCTTACTGCCATTTGCTGACGATAGTTTTCTTCTCCGTAATTAATACTAGCAAGAATTGAATTGTTTTTATTGATAATCTCAAGCAATGGACACCTATTCATAATTGCAACGATTCTGTGGCCAGAATAGCGACACATAGAGTTTAACCACACATCATCTGCTGTTCGACAAATAGACATAAACGTATCTTTGTCCTTTGCAATTTCAGGCAAAAAGCCAGCAGGAAATAATGTTCCTCCACCGCTACCAATGAAAACTGACCATGATGGTTGAAAGGCGACGTCACGATTTTTATTGCGAATAAATCGGACATTCCCCGAGTCGTCTATTCCTACTTGATTTGAATACCTACCTACAACGCAATCAGGATACATTGTAGCAGCCTCCATAATTGAAGAGATTGTATTAGTTGGATAAATCAAGTCATCATCAAATGTTATCAAATGATCATTCGGATAGTCTCTTAAAACATAATAATACTTTTTATGTGAGCGCAAATCGCCATCACACAATCGAATCTGAAGTCCGCGAGTTTGCAGATTTTGTAATCGTTTCGGTAATACGTCAATTGAAGAAAACTGTTCTTTAGATAACCATAGAAATAACATATCCGGCTTTTGGGATTGTCTCAGAATACTCTCTATCACAATCCATATATTATCAATACGAGCAGGAAATGTTGTAAGTGATGCAATAATTCGACCTTCTGTCTTCTGAGTAGCGTCTATTCTATATTGGGGATTATTTGCTGTTCTGTTAAACCAAAAGGGAACCATAATATTCGTTAATCTCTGAATAATATGCCGGAACACAGAATTAATCTTAGTCCTTTCTAAAAAATTGCTATTATTGCAGAAAATTGCGTACGACTTATATAGATAATTTACCATTGCTATATTTGTTTATATTTTTTAAAGTACCAGTATGGGAAAATAAACATAAAAGAGTAGAATACTGATGACAAGTAGTTATTGTTCGCGAACAAAAATAGTAACATATTAGCCAGAACAACGAATACGATACCAGAACTTAAATCATGACTTGTCCTATACATACGTAGAGCTACACTGGCAAACTTGGCAATATAGTATATAACCAAAGGAACGAAAAGTAGTGTAAAGTCATTTGCAAGCCAAAGATAACATGAGTGCCAATTAACGTATGAGTCAACTCCTAACCTTTCCATCTGCATCTGATAACTATCCAGTTCAGGGTTGAAGAACAGGAAATCCTGAGCTATTGACTGGAGAGCAGGATTATTGCCGAAAAAACCTCCCCAATGGAAATCGAGCAAATAAATGTTCTCCAAAAACATATAGCCTTGTGTAAGGTAGCTAAAGATATAAAGCAACAAAATTTGAAATCTATAAGGAAGAATATCCAAAAATGCATTGGTGTCAACAGTAACAGAAGATCCTAATGCTAGATAATCTCCTCCCTTAAGTTCCTCAAAACTACCGCCACTTCGACCTTCCATATTGTAGAAGAATATAGAAACGACAAAAAGAAGCGCAAATATGCCTAATATGCTGAGTCTTGTAATTTTCGCTGTCGATAATGTCTCATTAGGTATCTGCATCATGATTGCTAAGCAAGCGCATGATACGAGCATAATAACACCAAAATTAGTTCCTGTTCCCATTGAATAAAAGCCTTCAAATACGAGAAGGACAGCAACAAGGATTTTTATTATTGTCTTTAATTGTTTCCAACAAATCAGCGCGAAAATAAAGAAGACAGAATCAATAACCGAAGTGATAAAATAGACAGTCCAAGGGATGGTTCTACCTCCGTGCATGAATGTACGTCCCATATGCGGATCGGCAACTCCAATCGCAATTCGATTGATCAGTGCACTGAAATCAAGAGGAGGCAGATACAACATATAGGCGTATCTGATGGTAAACGTACATAAATAAAATATAAGCACAATATTAAAAGTCTTCGGAGTAATCTGAAGACTTGGTTGAGACTCTAAATGGCACGTCTTATTTTGTCCTTTCTGGAATCCAAGCTTCATCATAAATATATTTAGAGCAACATAGAATATATTTAAAAAGTGATAGCCAGAATTTATGCTTAATGGCGTGATGATATACATCAAAAGTGTAAACACATTAAAACACAATAACACCTTAAGTATAAGACTTTCAGTTCTCATTATTTTCATAAATTTGATTAATGAATGTATCTGTAGCAGCATTTATATCCATCCGCTTTAGATACTCCTCTCTTTCAGAATAATCTATTGAACCAATGTTATTTATGCAAGACTCCATGGCGTTATTAAATTCTTCTGCACGATGATGTACATGCAATATAGTTTGTGAAGTCTTAAACATTGAACGAACAGGGCTTCCATTGCCAGACTCTGAAATAATCAATCTATTGTATGGCAGATAACTAATGACTTTACTTGACAAAAAAACATCATTGTCAAAGTTTGCATTTACATCAATCAACGCAACGCACTTTTTATATATCTGGGCAAGATCCGTTGTATATGAGATAAATTCAATACTATCCAATAAGTCTGCATAATGTTCTTTGATGTATGTATCCAAATTACCCGAACCTACAAAAATCATCTTTGCTAAAGGATGATTCTTAAGGAAAAGCTTAAATCCATCAAGTAGGGCATCTGGATTTCGTACACCATACATCTTACCAGCATAGACAAATGAAGGTGTAATATCTTCAATTGGTAATTTTTGAAGCGATGTCTCTTTTGATGGATTTGGCAGAACCACAGATTTTATATTGGGATTACCGATAATCCCTAACTCGTAGGTCAGCATTTCTTGGTTGGTCATGCACAGGACATTCACCTTTTGCATATACTTCCTCACACAACGTTTCATGGCAGAAGTGTACATTCCCTCTTTTTCCCATGGGAAAGGTGCTGGAACTGCATCTACACAATAGCAGATATGCTTCACTTTCCTATGAGATACAAATATATCAGCAGCCATAACGGATGCATAGAAAGCGGACGACATGAGGCTTACAACAACGTCATACGCTTTGGAGTTCAATATACCTTGGATATCCTTTGCCCACTTCTTCTGTGTATGATAGAAGCCAAATATATTAAACAAAAATGTTCTTAGCCTCCATGATGGAATTCTCTTCTGCGGTACATAGTTAACGCTTCCTCTATGTTCCCTTGGTGCCCGATAATCTAAAGTAGAAGTAATAATGTCAAACTCTATCTTTTCAGACAGACCTGTCAGAATGTTTCTAAACACTAATCCTGGCGCATTATTACCCAGATTATCTGCAATAATAGCTATCTTCATTTTTACCTTTTAATTATTCGTAATAGAAGGGATTTCTCATTTTTATCTAAGACACAAATCCAAGATACAAGTGCGATGGAAGTCCATGATGTTACACAAACGATAAGAAGTCTAAATAGTCCTTGTTCCATATAATTGTAAATAACTAAAGGAACAATATTGCTTACTATCGTCAAGATGACAATTGGGATTGTGAAATCCAATACAAGTTCTTTGACGCTATATTCTACGTATGATCGCAAAAGGCAATAGCGTATAACCAATGCTATCGAAGAGAGTGATATTGATACATAAAATGTAGAGTCAAAGCTCATACCTATTTTTAACATAAGATATGAAAGTGGGAGATTCATCAATAAGACTCCACTTACAATTATCTGATACTTTCTGATAGACCCAGTAGCCTGCATCAGCGTATGAAGTGGTCCTGCCAATGAGCAGACTAAGATATCAATCATAGCCAATCTCACAAACATAATAGAATATTCCGGTACTTCTTTCAACCAGAGTTTCAACACATAAGAACATTCCAGCAAAAAAGGAATCACAATGAATAGAAGCAATATGTATGAAAGCTTGGACGATGATGACAGAAGTCTGAATACAGACTTATCTCCTGTTGCGTATGCCTTCATGATTGGTGGATTGGTAGCCAACTGAAAGTTTGTAACCAATTGGTTTGCAGCGCCACTCACTTGGAAGGCAATAGCTCTTGCCGCATTTACTATCGGACCACCAAAAATATTAAGAACGATATTTACACCTTGATTATAGACAATGCCAGCAAAAACACCTATTAGGTTCCAGCCCGCAAAGCTGCTCATTTCCCCAAACAATTTTTTGTTCCAAAATCGCTTATACTTTCCTTCTTCATAATGCGATATACAATACCACATATAGAACAGTTGGATTGTAACAGCTACAATCATCAGCAAGACACCATAGAGAATGAGCTTGTCCAAAATACTATAAACCAAAGCAATGGCAATAGCAAGCTTTGCAAACACTTCGATCAGACTTATTGCTGCAAATGCTCCCATATTCTCCCTCGCAATAATCAAGGCCTTATAGGGAACGTTCATAATTCCGAAGAATAAAACAATGACAGACAGATGAAAAATCCACAATGCAGCCTCCATGCGCTCAAGTGGAATAACCAACTTGGTTTGCACAAAATACAATCCGATAGGTTCTGCGATTATCACCATAGCCAAAGCGAGGATGAGGTGGATAGTAACCCCCATACTGAATATCTGGTTGAGTCTCTCATGATTGTTCTCCTTCATCTCAACGGTCAGAAAACGCTGAACCGAGGTGTGCATTGCACTATTCAGGAAACCAAAAGACACAACAAATCCTGTGACTACGTTATAAATACCAAAGTCACTCGCGCCAAGTGTGTTAAGCACCACTCTTGACGTATATAACGTTACTATCATTGATAGCAACATTCGTCCATACAAGAACATTGTATTCTTTGCTATTCGTGACCCTCTACTTTCTTCCATTATGGATAATATTTCAAAACTGAAGTATAATAAATTGTATTAATACTTCCCTTCTATCTGTCCTGTATTCTGTTTTGATACAAGTTGTAATGTTTATATATTGGCTTACGAGCCTCAAATCTAATCATGAATCTACTGATTCTCTTTAATAGTTTTTTCTTTTTGTATCTAGCTAATGCAGATAGTCTTTGGCTATGGGAAGGATTAAGACTCTTAATAAAGAATTCTTCTGCCGAAGGAATTGATGATAAAAAATGATGTATTGTCTTACTTCCTCTGTTTGGTACTATTATGAATTGATTTGAAATTTGATTACTTTTGGCAATATCCTCATTTACGAAGAATATAATTGCGTTATTTGAGTCGAATGAACGGAAAAAGTCGTTTATAAAATCTATTCTTCTGCAAACATAGTCCAACTCGTTTTCATCCTCTATATATCTAACAAAAAGACTGGCATCACTCAGACACTTATACAGGCATTCTATCCTTCTAATATATTTGTTTTGAACACTGTCAAACTGGTCTTCAAAGGGAATATGGCACGAAAAGTCATGGTAAAAATGAAGTTTACTTTGAACGTCATAATAATACTTTGGATTAATATCATATTCTTGTTGCATGTTTTCTTTGCTCATGAACCCAGCGAATTTACTCCTAATTAAAAACAATACATTTTCAAATGAAGATGAAATTAATCAATCAAAGGGTAGTGATTCAAATTCAAGGTCAGATTCCTCTATGGAGATGGTGATTGGCTCGAAACAATGGTTACATTGTATCTTGATGTTCATTGTGAGTTATTTTGTAGCAGGCAACGGATTCGATCCGCAGCTTCACACCTGTTGCCTACTTAGTTATTGGACAAAATCCTGACAAAATTGGATTTTACTTTGCAAGCTTTAGAACTTCGTTCAACTCGTTTTGGATGTACTCCAACGAAGCAATCTTTGCCTTGGTCTCCTCAAGATTCAGACGACAGGTGTTGTCAGAGTTGAATTCAGAGAGCTCGCAACGCTTGGCATCACCCTCAGTGAAGAACTGGTCATAGTTCAAACTACGGTTATCAGCTGGTACACGATAAAAGTCGCCCATATCCTCGGCCTTGGCGCATTCTTCGTTGGTGAGGAGAGTTTCGTACATCTTCTCGCCATGGCGGATGCCAATGACCTTAATATCCTCCTTCTTGCCACCAAAGAGCTCGCAGACAGCTTCAGCTTGTGTCTGGATGGTACAAGCTGGAGCCTTCTGAACGAGGATATCACCGTTTTGACCATGTTCGAAGGCAAATAATACGAGATCGACAGCCTCTTCGAGCGACATGATGAAGCGGGTCATATTAGGCTCGGTGAGGGTGATTGGGTTGTCGTGACGGATTTGATCAATCCATAAAGGAATAACTGAACCACGAGAACACATGACGTTGCCATAACGGGTGCAGCAGATCTTGGTGCTACCTGAGTAACGTGACTTAGCAACGGCGATCTTCTCCTCGATGGCCTTGGTAATGCCCATAGCATTAATAGGATAAGCAGCCTTGTCAGTTGAGAGGCAGATAACTGCTTTCACGCCTGCTTCGATAGCTGCGGTAAGTACGTTGTCAGTACCAATCACATTGGTCTTAACAGCCTCCATAGGGAAGAACTCGCAAGAGGGAACCTGCTTCAATGCAGCTGCATGGAAAATGTAATCAACACCAGGCATGGCGTTCTTGCACGACTGGAGGTTGCGGACGTCACCGATGAAGAACTTGATCTTATGGGCCACCTCCGGCATCTTAGCCTGATACTCATGACGCATATCATCCTGCTTCTTCTCATCACGTGAGAAAATTCGGATTTCTGCGATGTCAGTCTTAAGAAATCGATTGAGGACTGCATTACCGAATGATCCTGTGCCACCGGTAATCATAAGGGTTTTACCAGTAAAAATATTCATAATTAATAACTATTTATAATTTGTTGTTGAATTGTATCTTTTAGTCTTTGCCCACTGGATCAAAAAAAGTATCTGGTCTTTCTGGATTAAAAATCTCATTGCAGTACATAACAGTGACGAGGTCTTGGGTGTCCGAGAGGTTGATGATGTTGTGGGTGTAACCTGGAAGCATGATGACGCTTTGGATCTTATCACCAGAAACTTCGTATTCAAGGATTGGTGCATCGAGATTAGCTTCGTTACGCATCTGAATCAATCCATGACCGCTGACTACGATGAATTGTTCCCACTTAGTGTGGTGCCAGTGTTCCCCCTTAGTGATTCCTGGTTTAGAGATGTTGATACTGACCTGACCACAATTGAGAGTGTGAACAAGTTCGGTGAAGGAGCCACGGTTATCTACGTTCATTTTGAGATTGAAGACGGCCTTGTCCTTAGGTAGATAACTAAGATAGGTGCTGTAGAGGCGTTTTGCGAATGAATCAGCCGGCATTTCAGGAATCATGAGGGTCTGAGGCATATCGCGAAACTTGTAAAGCAGGTCAACGATTTCTCCGAGCTTGACGTGATGGGTAATTGGGGCTGTACAATAACGGCCATCAGCAGTAAGGACTGTCTCAACGCCATCGAACTCACAATGGTGTTCTTCACCTTTGAGAGCACAAATCATTTCCTCTACAAGGTCATCGATGTAGAGGAGCTCCATATCTACGGTTGGGTCATTGACGGTGATAGGAAGGTCATTAGCAATATTGTTACAAAAAGTAGCAACAGCTGAGTTGTAATTAGGACGGCACCACTTACCATAGAGGTTCGGGAAACGATATACAAGCACCTTAGCGCCTGTATCTTCGCCATACTGGAACATGAGTTCCTCACCAGCCTTCTTGCTCTTACCATACTCGCTAGTGCCGAAGCGTCCTGCGAGGGTGGCTTGGATAGAGCTGCTAATCATCACTGGACAATTGTTCTTGTATTTCTTGAGGGTGTTCAGAAGAACTGTGGCAAAGCCGAAGTTGCCCTCCATGAACTCCTTTGGTTCTTGAGGACGGTTGACACCAGCGAGATTAAAGACGAAGTTGCATTCTCGGGACCACTGGTCGAGTTGCTCGGAAGTAGAGTCTAGGTCATACTCGAATACTTCGTCAATGACAAGGTCGCCGTAACACTTGGCCTTACCGGTCTTTATATTATTAAGCTGAGCGCAAAGGTTCTTACCCACGAAGCCCTTTGCGCCTGTAACTAAAACTTTCATGATTCTTAAATTTCTTTACGCCAAACCATCTTGTTGACTACTCCAACATATGATTGGATAATCTTGACAACTTTGGTTGAGACATTTTCATCTGTATAGTTAGGAACTGGTGTACCATAGTCATCATTCTTGACGAGTTCTACTGCTGTATCGACCGACTGGAGAAGACCTTTGGTATCGATACCAGAGAGAATGAAGCCTGCTTTATCAAGTGACTCTGGACGTTCGGTAGAGGTACGGATGCAGACTGCTGGGAATGGATGGCCAACGCTAGTAAAGAAGCTACTCTCCTCTGGAAGTGTACCTGAGTCTGAAACCACAGCAAAGGCGTTCATCTGGAGGCAGTTGTAGTCATGGAAGCCAAGAGGTTGCTGTACCTGTACACGTGGGTCAAGCTGGAAGCCCGAAGCTGCAAGGCGATTGCGCGAGCGTGGGTGGCAACTGTAGAGGATAGGCATATCATATTTCTCTGCCATAGTATTAATAGCGTTGAAGAGCGAGAGAAAGTTTTTCTCGGTGTCAATATTCTCTTCACGGTGAGCAGAGAGGAGAATGTATTTGCCCTTTTCCAATCCAAGACGCTTGTGAACGTCAGATGCTTCAATCTCGGCAAGGTTCTGATGTAGTACCTCTGCCATCGGTGAGCCTGTAACATAAGTGCGCTCTCGAGGGAGTCCGCACTCTGCAAGGTATCTTCTTGCATGCTCTGAATAGGCGAGGTTGACATCTGAAATGATGTCCACGATTCTTCTGTTGGTCTCTTCGGGGAGACATTCGTCCTTGCAACGGTTACCTGCTTCCATGTGGAAGATGGGAATGTGAAGACGTTTTGCTCCAATAACGCTCAAGCAAGAGTTGGTATCACCAAGGACAAGAACAGCATCTGGCTTGGTGGCTACCATAAGCTTATAGCTTGCGTTGATGATGTTGCCACAGGTTGAGCCTAAGTCATCACCTACTACATCCATATAAACCTCTGGTTCCTTGAGATTTAGATCTTTGAAAAATACGCCATTGAGGTTGTAGTCATAGTTCTGTCCTGTATGGGCAAGGATAACGTCAAAGTACTGACGAGTTTTGTTAATGACGGCTGCAAGGCGGATAATCTCAGGACGAGTACCCACGATAATGAGTAACTTCAGTTTTCCATTATTCTGGAAACTGACATTTGAATAGTCTGTACGGAGTTCCATTATTGTATCAATTTAATATGTTCATCCTATCAGCAAATACTTAGTCGCGACGGAAAATATCACGTGTGTAAAGCTTCTCTTCTACATCTGCTAAACAATCATCAAAACGATTAGCGATGATTGCGTTTGACAAAACTTTGAACTTAGTAAGGTCATTTACAACCAATGAACCGAAGAATGTTTCTCCATCAGCAAGAGTTGGCTCGAAAATTACAACATTTGCACCCTTTGCCTTGATACGCTTCATGATGCCCTGAATAGCGCTCTGGCGGAAATTATCGGAATTACTCTTCATTGTGAGTCGATAAACACCAATGGTAACAGACTTTTTCCCTGCCTCAAATTCATTGTCTGTGCTATATGCATACCAACCAGCTTTGCGAAGAACTGCATCTGCAATGTAATCCTTTCGAGTACGATTTGATTCAACGATAGCTGTCATCATATTTTGGGGCACGCTCTCGTAATTGGCAAGAAGCTGTTTGGTGTCCTTTGGCAAACAGTAGCCACCGTAACCAAATGAAGGGTTATTATAGTGTGTGCCAATGCGAGGATCGAGTCCTATGCCTTGGATGATAGCTGCAGAATCCAGGCCTTTGACCTCTGCGTAAGTATCAAGTTCATTAAAGTAAGATACCCGTAAAGCAAGATAGGTATTAGCAAACAGTTTAACAGCTTCCGCCTCCTTCAAACCCATAAAAAGGGTAGGAATATCTTCCTTAATTGCTCCTTCCTGAAGCAAAGCGGCAAAAGTACGTGCAGACTTCTCTAGGGCAGGAATATCCGCAACAGCCTTGATTGCTTCATTTTCCTCTTTAAATTGTTCGCTCTCTATTAATTTTGGATAACCAACAATAATACGACTTGGATATAAATTATCATAAAGAGCCATACTCTCACGAAGAAACTCCGGAGAAAAAAGCAAATTAAACTTCCTTACTCCTTTACGGGCATATTTCAAATAAAGTCCCCGACAATATCCTACAGGAATAGTAGACTTGATTACCATCACAGCATCAGGATTGACACTTAAAACAAGATCTATGACATCTTCTATATGATGAGTATCAAAATAATTCTTCACCGGATCATAATTAGTAGGAGCTGCTATGACTACAAAATCCGCATCACTGTATGCTTGAGCACCGTCAAGCGTAGCAGTTAGATTCAATGCCTTTTCGGACAAATATTTCTCTATATACTCATCCTGAATAGGTGATTGTTTACGATTAAGCATATCTACTTTCTCGGGAATCACATCGACTGCCGTCACCTGGTGATGCTGCGACAAAAGTGTTGCTATACTAAGACCAACATATCCGGTACCTGCAACAGCAATCTTTAAATCTTTCATATCCATTGTTGATTTATGTTAGTGTTATAGATTATTCTAATTCTTTATCTAGAACCTCAAACCGCGGTGAGTTCTTCGATTTAAACTCCGGTACTACTTTCTTCATCAACCTCACCGTATCCATGATTTTTACTGTACGCGACAACTTCTCAAACTCCGCATAAGTGTCAAGAATATCAGCATATTCATAATGACGTACCTTAGCTATCATAATTTTCTTATTTTCA
>NZ_MNQO01000005.1:493-5631 GCF_001915465.1 Bacteroides sp. 44_46 | reverse complement strand
AAGTATTACAGACAGTGCTTAGAACAAATAAACAACAAATATTCGCAAAATATAGTAGTCGACAAATGTACTGTTATCGACATATGTGATTTATGTATTGAAACACTAGTGCAAGATTTTATTATTTTTTTGGATAGATATCAGAATCCGCAAGATTTGTTTCAATTTATACTGTTATATTCTAATTTGGCAACAGAAAAACAACGATCAGAGAATACTTTCATATTGATGCAAATGTGCCGATATGTCTTTATGCTTATACCTAAGTTAAAACTATCTTCTCAAGCCACACCGATAATAGATATTAATAAATTTGATTTGTCTGATATATTCTTTATCACCAAAATGATTGATATTTTTGCGCAGCAAAGAGCTGTTCAGATAATGAATGAAAAGTGCATTTTTCAATTAGAACGCAGTGAGTATTCGTTTGCTTTGACTTATGTAGACAATCCGTTAGTAAAGGCTCATACCTTACTTAATCAAACTAATCAGAAAAAAAGTTTATTCCGGAAGCATTGTTTTACTTCTAATTTATTGAGTGATTTTAGAGATGAACTATACAATGCATTTGGAGATATTACAGACAAACTTTTTGACATAGTATGCAATACACAATTAGTAGACATTTGTCTTAACGACATTTCTTTTAGTGAATTCAAAGAGATTATAGAAGGGTATATTCCGGAAAAACTGCAAATTCTTCGAATTATAAATATATCACAGTTATTTATAGAACATTTTAATAATTCTTTTTTGCAAGGACTACTATTTTCTTCAAATAATTCTGACATAGTCACTGCTATTAAGAAACCTTATAATAAGGATTTAAGAACACGATATAGACCAATATTGGAATTTAATATTGATGGAGAAAAAGAATACTTCATTGCTCCGTATATGTTTCAAGAAGCTATGGAGGAAATTTGCGGAAACTTATTACCTTTTAAAGAATTGCCTTCAGAATGGAGGTCTAACCAATTAATAAAAAATTTTACAAAGAAATTATTTCAAGAGCATGATAAGTGGTTAGAAGATTTAGCCGCTAAAATATTCGAACGGGATAAATATCCATTTCTAAGAAATAAAAAGTCTATTAATAATATTTCATTAGAAAAGTCCATTGCGTATATTGGATCCACAAGATTTCCCAATTCTCGGGTAGGTGAAATTGATTTTATTGTCATAAATAAATCAACTCAAATAATCTACGTAATTGATGCTAAACACATAAAAACAAAATATCATCTTCAATCTTTTGCAGCAGATAATTCCAAATTTGTAGAGGAAAATGGTTATAATGATAAATTATCATTTAAGGTAGATTGGATTCAAAAACATCTATATGATGTTAGTAAGGAGTTTGAATGTGACTATTCCAATTATTCTGTACAAGGAGCATTCGTTACCGAAACTTTTGTATATTATAGTATCTCATCGCAATTTCCAATTATTCCCATTGATTGGTTAAATAAGTATCTTAAGACAAATGATAAATTATGTTTCTTACGACAATGACTCGCAAAGTTGCAGGTTATTATTATATTTATAAAAGTAACTATTCAGTATATTAATAAAAACAATACAAAAGAAATCTCTTAATCAGAAATATATACTTTGTAACTTTTGGCTCTTAATAAACTTCTTGTTTTTTGTTCTAAAGCAGTTTAATCCCAATACATTATGCCAATCTGAGACAAAAGATACACACTGCATAACTTTATAACGCACATTTTCATACATTAATGTTGAGATTAAAATATTCTGATTTTTCTAAATTTATCCCTAAGAGTCTTTATCATACGTAAAAAAATATTTTTTTGATTCTTTTTAACGGATATTTCTTCTCTATTGGGGAGTTCTTTATTGATTGACCATTCAAAGTCATTAATGCCAACCAATGCAGAACCCTCAAAAATCTCATCAACAATATGCAAAAGCTGCTTACCAATTGCATCAATACACATTCGCGTAATCATCTGTCGGTTATTATCCTGCATATCATAAATAAAGTACTCAAGCATCGGAATCCAGTCATAGAGGGCACGACATTTATCTAATGTAAATATATCTAAGCACATTTTTCTTTTTTTCGCTGTATACGAATAGCGTTTATGATTACCAATATTTGTATGATATGGGTGTCCATAATGAAACAAAAGTAATTCAAGCCAAAGATGCGCCATTGGTACATCACAAAAACGACATTGCCCATAGAACCAGTTATTAATCTCTGAAATCACCTGATTGACCTCAGGTGTCACAACTTGTTTAAAATCTACATCTATATATTCATCATCAATATCATTATCACTACTGGAACCATGCTTTATATGTTCCTTTATTTTATTCCAATCAGGTGATGAATGGCTATATGGAGACTGCAAGAAAACCTCTGCTATTTTCATACACTCTAGCCGAGATCTTTTGGTTCCATTACTAAGTTTTTCAATAAATTCATCTTCTAAATATTGACTAGAGGGAAAACGTTGGGCATCCATAAAAGCCTCTTGAATAAGCACATCATGAAATTTACGAAAAAGCTCCTCCTTTTTGGCTATTACTTTACTATTGATTAGTCTTTTTGAAAGCATATCTTGCTTAAATACTTCATACGCAGGTTTATGTCTATTGGCATAATCAATTATTAAAGCTGTTTGAAATGCAGAATATGCATTTTCAAAATTCATATCAATAATTGACCTTAAATTTTCAATATCGATACCCATCGCATCACAGCCTTCCACTCTTTGAACCTTACTATTTTCCTCCTCAGTATCATTGCTTGTCAGAACAGACGATTCGAAAAAAGTATCATTATAGAAAAAATTGGTAAGTATATCAATATTCTCTTCAGTCTTATCTGGATATGTTGTATTGACAGCAAGAATACTCATATCATTGAGAGCATTCAAGTCCAACATTTTTAATACGACCTTATATTCTTTAAATAAACTCCCAGTAAAATCAAGATAAACAATATCAAATTTCGTATTCTGTAATTCTGCAAAGACTTCAATCTTACCCTTGTAAATTTTTAGTAAAGGATATGTATTATGGAGTGATTTTACAGCCTGATTAAACAAATTTGAATCACATTCAAAAGCATAAATATTCTCTATTCTTACACCTAACCCAAGCAAATGTTTTACATCATTCTCTGGTTCATTACCGCAGAAGAAAGCGATTTTGAGTTCTTCCGGCTTCTTGGTCTGGTAACAAATATCTGCATATTGCTTCCACTGAATAAAAGCTTCAATATCTAGTTTTTCATTTAATTGCTGCTGACAATACAGCCACAAATGCTCCATATAGGTTGTATTCAAGATGCGATTACTATCCCTGAGAGAAGTCAGCGATTCTACAGCATGATTCCATAATAAGATACGGGATTTATCTTTCTCTGGTTGTTTATATGTCGTCATATAAAATTACAAAATGTTTAAGTGATTGAAAATAAATTACAGTTACCAACTCATAGCAGTAATAGGTTACGAATTAATTATCAGCTACTTTATCTTTCTGTACGTTGCGTAACCTTCAAACTTTTCGTATGCAAAAGTACGAAATTTAATGGTATATATTGAAATAAAACCCAGCTTTTGAAGCTCTAAAAACAAGTTTTCCCTAAGATCTACTTGAACCGTAAGAGCATCATCATCAATTAATTGACGACCATGTTCCTACTACTATATTGCATAAGCATAGAAAAAAGTTGGCTTCACTCCTAAGCAATGTTCAGACTGATAACGCAAGCCCCCTTTCTTTTTTTGCTTATGATACAAGCAGTCATCTTACGTCTGTTTCCTGTAGATATTCTGCTTTTCAGCTTTATTTAATTTAAAAGCAGAACCATAGCTAACCAAACATTCCACAAATGAAAAGTGACATATCTTATATTACAACTGAATATCTAAAAAAGTTTAGCCACATTATTCCATATCCCTTCTGAAAACCGCTTCTGCCTGATGCGCAAAAGCCGATTTCAGAAACAGCACAAGCAAAAGAAAAGCCCACAGCGACCACAATGTTATAAATGACACTGCCATCGCCGTGGGCACTTCTTTTATATGCTTGTACTAAAAACTGTCAAAACCGTTCTTACAACCATTATTTCATTCATATACAAGTAGCCGAAAATGCCACTTCTACAGGACACGCCAAGCGTGGATCTGTTCTTGTGACCATTTTCGGCTACAATACCCCGTGTCGTAAAACCAGTTTGCCTTCCATTGCAGACAAAGCAACAGCAGACAATCCCGTTTTACGACAATGTACCACCGGAGGAACACCAGTAACCGCAAGCCATGCACGCATGACAATGACGGTTACAGGACTTCCACACGGCGGTCGGAAAGCCGACTTTCCCCTTAGTTGTAGCACCGCCCTTAATCCATCTACATGGCGCTGCACGCCAATACCTCTGTTCCCTTTTCCTTTCCGCCTCTCTATGCGTATGCCTCTGTTTCCATGCCGCCATCCAGGACGGCATCAGGTGTCATTTTCGTTGCTTGGGGCAAAGGTAAAGACGGGATTAGGAACTCAAATTTTTTGTCGAAAAATCTCCACGCCCTTTCAGGGGTAGTATTTTGTCTAAAAAATTTGCTAATCCTACTCCCTAACCTTTGAGAAGCCCCCGAAACGAAAACGACCAATGCGGTCGGAAGACGTCACAAGAAAACATCGGACATACAGAGAGGCGAAAAGAAAAAGAAACAGCCCACTCCAAATCCGAACAAGGTAATCAACAATCTAAAATCGGAAAATATGAGAATGATATTGAGTGACATCGGAAAGGTATTGTGGAAAGCATTATCCGCAGTAGTAACGGCAACATCAAACATAGCCTTTTGTGCTGGCGGTTTGGTAGTAGGTATCATAGGAGAAATCCTATTCGGCATGTTGAGCATCATGTTCGGCATCCTAATCTCCCTATTTTCAGTAATGGCGGCAATCGGCTTTTTCATTTGGTTATTAACTATTTAACAAATAAGGATATGGCAAGAAGATACAGCAGAACAGCAGCGCAGCAATGCAGGTTTTACGAGGTGGACAACATCTTTGAGTATATGGTGGAAACCTACATCAACGGCAACCATTCAACCCTAAGAAGGCTATACCACGAACTCAACAAGGAA
>NZ_MNQO01000005.1:0-401 GCF_001915465.1 Bacteroides sp. 44_46 | reverse complement strand
GTACAAGATGTTTCACCCCTCACAGATGAAGAAGGGAACGCACAGCCTTATTTCACCCATTACCCCCTTTTCGGACTTCCCACAGAAGTGGAAGATTGCGAGATACTTTATTTGAGCGACAACCCGACTAAAATTTGAGATTATGAAAGGAACAGACCATTTCAAACGAACCATACAGATGTTTTTGGAGCAGAGAGCAGCGAAAGATGAACTATTCGCCAAAAGCTACCGCAACCCAGCCAAGAACATAGACGATTGTGTCACATACATTCTGAACTATGTGCAGAAAAGCGGTTGCAACGGCTTTTCAGACGGAGAGATATACGGACAAGCCATTCACTATTACGATGAAAACGAGATTGAAGTAGGCAAGCCTATACAATGTCAAGTAGTTGTAAACC
>NZ_MNQO01000009.1:0-98576 GCF_001915465.1 Bacteroides sp. 44_46 | reverse complement strand
TAGCAATGATAAAATGAAATTCTGGTGCGTTAGTTCAGTTGGTTAGAATACATGCCTGTCACGCATGGGGTCACGGGTTCGAGTCCCGTACGCACCGCAGAATTAGAAATAAAGCCCTGAAACTCAATAAGTTTCAGGGCTTTTTCTTTATACAAATCTCCCCCGGTAATTCACGGCAACCGCCACATGGCTTACCGTGATTGATAAAGAAAAAAATTCATTCAATAGAATTCTTCTCCTTTCACCGTTCGGAAACAGACAGTCCGTTTAAGCGAAACACACTATGCGTTTCGCCTCAACGTATCATGCGTTTACGCCGGACGCACAGTGTGTTTTCATCCGTAAACAGTTTATACCACCTCTCCCGCCTTTCACACAGTCCCGTCCATACGGAATAGCGGGCGGATAGGATTTAGCAGATATATTTCATAATTTTCGCAGGCACTCCCCCTACGATTGCATCCGCCGGAACATCTTTCGTCACCACCGCGCCGGCTGCCACCACCGCATTGTCACCAATCGTCACGCCTTGCAGAATAGTGGAATTTGAACCTACCCACACATTCCTGCCAAGCACGATAGGCGCAGGATATGTGGTATGACGGTCTTCGGGCGCAAGCCCGTGGTCGAGGGTTGCAAAAACCACATTATGCCCTATCTGGCAGCCGTCTCCCAACGTAACCCCGCCATGGTCTTGAAAATGGCAGCAGGCATTGATAAATACGTTATCACCGATTTCAATATTCTTTCCGAAATCCGTATAGAACGGCGGGAACACGCGAAGCGAGGGCGGCACGGGCTTTCCGAAAAGTTCGGAGAGCAACGCCCTCACCTCGTCCGGAGCATAATAGGAAGTATTCAATTTAAATGTAACACGTCTCGCCTCATTACTCATTTCGTCCATAAAGTGATGTATCTCTTCCGTATCGAGAGCCTTTCGTGTCTTTACATATTCCAAAAAATCATTAAGTGTCATATAACCAGCTATTAATAAATTACACTGCAAATGTAACCGAATGACAACCGCACCCGTGTGAACGAATTACGGACATTTGTAACCTAATTACTGATTCTGCGCGAAGCGGTGTACTACGTATGATTTTATTCTTTACATTTGTGCAGGACTAAAAACGATACCTTATGAAAGAAGTTATAAAACTGGACACAGTAGACCAATACAACCAATTCTTCGGACTTGAAACCCTGCATCCGCTGGTGAGCGTGGTAGACCTGTCGGAAGCCACCAAGTTCCCTACACATTTTACGATGAACTACGGAATATACGCGCTCTTTCTGAAAAAAGTAAAATGCGGGGACATCCGCTACGGCAGGCAGATTTATGATTACCAGGAAGGGACGGTCACCAGCTTTGCTCCGGGACAGGTGGTGGAAACGGAGATGCAGCAGGGAGTGAAGCCGAGCGCCCACGGCCTTTTGTTCCATCCCGACCTGATTAAAGGAACTTCTTTGGGACAGGACATCAAGCAGTACTCATTCTTTTCGTACGCCTCGGCCGAAGCCCTGCACCTATCCGAGGAAGAAAAAGGCATATTCATGGATTGTCTGGAGAAAATAGAAATGGAGCTCCAGCACCCGATCGACAAGCACAGCAAACGTCTGATTTCGCGGAACATCGAACTGCTGCTGGATTACTGCATGCGCTTCTACGAAAGGCAGTTCATCACCCGTTCGGAAAGCAACAAGAGCGTGCTGGTGAAATTCGAAGCCTTGCTCGACGATTATTTCCAAAGCGACAAACCGCAAACGGACGGGCTGCCTTCCGTAAAATACTTCGCCGACAAAGTATTCCTGTCACCCAACTATTTCGGCGATCTGATAAAGAAAGAAACCGGAAAAAGCGCGCAGGAATACATTCAGACCAGAATGATAGATTTAGCCAAAGAGATGATTGCCGGGACGGAAAAGACGGTCAGCCAGATTGCCTATGAGCTGGGATTCCAATATTCGCAGCATTTCAATCGCATCTTCAAGAAGAACGTGGGGTATACACCCGGCGAATACAGAAAACTACAAATATAAAGGATGCGGATAAGATTGTCCTTATGAAAAAAGAGATACTGAATATAGAGACTGTACATCAATGTAATTGTTGTATGGGCTGCAAGACGCTGCATCCGCTGGTGAGTGTCATCGACTTATCCAAAGCCAACCTGGAGCAGCGCACCATCCGGTGTGATTTCTATACGATTATTCTGATGGAAGGAGAAGCCGGGGAGCTTACGTACGGACGCAAATACTACGACTACTCCAACGCCACACTGATATTCCGTACGCCGGGCGAATCCATAAAGCTGGGTATAAACAATATACTTACTCAAAAAGGCCTGCTGCTGGCTTTTCATCCGGAGCTGATAGCGCACACTGCATTGGGAAGCCACATCAAGGAGTACTCCTTCTTTTTTTACAAGCTGAACGAATCGCTGCACCTGTCATCGCGCGAAAAGATGAAAATCATAGAATGTATCCGCAATATCGAAGAGGAGCTTCGGCACTCCATAGATTGCCATAGCAAGACGCTGATTTCACGCTATATCGAGTTGCTGCTGGATTATTGCGCACGTTTCAACGAACGCCAGTTCATCACCCGTTGTGAGGCCAACAAGGCGATTCTGCACAAAACGAAGTTGCTGCTGAGCGAATATATCTCGTCCGGCAAGCTGGAAGGCGGTGTGTTGCCCACAGAGGAATATTGCGCGGACGCCCTTCGCCTGTCCCCCTGTTATTTCGGTGATTTGCTAAGGTTTGAGACCGGAAAAAGTATTCACGAGTATTTCCAGCTAATGCGGCTCAACATCGCAAAGAAAATGTTGCTGGACAAGGAGAATACCGTAGGCACGGTAGCCAAGAAATTAGGGTATGCCAATACGCAGTATTTTACCGGCCTGTTCAAGAAGATAACGGGGATGACACCGACTGAATATAAATATGCGCAGAATTGACAGGACAGTTGTCCATATGCCGGTCACCCTACTCAATTCAGATAAGTAATCTCCCCTATTACGGGCATCAGGACATCCAGTGAGTCTTTCTCTTTCAGATTCACGGCATTCCTTAACGGTTCATCCCAACGGTGTCTTGCCAAGGCAAACTTCGAGTGATGAACCGTTAAGTATTTCTCCGCTTTCAAATCTTCGGCTGCCTGCGCAAGATAAGCGGGCATGGTATGGATATATTTCCAGTCCTCATTATACTGCCCGTTCTCCAGTATGGCAAGATCGATTCCCGGATATTTCTTACCGATTTCGGCAAAACGCGTGTCATATCCGCCGTCTCCGCCCATATAAATCTTTTGCGAGGGAGTTTCAATAAGGAAAGAAGCCCAAAGCGACTGATTGGATTTCAGGAAACGTCCGGAGAAATGACGGGAAGGCAGGCAGTGAATAAGAAAGCCCTCATCGAGCCCGACATCTTCAAACCAGTCCAGTTCCACCAAACGCGACTTGTCGAAGCCCCAATATTCAAAATGCTCGCCCACCCCCAGCGGACAAACGACCTTACCCGTACGCTCCTTCAATTGCATCACCGTGCCGTAGTCCAAATGGTCCCAATGGTCGTGCGTGATAACCAGGTAATCAATGTCGGGCATATCTTCCGGCTTGTAAATATCCGTACCCTTAAACGGCTTGTTAAGGAAAGAAAGCGGGGCGGCCGCACAGAAAACGGGGTCTACCAATATCCGCTTGCCGTCCGCCTGGATAAAATAAGAAGAATGGCCGAACCACACCAGCACATTCTCGTCCCGTCCTATGCTTTTCAAGTCCGTCTTGACGGCCGGAACATCTTCTTGTGGACGAAGCCCTTCCTCTTTTTTGAAAACAAAACTCCATAAAGCGCCCAAACGGCCTTTCTTTGCCGTCATCTGCACAGTGGGATGCAGGTTATGGAACTGCCCGTCCCTGTAATGAGGCGACTTTCTGATTCGCTCCAGCCGTTCTCCCTGCGGCAGTCTCCCAAACTGCGGGCGGTTGACAAATACAATACCCGCCACGCCTGTCGCTATAATCACACCCGTTATTATTCCTATTATCATATATATCTTTTTCTTTTTCCGTGACTTCATACTTCAAACTACATTAAACCTGTGCAAATGTAGGCTTACTTCCTCAGTTTAGCAACATACAGATTACGGATGTTGTTATCAATATTACTGTTTTTCTCAATAAATCATTACCTTTGCGGCAAAATTACAAATAAATAAACGAATAAAAACAACAGGGAACAATGAGTGTACACGATTTATGCTGCATCGGTTATATCACACAGGACAAGATAGTTACCACCAAGAACACGATATTCATGCCGGGCGGCACTTCTTTCTATTTTGCGCATGCCATCAAGCATCTCGACCCGAATGGTTTTTTATTGGTTACGGCTCTGGCCGATGCCGACATGAACGTAGCGGAAGATATACGGAAAGAAGGCATCGAAGTGAAAACTCTGCCCAGCGCCCATTCCGTCTGCTTTGAAAATATATACGGAGAAAATCAGAACGAACGTACGCAACGTGTCACGGCAAAGGCCGATCCGTTTACAATGGAAGGTTTGCGGGACGTCAACGCCCGGATTATTCATTTGGGCAGTCTGCTGGCTGACGACTTTTCGCTGGACGTCATCAAATACCTGTCGGGCAAAGGACTGCTGTCGGTAGACGTTCAGGGCTTTCTGCGCAAGGTGGATAATGAAAAGGTGCTGCCCGTGGACTGGCCGGAAAAGAAAGAAGCCTTGAAGCATATCCATATATTAAAAGCCAACGAAACCGAAATGGAAGTGCTCACCGGATGCAAAGAACCCCATGAAGCCGCCCTGCTCATTGCCGACTGGGGCGTGAAAGAGGTATTGCTGACACTGGGAGACAAAGGCTCGCTGATATACGCCAAAGGACAATTCCACGAAATCCCCGCCTACTCCGCCCTGCAAATAGTGGATGCCACAGGCTGCGGAGATACCTATATGGTGGGGTATCTGTATATGCGGAACAAGGGCGCGTCCTATCAGGAAGCGGGCTGCTTTGCCGCTGCCATGTGCACCATCAAGCTGCAAACGCACGGACCGTTCCGCGGAACCGAGGCCGAAATCAGAAGGATAATCAATCTCGCGTAAAGAAAAACGTTCTCTTTACGGAACGAGAGTCACTAAAAAGCTGAGAGTGTGTCAAAACAAAAAAACGCTTACCGTTTGTTTTGTTTTGACACACTCTCGTTATTACCCTATCGGCTTATCCGCTCAAGAAGCCAACCCGAATTTCTTCAAGTCCTCTTCCACGCTGCCGATGCCCGCGATATGGAACATATCCACCAATACCTTAGCCACATTCGGAGAAAGGAACGCAGGCAAAGTAGGGCCTAAATGTATTTCCTTCACTCCCAAACTCAACAGCGCCAACAATACGATTACGGCTTTCTGTTCATACCAGGCTATATTATAAACAATAGGCAGCTCGTTTATATCATTAAGCCGGAACACCTCTTTCAGCTTCAAGGCGATAACCGCCAGAGAATAGCTGTCGTTACACTGTCCGGCATCCAGTACGCGGGGAATGCCGTTGATGTCGCCCAGGCCGAGCTTGTTATAGCGGTACTTGGCACAACCAGCCGTAAGGATTACAGTGTCCTGAGGCAATGATTTGGCGAAATCCGTATAGTAGTCGCGGCTCTTCATACGTCCGTCGCACCCTGCCATTACGATAAAGCGACGAATCGCGCCGCTCTTTACGGCATCCACCACCTTATCCGCCAGTTGCAGAACCTGGTTATGGGCGAAACCGCCGATAATCTCCCCGCGCTCAATCTCCGTAGGCGGTTGGCACTGTTTGGCCATCTCTATGATTTCGGAGAAATCTTTCCTGCCCGTCGCGTCCTTCTCGATATGCTTGCAGCCCGGATACCCGGTAGAGTTGGTGGTAAACATTCTTTCCTTATATACGGCATTCGCCAGCGGCGGCACGATACAGTTTGTAGTAAACAGGATGGGGCCGTTGAAAGCCGTAAACTCTTCACGTTGCTTCCACCAGGCATTACCGTAGTTGCCCACAAAATGAGAGTACTTCTTAAAGGCGGGATAATAATGCGCCGGCAACATCTCGCTGTGTGTATATACATCCACGCCCGTGCCTTCCGTCTGTTTCAACAGTTCTTCCAGGTCTTTCAGGTCATGTCCGCTAATCAGGATGCCCGGACGGTTCTTGACACCAATATTCACTTTGGTGATTTCGGGATTTCCATAAGTTCCCGTATTCGCCTCGTCCAGCAGCGCCATGGTCTTTACCCCGAAACCGCCGGCTTCGAGCACCAACTGCGTCCATTCGTCCGCCGAAAGCGAGCGGCAGGCTATCGTAGCCAACGCGTGTTGCATAAAGACATGAATATCATTGTCGTTGAAGCCCAAACGCATGGCATGTTCCAAATAGGCCGCCATACCTTTCAAACCGTACGTCAGCAGTTCTTTCAGCGAACGGAGATCCTCGTCGGGTTCACGCAACACGCCTACCGACTTCGCCTTTTCCGCGTAATCGGCGCGTGTTCCCTGCCAGGAGAGTTCGTCCACTTCCGGCAAAAATACATTGTTACGCTTGGCTTCATCCATCAAGCGGTTGCGCAGGGCAAGCCCCTTGTCCACCCGCTGCAGGATGCTTTCATCATCGAAATTGGCATTCGTAATCGTGGAGAACAGGGCATCCACCACAAATACATCGGCCTCTCCGGGCACGGGGCATCCGGCTTTACGCAAGGCATCGGTCACCACCGAAACGCCTCTGACCACAAACAGCAGCAAATCCATGGCCTGCGCCGTATGGCTTTCTTTTCCGCACACACCTTTCAGCATACAGCCTACTCCTTTGGCTGTTTCCTGGCATTGATAACAAAACATGTTCATTTCCATTTTCTTATTCATTTAGAAGTTTATACCTACTTTCTGTCAACACTTTCCCCGTCGTTTGGTTTCCTATAAAGAAAGTGTTTCACTATCTTTGTGCAAAGATGGGGATTCGCACTTGCGTAAACTGTCACGTATGTTACACCAAACTACAAAAAAACAAAAAGAGAATGGAAATATATCCGCTACTGAAAATGCCGCCCTTCCAGGGAACCACGGAAGATGAATTATTACCCCTTATCCTCGCCCCCGAGCATGCGTGCCGACTGTACAAGCCGTCCGACTTCATAGCCATGCAGGGAGAAGTGTACCGTTCCCTGTTTATCCTGTGCAGCGGCAAGGTACGTACGCAAATGGTTAATGCGGAAGGTAAGCAACTGACCATCGAGACCCTGAAAGCCCCGCAACTGCTTGCTCCCGCATTCGTCTTTTCATCAGAGAACCGCTTCCCTGTCAATATCGAAGCGATAGAAGAATGTGGAATCCTTGTCGTAAACAAAAACGCCTTTCTGGACTTCCTGCACCAATATCCCGTAGCGATGCACAACTTTTTAAGGCTGGTATCGGACAGAACCCTGTTCCTTTCCAAAAAGCTGAATGCCTTTGCCCTGCAAAGCCTCAAATCGCGTCTGCTGAACTATCTGCGCATGCACGGCTCCATACTCAACCAGCAGGAAGTGGCGCAGATACTCGGCGTGGCACGTCCTTCACTGGCACGGGCGCTGTCCGAGCTTGCCGGCGAAGGGTGCATACGCATGGAAGGAAAAGAGATACAAATTATTAAGACTAAATAAGTAAGATACAAACTATTAAGACTGAACAAGCAAGATACAAACTACTAAGACTGAACAAGTAAGTCATAAGTAAGTCATAAATAAGTCATAAATAAGTGTTGAAATTTAGTTTATAGCAGTAACGAGGATATAGCGTAACCTAAGGCTGAAAGCCTGTTTATCTTATAGCCCGGGGCAACACCCCGGGAGTACTTTTGCCCTTACAGGGCGCAGAATACCACGAACATTTATTCCCGGGGTGTTACCCCGGGCTTAGAGATAAGAGCCTTTCAGGCTGAAAGCTAAAAATCCTTCAAGCTGAAAACTAAAAATCTTTCAAGCTTAGATTATTCTTGCTATAAATTAAATTTCAACACTTACTTAAGTAAGTCATAAGTAAGTATTAAGTTATATCAAGCGGATACGCCGCAGCCACAGATAATAACCCGTCAGCGGAAGTGTGCCGCCCAATAGTGCGGCAATGAACGTCAGTATCCGGGTGAACATGCCGCCCCAACTGCCCACATGTACGGAGTATATCCAGCCGCGCATCTTGCCCGAAGCGTCGGTGTCCTTATATAAGGTAACTTCGGTGATTTCGCCGTCCTGCGGATTAAAGGCATAACGGTCGGCAGCCCGCTGATTGCCGAAACGCTCAAAAGAGACGCTGGCAGAGCCGTTGGAAACTGTAATCTGCTTATAGCCGGCATTACGCGCTTTCAGTTCCTCGTACACTTGCTGCCAGCAAGCATATGGCGAGGTATGCTCCCGGTTTCCACGACCTTCTTCGGAAGAGTTACGCCCGGACTTGCCACCGTGAGCCGTTTGCGGTGTACCATGAGCCGTTTGCAGTGTGCCGTGAGCCGTTTGCGGTGTGCCGTGAACCGTTTGCAGCGCACCATGCCCCGCCCTTTGTTTCATCTCTACTCCGAACACCTTATAAAAGCCCGCGCGATACCACGAGAAAGACCATGTCAGTCCGGTCAGAGCCATTGCCAAAAGCAATACAAGCGCATACATACCGCCCGCCACGTGCAAATCGTACCAAAAGCGGCGCCGGCCTTTACCGACGGCAATCTTCAGGCTGTTCTTCAGCGCTTTCTTTGTGCGGGGCCACCAGATGACAATGCCCGATATGAGCACGAATACGAACATCAGCGTACTGACCCCTACAATCATCTTGCCCCAAAATATTCCGCCGTCCGGTTTCATTCCGTCCAGCAGCCAGCGATGCAGCTTAAACATGGTGAGGAAGAACGGCGCACGCTCGTGCCTGCCCTTTACCTCACCGGTATACTGGTCTACATAAACGGACGCCCGTCGCGGTTTCGACAGATTGACCTGATAGGCACGTTCCGCATCGGAAGAAATGGAGACACCTGTAACGGCAACACTGTCCGGCAATGTCCCGGCGACTTTCTCTATCAGGTATTCCACAGGAAGCGGAGCGCCGCTTACCTTTTCCACATAATAGAGATCGCGCCTGCACAATTCCGTTACTTCATCTTCAAATACCAGTGCAGCGCCCGAAAGACAGATAACCGTAATAATCAGCCCGAAAGGAACAGACAGCCACAGATGTATTTTACGAAATGCTTTCTTCATGGCAGTTAATTAAGAGGGCTCAGCTTACCGATACCTGTAATCTGCGTAGCCTCTACCGTGACACCTTTCGTGGCAGTAGCGCTGGACGGGTCTATCTTATAAACAGCCGGATGCCCGTCGGTAGTTGTCACAGCCATATAGGCATAGCCGTTTTCCGTATACGGGGTGTTGCCGAAACCGGAAATCAAGTCTGCCGACGGAAGGCCGGTGACATACGTAAGTTTCTTGCTTCCAGCTTTAAAGACAGCCAGCTCTTTGGCCTCAAAGCCTGTTTCCGTCAGAGGACGGTCGTACATCAGCAGCAGGAAATAGTCGTCCGCAATATGCCAGCAACGCAGGAAGGATTTTCCGCCGCTTTGCTCCTCCAGGTCGCAGTAATAGCTGTCGAAGTCTTCCTGACCGTCAGGGATGCGTACCACACCCGCCGGCAAGGTTGTCCGCTGGCGGACATCGCTCATAGTCTTGGCATAACTTGGAGAGAATACGTAAATATCACCGTTGTCAGCTTCCCAGATAGTCTGGTAATACTGGGATTTGAAGCGGCCGCAGGCATAACTGATTTTGTCTGTCTTGATGAGCTTCTTTGTCGTCATGGCGGCATCATCAAAAATTGCCACCCAACACTCGTTGGGGTACTGCGTCCACTGCAACTCACCTTTCTTGTAAGCGCTGCTGTTGGAACCGCCGTCTTCGGTCTTTACCAACGTCTCGTTACCCGGCAATATATACTTACCGCCGTCTACGGCAGCGCCATACTGGCTCAACCCCATGGGAACGGCTGCGCTGTATATCTTTTTGTTATGTTCCAGAATGCCCGCCAATGTCACGAACTCACCGTTGCCCAGGAAATTCTCGGACATATAGGCTTTTACTTTCGTATCATTGGTTTTGAACGTTTCGGCCGCTACATCCAGATAAGAGAGCAAGAACATTTTAGGCAGATACTGCTTGTCATCGGCATACTCCGTAGGGCCGTCACCGGTAGAGGCGGTGATGATATACTTGTCGTAGATGCCGTAAGTGGTGAATCTCTTGACGGCGAACTCTCCCGAACGCGCCTGCACTTCGTTGGCGGAGTTCATGATATAAGAACGGGTAGTTCCGGCATTGCCCTGATTATAAGTCAGTCCATAGAGATACTGATCCTTATAGAACACCCATTGGGAAGCGCCGTCGTTGACAAGTCCGTTGTTGACGGTAGAAACAGAGCCTTCGTCCAAAGTCTTGGAAGTCAGCAAAACGTTAGTCGTATTACCAGAGGCCGTGACAGAGGCAGCGACCACAAAATCGCCTTTGGTCTCATTATTGTTTCCGCCGCCCGGCACTTCCGTATCCGTACAAGATGTCAATGCCAGTCCTGTCATCGCGGTTGCGAAAAGTCCGGCTAAAAAGAAATTCTTTTTCATGATGTTTTTACCTTATTATATTATACTAATCGTTATTGATTTATTTATCAGCTTAATTACCGAAGTATACGCGTACCTTTCCATAAAATGCCCGTCCGGCTTTCTGCAGACTGAAGTTATCGTACAGTTTCTCATCCGTAAAGTTCCGGCACTCGAACGACAGGTTGTAGCGCCCGCCGTGGAGACTGTAAGAAAGGCTCAGGTTGTGTGAGAACTGGTTGGGAACCACATAGTCGCCTTTATTCGAACCGATTTTGGAAGAATAATAGGTAAAGCTATGCAAGTACTGATTGTCGTAGGATACGGTCAGCGCATTTCCCTTTTTCCCGAGGTCGCGCCAGTAGAATGTCACGTCGGAATCGGCAAAGATATACGGCAGGTTGGGCATGCGTTCCTTATAGGCTATATTTTCCGCGTTGCCGGATATGGACGTTTTCATATTATCGCGTACGTTCATCTGCGTAAAGTTACCGCCCACGCTCACCCATTTGCCAAAGCCGTAACGGGCGGAGATGTTATATCCTTTCGTCAGCACCTTTCCGTAGTTTATATAAGTGGCCGCGGATTTACCGCCGCTCAGGTCGGTGATGTTGCGCTGGATATAGTCTTTGGTGTTACGGTACACCAATCCGCCTTCCACATATACGGAATGCTTGCCGAAAGTCTTATTATAGCTCAGGTTCAGATTGATGTTATCGCTGTTCTCCGGACGGATGCCAATGTCTCCCATTTCCAAGTCTTCGTTACCGAACATTTCTTCGATAGTAGGCAGACGGTAGGCTTTTTCGTAGGACAGTTTGACTTGCAGCCCCGGCAGGATGAAGTAAGTGCCCGCCGCTCCATACCCTATGGAACTTACGCTGCGGGTGGTACGCACATAGTCGTCCTGATTGGTATTGGTAGCCACCGGTCCGGCAACAAATTGATTGTAATACTTACCGAATACGGATAAGTTCCAGGTTTCAGACGGCATCAGGCGGTAAGAAAGACCGGAGATGTTCTTGCGGGTTTCCTTGGCGATGGCATCCGACTGCTCTTCTTTGGCGAGCAACGAAGTATTGGAACGGCTGAAAGCATTCAACACGTGATTGAACGTCAGCATGTGTATCTTCCCGAGACGGTAGTTGGCCGTAAACGTACCATTCCAGTTGTTGTTATCGGCACGCGAGTGCTGGTAGGACTGCTCGCCGGGAGAGTTCAGCGGTTTCCTGTCTCCGTACCAGTTGTACTTATAGGAAGCAGTGTCCACGTTTGTCGTCAGGTTCTTGTTATAGTTCACGGTCAGCACCACATCCAGCCCTTTCGCAAACAGGTTGCGCTTGTTATACTCCAGCGAGGGCATCAGCGAGTGTCCCTTGCGGTGCTTCTGTCCGTACACTATGTCCTGACGCACACCGGTCTGTATATCCTGGTACATATTGGAATAGGTGAAACCGAACATCAGACGGTCGGCCCACTTCTTGTCGATAACGCCCACCTTGCCGATAATCGCCTCATTATGGTAGGTATCGTTGAAACGCTTTACGCGTACTTTCTTGTCACGGTCTATCCGGCCCGTTTCAAAGTCTTCCACCGGAGCGTCGATGTGATAGTCATTGTCCGAATAATTCTGGAACGCATTGATTTCGTACGTAAAACCGTTCTTAAAGGTCTGCCCGAAGTTTACGTTGGATTTATGCGTATTGAACGAACCGTAAGAGTAGGACGCATCCAGAAACCAGCGGCGGCGTTTCTTGTTCGTAACGATATTGATAACTCCGCCGATAGCATCCGTTCCGAAGCCCACAGGCACTACGCCTTTATACACTTCGATACGGTCGGCAAAATTCACCGGGATATTGTTCAGCCCGAACGAGCTTCCGACACCTTCCTGCGGAACACCGTCGATAAACACCTTTACGTGTTTCCCGCTGAAGCCGTCCAGCATGAGCTGCATGTCCGAACCTACCCCGCCCGACTCGCGCAATTTCATGCCCGGCGCTTTGGTCAGTGCGTCACTCAGGTTCTTCGTGGTGTTCTGCAGCTCTTTCGTATCCACCGCCACAGCATTGAATGCCGACCGCTTGATGCGGCTTACGCCCGTTGACACTACCGTTACTTCATCCAGTTGCTGGGTTTCGGGAGTAATTGTGATATTCTGTTTCACCCTTTGCCCTCTGAGCAGCGTCACCGCTTTCTCTACGGTTTTATAGCCGACAGCCGACACTACCAGCGTATAGTCACCCGCAGGCGCACTCACATGATAAATACCTTCGTGATTGGTTATCCCCCCGTAACCGGTCCCTTTCAAGTAGACTGTCGCAAAATCCACGACTTCTTTCTCCGTAGACAGGATTTTACCGGAAATCATCGTTTTACCCGGCTTCTGCGCGTATGCAGAAAATGCACACGCAGACAGGAAGAAAAGGAATAGGTTTGATATAACTGTTTTCAATTTGAAATGATTATTAAGTTGTTACTAATACCGATGCAAAGATCATCAGAAAAAGAACACCGCACAATCACTTGTTTTAGGTAATTACATCAACGCTATTCTAAGAAAGTATCATACCCGCAATCGCTATTGATAGGTATATTCCATTATTTCATTCGCGGTTCATCAAGCGGTGTTCCGCCATTCGTTCGTATTTCGTTCCGGGACGTCCGTAGTTTGCGTACGGGTAAATGGAGATGCCGCCGCGCGGGGTGAAGATTCCCGTAACCTCAATGTACTTGGGATTCATCAGACGAATGAGGTCTTTCATTATAATATTTACGCAATCCTCGTGGAAAGCGCCATGATTACGGAAACTGAAAAGATAGAGTTTCAGGCTTTTGCTCTCCACCATTTTCACATCGGGGATGTAGCTGATACGGATTTCCGCGAAATCCGGCTGTCCCGTTATGGGGCAAAGGCTGGTGAACTCCGGACAATTGAAACGCACCCAATAATCATTACCGGGATGCTTATTGTCAAACGCTTCCAATACTTCGGGGGCATAATCCTGCTTATACTCCGTTTTTCTTCCCAATAAGGAAAGCTGGTCTTTTAATTCGGTCATATTATCAAGTAGTTGAAATTTAGTTTATATCAGGGCTATCTATCATTCAGAGCGTATCTGTTTACTTAATTGATTTCAATTCATTTTCCAGGGATTAAAAGAGGTTATCGCTTACCCGCCAAATACTTTTCCAATCCTTCTCTACGCAGCTTGCAGGCCGGGCAGTGTCCGCAACCGTCACCGGGTATGCCATTGTAGCAAGTCAGTGTTTCGTGACGAATCAGGTCGAGTACTCCCAACTCATCCGCCAACGCCCACGTTTCGGCTTTATCTATCCACATCAGCGGGGTGTGCAGTACAAATTGCCCGTCCATGGCAAGGTTGAGCGTTACGTTGAGCGACTTGATAAACGCGTCCCGGCAATCGGGATAACCGCTGAAATCCGTTTGCGACACACCCGTCACGATATGATTGATGCCTTTCTCGCGTGCATAGACAGCGGCAATGCTCAGGAAGAACAAGTTACGTCCCGGCACAAAAGTGTTCGGAACACCGTCTGCCGGCTTTTCCTTATCCATCACCATACCGGGGTCTGTCAACGAATTATGCCCCAACCGGCCAATGAAAGAAACATCCATCACTTCAAACTCCACTTCCGCTTTACGCGCTATCTCCCGCGCCAGCTCCACTTCCTTCCGGTGTTTCTGCCCATACAGGAAGCTCAACGCATACACTTTCTTAAACTCACGCTTTGCCCAGAACAGGCAGGTTGTCGAATCCTGCCCACCGCTGAATACGACTAATGCTGCTTCTTTATTCATGATTGCTATTATTTATAAGAACAGTAGTCGGAAGTTGCGTCAAAATACACTTGATGATTTCTTTTCAGGCACAACCCCTTCCACACTTGATGTCAGATTTCAGTGATTTTCCACACTTTATAAGAGATTCCCTCATCATAGACGTCACTTCCGTCTATCCTTTTAATGGCTTTCACCACCCGGATTGTCACCGGAAGAATCATTACCTCATACAGGGATTTCAGTACTATCTGAATGCACATCATCACCAGCAATTCCTGCCATGCGATAATGCCGCCAAAGGCTACCGGAAAGAATATCAGCGAATCGGCTGTCTCGCCCACCACCGTAGACCAGATGGCGCGTGCCGAAAAATGACGCCCGCCGCTCGCCACTTTCATGCGGCTCATCACATAGGCGTTGAGAAACGAACCTACCAGAAATGCCGACAGGCTTGCAACGACAATACGCGGCGCCATGCCGAAAACGAAGTTGAAATGAGGCGCTCCTTCCCAAAAAGGAGCGGCAGGCAAGGCCACGGCAATCAGCCCCAGCATCACCACAAAGAAGTTCATGGCGAAGCCGCTCCAGATAATCAGGCGCGCCTTACGAAAGCCCCACACCTCGGCAATGCAGTCGTTGATGATATAAGAGACGGGAAACACTAACAGTCCGGCGGTAACGGTTATGCCGAAAACCTGAATGACTTTTGTTTCAAGGAGATTAGCCGCTATCAAACAGACATTGAACAGAATGCCCAGCAGCATAAAGGGTACAGATACTTTTTGCTTCATATTCCTGTTTTTTACGTGGTGTTCTAGAATACACGACCGCTATTCGCGGCATCATACATTTCAGTTTATGATTTCACTCTTGTTAAATCGGGCGCAAAGATACGCTTTCTTTCGGTGACCGCAAAACCATTTTAAATTTAAGTTGTTCAAAGCACATTCACCAAAACCTAACTTAAATGAAAACAATCTTAAAAGTAATGTTTCTGCTGTGCGGCGCAGGACTGTCGGCAGTTGCAGCCCACGCGCAAAAAAAAGTGATTATCGAAGACGAGTCTCCCAAAGGTGTCGTACTGGTCACCATAGACAAGGCGGGCGATGAGATAATCCGCATCATGAATGAGTCGCAACTGCCTTACATCCACGAACCGCAAGCTCCCCGCTTCCTGCTGACGGACAGAAAAGGCAAGTTCGCCCTGGGTATCGGCGGCTATGTACGCGCTACGGCGGAGTATGATTTCGGCGGCATCGTCGACAACATCGACTTTATCCCCGCCTACATCCCTGGTGGAAGCAAAATCAAGAACCAGTTTCAAATGGATGCCAGCACTTCCACCATTTTCCTGAAGCTGGTGGGGCATACCAAGATTCTCGGCGACTTCATCGTGTACACCGCCGGTAACTTCCGGGACGGTTCCAACAAAGGCTTCCAACTGCGCAATGCCTACGTGTCTTTTCGTGACGTAACGGTAGGTTATACCTATGGCGGTTTCATGGACTTGGGCGCACTACCTTCCACTATCGACTTCCAGGGTCCCAACGGAGCCACCTTTTACCGTGCCACCCAAGTGGCATATACCTACAAGGGGCTGAAAAACTTCCGTTTCAACGCTTCCGTCGAAGTACCTTCCGTAGACGGTACGACCGACAGCGGGCTTGACATCGCGCAACAGCGTATGCCGGATTTCACCGCTTACGCACAGTACGGCTGGAACAGCAAAAGCCACTTGCGTGTGGGCGGACTTATCCGCAGCATGACGTACACCAGCACGCTGAGCGACAAGGCGCATGCCGTTACCGGATTCGGCGTACAGGCATCCGCCACCTTCAATGTAGGCAGGCAATGGCAGGTATTCGGACAGGCCACCTACGGAAAAGGCATCGGACAATACCTGAATGATATCAGCAACCTGAACGTGGACATCGTTCCCGATCCCGACAAAGAGGGGAAGATGCAGGCGTTGCCGATGCTGGGCTGGTATGCGGGATTGCAATATAATATCAGTCCGAAGGTGTTCCTCTCAAGCACATACAGCATGTCACGCCTTTATTCTGAAAACGGATACCCCGCCAACGAACCGTCTACGTACCGCTATGGACAATATTTCGTAGCGAACCTGTTTTGGAATGTCACTCCCAATATGCAGGTGGGTGCGGAATACCTGCGCGGATGGCGTACGAATTTCGATGATTCCACCAATCATGCCAACCGTATGAACCTGCTGGTGCAATATTCCTTCTGATTGGCGCAAGACTCTTTCTAATCTGTATAAAAACGAAGAAGGGGATGTATCCGTAACGGACATCCCCTTCTTCCATATATAAAGGTTGGATTATGAAATATCAGAAGCGATAGTCGATGCTCAGACCGAAAACTTTGTTGGTGCGGCTGTACACGTTGGTACCGGGCAAGCCTAAACCGTTGTAGTTTTGAGTGGTCTTTGTATAATCTTCATAGTTGGTCCACATATAACCCACATTCAAGTCGGCTCTTTCCGAAAGCTGCAATTTTGCGCCTATACCCAAAGAGTAAGAATCGCAGGAGAAGCTGGTATCGGTCTGGTAGTTATCGGACAAGCCGTAATCGGTGAACTGTACACCGCCGCTCAGGGTCAGTCTTTTGATTACATCCCATTCTATACCTGCCAGATACTCGTTCGTGCCTTTTGTCAGGTATTTCTGTTTGCCGTCGGCCATACCCGCGTTCTTGTCATCGTAGAAGTGGTACTCCACCGATGCGCGCAGCACGGGAAGGAACTCATAAGCAGCGGCTACCGAAAGCATGGCGGGAATATCGTTCGGAGTATTTACACCATGTTTGTAAGCTTCCAACTCACTTTCGGGAGCGCCTACCATGCGTAATGAGTTCAGTTTGGTATTATTTTCGATGTTCAGGTTGGCTTTGAACTCGTATTTAGCGCCAATAGTCAGTTTGCCGAACTTAGCGTCCAAGCCGATAACCGGAGTAAATCCCCAACCGGTCTGGCTGCAATCCAGGTCGATGCCGATAAGCTCGGTACCAACGGGTATCGCTCCCCCGGCAGGCAAAGGCAGATTGACGGCGGCGCTGGCATTCAACGCACCCTTATAACCACCGGTAAAGTAGTTCATGCGTCCGCCCGCAAAAGCGGAAAGCCAATCCGTTATTTTATAAGTCAAACCCAGCTGTACGGAATAAATGTACTGCTTGCCGTCCATATAGCTGTTCAGCGAATAGGCATTACCCGGAATGCCTTGTTGACCCAATCCGCCTATTACCATGGCATCGAACATGGAAAGACCGTCGTCAAACGAAGCTTTTCCACCGCCACCGGTGATACCGAAGAAACCGGAGATAGTCCAATCACCTTTTTTATAAGCCGCAAATACGCTGGGAATAACAGGCGCCGACGCCTTACCCTCGTAATACTTATCCAAGCCCAAAGCCTCGCATGAAGCATCGATATTTCTTGTTTGGAACGCACTCTGGATACTCAAGGACGTATAAAATCCGTCTTTCGGCAAAAAGGCCAGACCCGCAGGATTGGACAAAGCCGCATCCACACCGGTAGTATTTGCACCACGGGATAACATACGAAGAAAAGCAGGGTGTTGATTTGTATTTGTCAGGAGACCTCCCGCAAAAGTTGGAATTGAAACGATTAGCATCGCAATGCTAATCAATGAAATTTTTCTCATCTAAATCTTTTTTATTGTTTTCGGGCGCAAAGGTACAATAATATTGCACATGAAAAACTGTTTTGTGCATTTAATTTATAACAAGTAAAGAAATTAATTGAAAAAATCAATAGTTTCTATTGAAACATTTAAGCAAATACTCAATATAGGGTGAGATACTCCTTGATTTATCACTGCCATAATTCAGCGAACAGCGTTTCCATAATGAAAGGAAAAGACCGCTAATCTTAAATCATTCCACCACGGGGTAAATTTCGTTCCATCATGGTGGAACGAAACTTTCTCCATGGTGGAATAAAACTTACCCCATGCCGGAACGATATAAGTAAGGCATGCTAAATCATTAATCTCCCGAAAGGGAAAAGAAGTGTTTACAACCGATTATTAATCAATGATGTGTAAGCACATCGTATTCATTATCTGTTTATTTCTAATTCTTTTTCGATTTCTTCAATCGTAGGCAGGCTGCCTCGGAAGTCTTTCGGCAAGGCTTGTCCCAACTCATAGTCGGAAATTCCGATTGGCTTTTGGATATCACGCAAGGCATATTCAGCCTTGATACGGTCTTTACTCTTGCAAAGCAGCAGTCCGATAGTCCGGTTATCTCCCTCACGGCAAAGAATATCATCCACAGCGGAACAGTAGAAATTCAATTTGCCGATATACTCCGGTATGAACTCGGTATCTTTTAATTCAATCACCAAATATCTGTGCAGAAACGCATTATACATCAATATGTCGATATAATAATCATCACCCGACACCTCTATGTGATACTGCCGACCCATAAAGGCAAAACCGGCTCCCATTTCCACGAGGAATTTCTCTACATGCTTCACCAAACCGATTTCCACATCACGCTCATTGTAGTGGTCGGTGAAAGTCAGCATATCGAATATATATGGGTCTTTGAGCATGGATTTTACATCGTCCGCTTCCGGTGCAGGCAGGGTTTCAGTGAAATTGTTTGCCAACGCTCCATGCTTGCCGTAATCATCAAGTCTGATGGCTTCTTGCAGATAGCGTGTCGTCCAATGATTGGTAATGCTTTGCACCATATACCAATACCGTGCGCGAATATCCTTGACCTGCTTTATCAGAACAAGATTATGCGTCCAATCCAGATACTTGATGGGAAGAGTAAAATTATATTCGTCTAATTGCGAAATCACTGATTTCGTAATTGGAGAAGCAGTTCCTTTCACCATCGTAAGTTCTTGATTATATTCGTTGAAGAACTGCACCATATATTGCATATTGCGCACAGTAAATCCTTTTATTTCGGAATAATCGTTCTTCAAATCCACAGACAACCGCTGCAAAGTTTTCTTACCCCAACCTTCATCATCTTGACTTTGCTGTAACATTTCACCAACGTCCCAATACATCCGAAGCATTTCCTCATTGGCTGCATAAATCACCCGTTGCTGTGCAATCAGTACCCTTTGCTTGATTTTGCGAAGCAATGCCGCATAACCACGAAAGTTATCCGCCAAGTTATCATTCCCTTTCATTTCTGTATTTTCAGCCATAGTCTTCTTTTGTTTATTTGCAAAGTTACTCTTTTGATTTAACTGTACATCAAAACCTTACGGTTATTTGAATGTATTTCTATATAGGTTATCTTTTCATCGAACTGTGATGAACCTGTCCTGAACCTTATTATCTTTATATGTGTTATTTATATCGGTAATAAGCGAAATATTCTAAAAACTTAAAAACTCATGGCATATACTATTGCATTCTTCGGCAGCAAGCCTTACGATGAGGCTTCATTCAATGAAAAAAACAGTGAATACGGTTTTGAACTTCGTTATTATAAGGGGCATCTCAACCTGAATAACGTGATACTGACACAAGGTGTGGACGCGGTGTGTATCTTTGTAAACGATACGGCCGACGCGGAAGTCATCCGGCAAATGGCGGCAAACGGAGTGAAGCTCCTTGCCCTGCGCTGCGCCGGATATAATAATGTAGACCTGAAAGCAGCGGCGGAAAACGGTATTACCGTCGTACGTGTTCCCGCCTACTCCCCTTATGCGGTGGCGGAATACACCGTTGCCCTCATGCTCTCCCTTAACCGGAAAATACCCCGTGCCACCTGGCGTACGCGTGACGGCAACTTCTCCCTACACGGTCTTTTGGGATTCGATATGTATGGCAAAACGGCCGGCATCATCGGCACAGGCAAGATCGCCAAAAAGTTAATCACCATCCTGCGCGGTTTCGGCATGAATATCCTTGCCTACGACCTGTATCCCGACTACAATTTCGCCCGTGAGCATCAGGTGGTATATACCACACTGGATGAATTGTATCACAATTCGGATATCATCTCCCTGCACTGCCCGCTCACAGAGCAGACCAAATACCTGATTAATGACTACTCTATCAGTAAAATGAAAGACGGCGTAATGATTATCAATACCGGCCGAGGACAGCTTATCCACACCAACGCCTTGATAGAAGGGCTGAAAAACAAGAGAATCGGTTCCGCCGGACTGGACGTATACGAGGAAGAAAGCGAATATTTCTACGAAGACCAGTCGGACAAGATTATCGATGACGATACGCTGGCGCGCCTGCTGTCATTCAATAATGTAATCGTAACTTCCCACCAGGCATTTTTCACCCGTGAAGCCCTTGCCAATATCGCATCCACTACCCTGATGAATATAAAGGACTTCATGGAACACAAGAAACTGGAGAACGAAGTAAAACTGTAAAAAGCCATTTATGGAACATTAATCATCCACGGCTCAAACTTTCCGGCACGATTGCTTGTTACATACAGATAAATCACTAAAAAGAAAGATTATGAAAAAAGTAATAGACAAAGCCGAAAGCCGTGGACGTTCTTTATATGACTGGCTCGACAGCCACCATACATTCAGTTTTGACGAGTATTACAATCCCCGTCGCATGAACTTCGGCGCCCTGCGTGTACTGAACGACGACCGGATAGCTCCGGGCAAAGGCTTTGGCACCCACCCGCATAAGAATATGGAGATTATCTCCATCCCCCTGAAAGGTAAGCTGAAACATGGCGACAGCAAGCAAAACAGCCGTACCATCACCACAGGCGATATTCAGACCATGAGTGCCGGTACAGGTATCTACCACAGCGAAATGAACGGAAGCGATACCGAATCGGTGGAATTTCTCCAAATCTGGGTAATGCCCGAAAAACTGAATACCCCGCCCGCCTATCAAGATTATGACATCCGCCCCTATCTGCACAAGAACGAGCTTGCGCTCATCGTATCTCCCGACGGGAATGCTCCCGCCAAGCTACTGCAACAGACATGGTTCTCCATCGGAGAAGTCGAGGCCGGAAAGAAGCTGGGCTATCACCTGCACCAGTCGCACGCCGGAGTGTACATTTTCCTCATAGAAGGCGAAATAAAGGTAGACGGCACGATACTGTCCCGTCGCGACGGTATGGGAGTATACGAAACCGCCAGCTTTGAGTTGGAAACTCTGAAAGATTCGCATATCCTGCTGATTGAAGTCCCCATGTAAGACTTTTGCATAAAATAACAGCTAAACCGGAAGTTTGTGTAGCGTTTTTTGTAATATTGCGCTATAATTGAATCCGTACAATGAAACTTGATTATATCTACCATAGCGGCTTCGCGATTGAAGCGGACGGAGTGACGGTCATTATCGATTACTACAAAGACTCCTCGGAAGAGGAGCCGAACCGGGGAATCGTACACGACCGTCTGTTAAAGAAACCGGGGATACTCTACGTACTCTCCTCGCATTTCCACCCCGACCACTTCAACCGCGAAGTTCTTTCATGGAAGGAAGAACGCCCCGATATCCGGTATATCTTCTCCAAAGATATTCTGAAACACCGGCGTGCAACGGCGGAAGACGCCACCTATATCAATAAAGGCGACGTCTGCGAGGACGGGCATATCCGTATCGAAGCCTTCGGCTCCACCGATGTAGGCATCTCCTTCCTGATAGACTTACAGGGCGTCCGCCTGTTCCATGCCGGCGATTTGAACAACTGGCATTGGAGTGAAGAATCCACTCCCCAGGAAATACGCAAAGCCGAAGGCGACTTTCTTGCAGAAGTGAAAACCCTGCGACAAAAGGCTCCTCAGGTAGATGTAGCCATGTTTCCGGTGGACAGCCGCATCGGAAAAGATTATATGCGCGGTGCGGAACAATTCGTGGAACGAATAAAAACCACTATATTTGCACCTATGCACTTCAGTGAAGATTATCAGGGCGGCAACGCATTCCGTACTTTTGCCGAAAGCGAAGGCTGCCGTTTCCTTACAATCTCCCGCCGGGGTGAGAGTTTTGACATTACTAAATAAAACATAGCATTATGAAAAATTTGACACAAGTTCTTGTTGCACTGTTCTGCCTTTGCATGCCCGCCTTGCTGCACGCGCAAAGGGACGACAGCAAATATCTGGCCGGCGCCGTTCCGGAAGTGGACGGCAAAGTGGTATTTACCAAAGATTTCAGCATTCCCGGCATGTCTCAAGATACAATCTATTCCCGTCTGCTGAAATGGATGGACGCGCGTTTGGCGAAGAATGAGAATAACAGCCGCGTGGTTTTTTCCGACAAGGAGAAAGGACAGATTGTGGGCATGGGCGACGAATGGATTGTGTTCAGCTCCACGGCATTGTCACTGGACAGAACCAAAATACTTTACCAGCTCACCGTTACCTGCCAGCCGGAGAAATGCATCTTTGAGGTGGAGAAGATACGTTTCAACTACCGCGAAGGAAAAGAAAAATATACCGCCGAAGAGTGGATTACCGATAAGTACGCATTGAACAAGTCCAAAACCAAACTGGTGCGCGGCCTTGCCAAATGGCGCAGAAAGACGGTGGATTTTGTAGATGACCTTTGCGTGGGCGTGACCGAGGCTCTAAGCGCCACTGTCGCCAAAGCTCCGGCAGAGGAAAAGAAAGAGGAACAGAAACAGAAAGAGACAAAAGCACTCGTCAACTCCGGCACAACGGTGATTACTCCCAAGACGCAGGTTACGGTAGAGACTCCCCAAACCGCTACGGTACCGGTTACGGTGACCGCACCTCAAACGAATGCGCAGGTTGTGCCGAACGCCTATAAGGAAGTTGCGCCGAACGCCATACCCGCCAACGCCATCCAAACCGGAAACGGCAAACTGGTTATCGTGATTGGCGAGGAACCTTTCAACATGACCATGATGACCGCCAATGCCGGCGGCTCGTTAGGCAAGATAGCAGGCGACAAGCCGGTAATCTTCACCATCCTGTCACCGGAACAGCCTTACGAACAGATGGAAGCGGCCGGGAACTATACCGTACGCTTCTACCCCAACGGGCAGACAGAGCCTTCCGTTATTCTGGAATGCAAGAAAGTTCCGTCACAAGCTCCGATAGAAGGCATGCCGCGCACATACATAGGCGAAATCCTGAAAGCGAAAATCAAATGAACCGATAATGTAAACCTAAATAAGTAACAACAGTGGAAATAAAAAGCAAATTTGACCATTTTAATATAAACGTCACCAATCTGGAACGCAGTATCGCTTTCTACGAAAAAGCGTTGGGACTGAAAGAACATCACCGGAAAGAGTCGTCGGACGGCTCTTTCACGCTGGTTTATCTCACCGACGGCAGCACAGGTTTCCTTTTGGAACTGACCTGCCTGAAAGAACATCCCCAAGCCTACGAGCTGGGCGAGAATGAAAGCCACCTTTGTTTCCGCGTAGCCGGAGACTACGAGGCGATCCGCCAATACCACAAAGAAAACGGCTGGGTGTGTTTCGAGAATACCGCGATGGGATTATATTTCATCAATGACCCTGACGATTACTGGATTGAGATACTACCGGCCAGGTAAGTATGCGATATACCCCGATTTTACATTAATACTTAATACATCAACAACGTGAGTATAGAAGAAGCAATGATGGGCGGTATTGTTTTCAAAGGCAAGAAAGACAAGCCTAAAGAAGACAACAAGGTCAAGACCAAAGCCAAAAAGAAAACCTATATCACCGGACTGCATGGTTCCGGTGCGGCGAAAATGAAAGCCGAAATTCGCAAGAAACGCGCGAACAGGCATAAAGGAAAGTAAAAATAATTTTTCAGGTAAGAAGGTGTAAGTTCTCTCAAACAGAATTTACACCTTCTTTTCTTTATATCATACTCACCCGCATCACGGAAAACCATTATAAAATTATGCAATCCAAACGGTTTTTAGGCATATCGCACCGGAAAATCCCCCGTTAATGAAAGAAAGTTAACAAAAAACTTTGTTTTTACGTTCTTAGTATATATTTTTGATGCCGCAAACAAACAAATAACATTTTAAAAAGAAAGTGATTTTATCACAAGAGCATAAAAAAAAGCGCTACTTTTTTTTATCCAGAAGGATTGTAGTGTGTTTTCTTATATCAATAACTTTGAATAGCACCCATGCTCAGGTACAACGCGGCAAGAAAGACGATGCGAAAGCAGAATTGATATCTTTCAAAGACCGCTGGGGTATCAAGACGAATGCTGTCGACTGGTTATTGACCGTCCCCAATATTGGCGTGGAATTCGACTTAGGCAACACTATCCGAAACAAACACACCATAGGCGCCAATATAAAGTGGAATTGGAATACCTCGCAAAAGTACACCCCATCCCTTATTTTCAATGTATTCGACGCACGGGTAGAGTGGCGGCAGTATTTTCGTACCCGTAAAAGAGGCGGCATCACCAAAGACGCCAATCTGATGACACGCCTCAAGGAAACCGTATTCACCACGCAACGCAAGAATCCCCGCCAAGAGCGCGCTTACTACTGGGGCGTATACGTCAACGCCGCCAGCTACAACTTCAAAATCGGCAAGGAAGGAAAGCAGGGTAACGCTTACGGAGCCGGCATCAGCGTGGGCTATACCGCTCCGCTCTACGGTTACCGCAATAATTACATCGACCTGGAATTAGGCGGTTCCGCCGGACTGCTTTATACCTCGTACGATGTTTACACCCATGATGCGGAGAGCGGCTGCTACCCTCGCATAGCGGAGAAATGCAAGGGCGGGCACATCGTACCGTTCCCCCTGATAACGGATTTGCGCGTAGCTTTCGTCTACCGGTTCATGTCGGCGGGCAGCAAGTACAAAGAATCGGTCTACCGCCGTGTACAGTTGCGCGACTTCGCCCGTCAGGCGCTCAATGAAAAGATAAATAAGATGCGCGAGCGTATCGACTCCATCAACAACGCGATACGGGAACAGGGTTTCAGCCGTCCGGACAGCCTGCTCGATAAGGAAGAACTGAAACAATGGAAGCTGATGCAGCAAGAGCGCAAAGAACTTGCCGCAAAAGAAGCCACCGACAAGCTGCGCAAACAGGTGGCCGACTCTCTGGGCATACAACTGAGCGACACGCTTACTTCCGAACAGGAAAAGACCCTGCGCAAGGCGCTGAAAGTACGTGAAGAACAATTGAAGCGGAAAGCCGAAACGCAAGATTCCACCAAGCTCGGCAAACGCGCCGCCAGAGAGGCAAAGCAGTCCGCCCAAGAGAAGAAAGAGAGGAAAAACAAGAAAGACTCTGGGAAAAAGAAGAAAAAGGACGGAAAGCCGGAAGCCGCGGCCGTCAAAGAGGAAAAAGGAGATGCCTCCGGTGAAGCTGCAAGGAAGGAGGATGAAGGATGAAGAACAAGACACTGACATATCTTGTCCTCAGCCTGCTGTGCTGCATGTCCGCCTGCACCTCGGTAGACCTCTGTCCGGAAGCGGAACACCCGCATATCACCGACATGCGGGTACGCCTCAACTGGGGCGACATCAGCAAAGATGAGATTCCGGCAGAAATGCACATCGTGGCAAGCCGCATCATAAACACCTGGCGTACCCACGGCATCGTAGACACATCCGCAGACCCTGCAACAGACAATAATATCACCCTGCAACAAAGCTCTTCCGACAGCGGAACAGCCGTAACCGCCGCTTCCTCTTTTTACCTGCGCGGCGGCGAGTACAACATATTCGTTATCAACGAGCAGTATGCAGACACCCCCGTACAAACGGATGAAACGAAGCCCACTCCCATCATCAGCATAGACAATCTGGACAATTACATCCACGACAACCGGATAAGCGTAAAAGACCTGTATCTGCAAATCAGCAGCATGGGCGACGAGAAGCCCGGTATCGTAGAGGGCAACGACCTGCCCGACTTCAATCCCGACGACGAGTACCTCAAGGAGGTAAAGTCCCCCATCTTCTATGCGGTACAAAAGAATATAAACATCCAAACCGGGCAACCCACCGTTATGGAATTCGATATGCAACGTATCAGCCAGCGCATCAATATCATCTTCAACATCCGCACCGAGGGAAATATCAAAAAGGAAGACCTCTCCGCGCCCATCATCGAACTGTCCGGAACTTGCGGACGCTTCAATATCTCCGACGCCTGTTTGGACACCACCCGCCTATACCGGACGGTACATCAGGTGCAACCGGACGAATTTACGCAAACCGGCGAAGGCACTTACCGATGCGCAGTCCATTTCCATACCCTCGGCATCATCCCCAGCGCGGCCAAAGGGCATCTCAACGGGCCGAGCATCTTACAAGTGGCCTTGCAGGTGTCCACTCCCCAGTTGGACGCCGCCGGAGCACCGGTACTGGATGCGGACGGCAATCCCGTCAAGAACAGCCGTTACATCTACGGCGCCATCAATCCTTATGACGAGCTGACCGCGGCACAGCTTATCGAAGTGCGCGACGGCAAGACCTACCTGCGTTACAGCAAAGAAGACGTGAACATCGAGATAACAACTCCTTTGGTGATAAAGGCCGACAAGATAGTACCCAACGACACCGGTATGGGATGGCAGCCCCACGACCCTTCCAATCCGGATGACGACATAATAATAGAGATATAACCATGAAACGCCTGACATATAGTAATAAGATACATAAGCGGAAACGCCGGCATATGCTTGTCCTGCCCCTATGGTGTATGTTGCTGCTTGTTGCCAGTTGCGGTAATCTGTACACCGGTGACGAATCGCTTTACGACCCGAATCATCAGGACAACGAGGGCGACCGGACACAACTGCCCGTCATGGTAGCCTTCAGCGACCCTATATATAATGTACTGACGCGTGGTTCGGGAGTGCTGAACCCCACGGACGAAACGAATTTCGGCCAACGCATATCCGACGGAACATTCTTTGTATACGCTTTCCGGCGCGACAACCCCAACGGCATGACCTATGCCCATCGGCGGGCGGAGGATGCCGACCGCCGTTATTGCCTTATCGACGGCAGCCTGGACGAAATCTCCGCCGAAGAGTGCGCCGCGCTGGGACTTACCGCCGAACAATGCAAGCTGCACGGCAAACGGGCAGCCTATGCCGGAAACGGCTCGTTCATCAATTGGAAAAGCTCCGGCTACATTCCTTATTATAACTTGCAGGAAGAATTCGACGCTTTCAATTTCTTCGCCTATTACTACGACAATGCAAAAACGGGCGAAGTAAAGCGTGAAGCAGACCGTATCTGCTTCGATGTCACGGTAGACGGTTCGCAAGACCTGATGTGCGCTGCGGCTTCCGACCTGAAAACGCTGATAGAGGATCTGGAGAACGGCCGGAAAATAGCCGCCGATTACAGCGAGCAGGCCGACCGGCTGAAACAGCTTGGCGCCGACGAGCGTCAACTGATGCGCAGTTGTTACTACGGCACCTACACGGCACGCCGAAATATCTGGCCTATCATCCGCATGAAGCATCAACTGTCGTACGTCAAGCTGAAATTCTACCCCGCAAGTAAAAGCACGGAAGACATCGTTTACATTACGGGTGTCTGGATAGAATGCGTCAACAAGGGCGTTTTCACGGTAGCGGCATCAGACCCCGCAAACATAGGCGTCTACTTCCCGGCAGACGGAGAACGGGGCAAGATACCTGCACGCGACGCCGATGGGAAAGAAATTCCCTGGACCGACGCCGACGGGAACTCCCTCTACCCTATGCAGGTGAAAGAAGAAGACGCAAACAAGGAAGTAAACCAGCGCCCGGCGACAGACGGCGGCATATTCCTGCTACCGCCGGGCAACAATGCCAAACTCCTAATCAGCACGGTATATTATCCCAACGACACTGCAAGCGAACCCTACGCCACTACTTTCAGCTATGATTTAAAGGATGCCGTGTACAACAAAGACGAGAACGGCGCCTACCTCTCCAGTGGATTTATGGGCGGACGCGAATACAGCATCAGCGCCTACATATACGGGCCGCAGGATATAAAACTGAACGTACAGGCTGCCTCGTGGGTGAACGGCGGGGATATAGAGATAGGAGAGGATGAATTATAAGAGCAAACAAACAGAGATTTATATATTTTCTTTTATTAATTAAATTTTAAATGATTATGAAAAAGCAATTTTTCTATGCAGCAATGGCTCTTGCAGTAATGAGCAGCTGTTCAAAGGACAATGATCCGGGTAATGGTAATCCGGAAGAAAGTAACGACCGCGCAGTGATTGCATTAGGCGTGGATGCTCCTGCTGTGACAGCCAATACCAGAGGTACAGGTTCGGTAGGAGATGTAGATGGCGTCAACAACAAGTGGGATAGCCAACGGCTGTATATTCACATGGTAGATAAAGAGACCGGATTAGAGGCTGAAGAAGCTGACGGCACAAAAATCTTTGATAATACGGCGCTTGAGTTCAGAGCACCGAGAAAAGATGCGGCAGATGATAACATCAGAATTTACCAAACCGGCTCAATAACCGATGATAAGGGTACCATTCAATATAAGTATTACCCAACTAACGGAACCTATACATTCTATGGGTATCACGTTGATGATGCAGCTCATGATGATGCAACTATTACAGCAGATACAAAAACCGTAACGGGCGTTACAATTAATGGTACTCAAGACTTGTTATCTGCAAAAACCATTGCATTGCGAACTGAAGATGCAACGGAAACAGACAGTCCGTATTATGACTTCGCCACTCACTTACCAACCAGTGACACATGGGCTAATTTGGTTCAAAACTACCAGTTCGGAGCACGTACTGCCCGCAATAATATTATTCCTGTCCTGAAATTCACTCACCAATTAGCACGCTTAAAGTTTTTTGTAAGAGCCGGCGATGCCAAAGCGGCAGCAAAGAAATGGAATACAGGTACAAGCCAATGGGATGAGAATGCTGACGGCGCTAACAAACTGGGTATGCAAGTTACCAAAATTATGCTGACAGAAATGGTTAGCAAAGTAGATATGGATCTTGAAAACGGCACCTCTGCAAAGAATGGTGATGCAACAGATAATTTTACTGTATGTCAAAAGAATGCGGTAACAGGTCAATTGGAAGCTATCACATCTGTAATTCCTACATATCCTCATGGAAACGCAAATATACCTTCCAGTGATCCGGACAAGAACGGAACACCAATAGGAGAACCCGTATTATTCTTCCCCGACGGAGACGTAACGTTATCTATCGACCTTAAACAATATGTAGTAGATACGGAAGACGAAAATAATGGCGGAACCAAGACTTATAAAGAAGTAACAAAAGAAGGGCAAAAGTTAGTTGTTTATCAAAACAAGATAAACACAGATGCAGCAGACGGAACAGATACATTCAAACCCGGTTATTCTTATAATGTATACATCACTATCTATGGTCTCCAAGACATCAGAGTCAGTGCAGTCCTGACCGCATGGGAAGAAGGCGGTGATATCAATACCGACATCGAGGACGGAAAATAAAAGCCTGCTCCTCTAACGGAGATAGCCCTTGACACAATCCAACTACCAACGGGTGGTACACTTAATACCAACCGTTGGTACTTGCAATACCAAAGCGTGGTACGGGAAGTACCACCCGTTGGTATAACGAATACCCAAGCATGGTACGAGGAATACCACCCGGGGAACATCAGAGAAGAACGATATGTTTAACCAATTACTCACTACAATCATGAAAAAGAACTTATGGATTCTGGCGGCCGCCCTTTGCATGACAGCCTGCTCGCAAAACGAGGATATCGTAATAGAGCAACCTGTTACCGACAGCGACTTCGAGTCGCCGGACGGACGCCTCATCATTCAATTAGGGGGAATAGAATCCCGCATAGGAGCCAGCGTAGGCGTAACACGCGCTCCGCTGGACAAGCTGTATGATGACACCGACGGCGCTACCACCCAATTAGGAATCTTCGCCCTTGCCACCAATGACGCTACAAACAACACCGCCATTACCGATGCCAACCGAACAGCCGCATGGGGCGACACGGACAATTACGGCATTCTGTTGAACAACGTACAGGCAGCTGTAACCGCCTGGCCTCAACAAGGCGGTACGGACGAAAAGCCGGATGGCTTGGAAAACGACAAGGCGCAGAAGATTACATTATATAAAGATAATGCCGCAAACGGTGTCTACTACTATCCGATGCAGAAGAAATACGACTATACTTTCTACGGTTACGCCCCCTATCAAGCCGACCAAACCATCAGCGCCGCAAAACCGGAAATAAGTTTTACCGAATTCGACGGCTCGCAAGATATCATCTGGAAAAACGCCGCTGCCGCCCCGATAGCTCCCGGCTCCATCTACCTGAAAGACGGCGTAACAAACGATACCGAGCTGACCGGCTACAATGCCCGGTACATCCGCCAATTGAAGTATCACTTTGAGCTGAATAAGACACCCCACGATAAGTCGGACTACCCGTGGATACCCAACATCAACTTCGAGCACCGGCTGGCACAACTGCGTTTCTCCGTGATTCCCGCAAGCGACCAGTCCGAAGCGGACAGAACCGCCGTTCAAAACATGAAAGTGAAAAACATCACCATCAAATACCACGGTACAACCGCCACCCTCAACATTCTGACCGGCAAGCTGACCTTTACCGACAACGGTCCCCTGCTGATGAGGGAAGCCACCGACGACGGCAACGGAAATATCGCTTTCACAAACGAGAATGCCGACGGAACAGCCGAAGTTCCCAAAGACATTTACGTCCAGAAATACGAGAACGGAAAATACACGCTTGGCGGCGTATCAAGCCCAGCCCCGTTGGTGCAAGGCTATCTGATGGTGAAACCGGATATGGAACAATTCCTGATGGACGTTACCATCATGGCTCCCGACGCCGGCGGAGTGCCCCAAGACCTGATTGTGCACGACATCCCCGTCAACGCCCCCACTCCCTCTGCCGATTTGAATAAAACCGACAAATTATTCTATGCCGGCTATTACTACAACGTGCGTATCGGCATCTACGCCACCCAGCAAATCAACGCCACCGCCACTTTGGCCACATGGAAACCGGGCGGTGATCCCGTAGACGTACCCATCGAGTAAAAGCGGAACGTACCCGCACGAAAAACAAAAACTGTGTAATGAGTAAAAAGAAAAACATATCGTACCTCTTCAGTCTCGCACTCCTGCTACTGGCAGGATGCGACGCCGATACTGCCACAGTCCCTCTTCCCGGCGAGGAGAGGGCTGTGGAAGTGCGGCTGAAAGCATCGGTATGCACCGTAGAGGCTACTGTCAGCCGGAATGTCATTGAAGGCACCGCCCTGAATACAGGAGATAAAATAGGCATGTTCCTCATGAGAGACAGTAATTTCAGCACCCCATACTTGCAGAATCTTCCATACCTGTATGCAGAGGACGGGCAACTGAATTTGCAGCCGGAAGGAACGAAAGTGTACTACCCCGCCCGGAAAGATACGCTCTACCTGTACGGTTACTATCCTTATACAACGGAAACCGCCACAGACGGGCATGGCAAAGTATCCATTCCCGTCACCGCCGCTCTGGAAGCGAATGAAGCGACGGACTACCTTTACACCGGCGAAATAAAAGGCAGCAAGAAAGCGGCGGCAACCGCGGCAGGCATTCCCGTCTCCTTGAAACATGCCCTGGCACGGCTATGCCTCAACATATCCACCAATCGCCCCGAATATACCGCCGAATCATATCCCGTATTGCAAAGCATCGGCTTCACCACCCGTGAGGGACAAAAGGGAACCATGGATTTGCAGACAGGCGATATCACGTCCGACAGTCCGGACACAGGGACATCCGTCATCTCCGATTACCAGGACGAAGCAACCCCACCCGCCCTTATACCCGGAACGTCCGTCCTTCAAAAGGATTACCTCTTGCTGCCATACAAGCACGGCTCTACCGGAGCGCTCCGCCGATTGGCGTTCAGTATAAAGGAACCCGACGGAACCGTGAAGGATATCGTTGTGTTCGACGAAGCCGATGCCAATGCAAACACTCCCCCGTCAATTGTACTGGAAGCAGGCAAAACCACCACGCTCAACATTATATATACGCAAAGCATGGCCGCCAAAGCTTCCGTAAAAGATTGGGACAAGGGTACGGAACACACCTTTCAATAATGCGGAGCTTACAACCATCAATAACCCAAACGATAAACACCGATATGCCGAAAACCCATCACCATACACTTCTTCCAAGCAGTATCTTCTTTCTGCTGATACTGTGCAGCGCTCCTGCCCTGCATGCCCAGCAACTGGCGGTAAAAACCAACGGACTGATGCTTGCCGCCATGGCTCCCAACATCGGCTGCGAATTCGTTGTAGGCGAACGGAGCAGTATCGACATCTCGGCTTTCGGCGCAATCAACATCTATGGCAACAAAGCCAAAATGATAGGACTTCTGCCCGAATACCGTTACTGGTTCAACGGACGCCCCATGACACGGGAGTTTGTAGGAATAGCCGCCCTCGGCGTTTCCTACGACATCACATGGGGAGAGCGTATCTATCAGGGTGATGCCGCCGGTGCCGGAATCACGTTCGGCTACGCGCTGAATCTGAGCAGACGCCTCAACGTAGAGTTTTACGGCGGATTCGGCGCCGTATACTTCAAGCAAAAACAATACTACAAAAACGACAACATAGCAGACTACACCGACGGAACGGCACAAGCCAACGCCAACGGTTACAAACTATTGCCTATCAAGATAGGTGTCTCTGTGTCCTATATCTTCAAATAAAGAACAACCGCCATGAAACATTTCATCATAACATCAGCCGTTTGTCTTGCTATGGTTTCATTTTCCGCATCAATCATGGCGCAGCAAATCTCCATCGTGTCCGGCAAAGTGCTGAACCTGCCCGAAGGCGAAAAGAAACCGAGGCCTTTCCCCATGGGCGAAACCGTGCGTATCTTCGCTTTCAACACCGTAGCCTCCGCGCGCGATGCTCTGAAAGCGCTCGAAACCGGCGGTGGCGGGACACTGCTCTTCGATGCCGACGCCGTGGCAGGCGCCGACGGGTACTACGAAATACGCGTGGCGGAAAACGGCGCGCTTATCTTTAACGTGCAAATGAAAAACGAACTGCGCGAGGTAAACTACAAGCAGGAGATTAATGCCAACATCGACGGCGGGATCGCCCTTGAGGAAGTGGAAGTCGTGGCTGAGAACCCGAATCCGCAGCCCCGCCCCGTAGCCGGGAAAATAGTGGGAAACAAGCTGATTGTAAACAACTCGGTAGCCATTCCCAGCAATTACGGCGCTCCCAACCGCCGGCTCATCATGCAGCCTTACATCATGGACTGTACCACCGAAGAGGTGGTGAGCTACATGGACCCCACCGTCATGGATGGCCCCGAATACGGACTGACGCAAGACCGCCGCATGGCCTACGACATAAAGAACGACAAACTGGCGCCCTTCATCAATACCCGTCGCCAGCTGGATGCCACGCGCTTCAATCTGGACATCAACGACTCAGTGCCCGTGCCCGACCCCAGACGCATTTACAGCGTATTGTCCAAAGTTATTATAGCCGATTATACCCACTCCACTTACGAAGCGGAATGGAAAATGACTACCTGCAAAATAAAACGCCCTTTGCAGTTTCTGGAGTTCTCATTCCCCGATTTCGAATTAGACCCCGATAAATACAAAGAAACGCCCCGACGCGAACGCCGGAATACGGCGGGCAATATCTCGCTGACATTCCTCGTAGGCAAGGCCGAACTGGATCCGGCGGACTCTGCCAACGTGGTGCAGATGAATAAATTGCAGGAAGACCTGATGGGCATCGTCAACGGCGAAGGCACCACGCTGAAAGAATTTAAGATTACCGGCGTATCGTCTCCCGAAGGACGCTATGCCGGCAATCTGGCGCTCGCCAAACAACGAACGGCTTTCGCTCTCCAAAAAATCACTTCGGTAATACCTGCCGCCAAATGGAGCCGGGTGTATAAGCATCCCACGGAAACGCGTGTCGCCACCTGGAATGAGGTAGCCTGCTTGCTGGAGCGGGACAGCCTCACCGCGGAAGCGCGGGAGATAAGGGAAATCACCGGGAAATACAAGAACCCCGATGCGCAATTTGCCGCCGTATCACGCCTGCCCTATTACTCCACCGTCATCAAAGAGCGGCTGCCCAAGCTACGTACCGTGCAGTACGAATACAAACATGAAATATTCCGTGAGCTGAACCCGGACGAAATATTGGACAAATACTTGCACGACCCGCAATATGCCGACGGCAAGAAGTCATTCACACGCTACGAGTACTGGCATTTGTTCCAAATGATAAAAGAGCCGAAAGAAGCGGAAAAGCTCTATCGGCGCGCTTACAGGGAGACAATGGCATACGACGCGAAAGGGAAAGAAAAGCCGTGGATTCTGGCGGCCAACAACCTTGCCATAGCGCTGTTGCGCAGGGACACTTTCGATGTAGAGATACTGAAACCCCTGATTGACCTCAAACGAAAAGTGAACATGGTGGATTCGTTCAACGACGGCATCAGCATAACGAAGACCGAAGTAAACCCCGAAACAATCGTCGCCAACCAGCTCGCGATGTACATACGCGCCTATAACTTTGAAGAGGCCAGCATCCTTGCCGACAAGCTTCCCGACACCGAGCGCTTCCAGATGATAAAGGCATTTGCCAACTGTCTGGGCGGCTACTACGACTACCGGGGCGCAGCCACCGTGAAAGAGGGTGAGGAACGCAAAAAGGTATTCAAAGCAGTGAAAGAGTCGTCACCGCTCAATAATATCGTAATGTGCATGGCCATGGAAACGGACAATTACAATAAAGAAGCGGAGAAAGCATTGGACGCGCTGCCCGAAACGGCCATGACAAAGTACATGAAGCTGGTGATTTACATTCGGGAAAAGAAACTGTATGAATGGAGCTACGATAACGCCCTGGATTTTGATGAAGCCTGCAAGAAACTGGAAGAAATCGTCAAACTGGATGAGAAATACTACAAAATAGCCGTTAATGACGGCGAAATCAGCAAGGAGTTTATGGAATATTACGACCAGGGTGACTGGAAACTTTATTAAACGGATATAGAGAGAGCTGAAAACCATGAAGAAGCTACCGATTATATTGATTGTATTGAGCATAACGATACCCGCCGCCTTTGCCCAGCAGCAAGGCAGCGACAATTCTCCCCGAACAGCGCATCCTAAAGATACGGTCAGCGCAGGATTCGACGCTACCCGGCAGATGTTCCAAAAACGTTACCAGCATCCGGACGCCGTTCCTTTCGACACGTTATGGAAGAACAATGTGTATATCTCCTTGTTCGGCGGTATGGATAAAATGATTCCGCGCGGAAACACGGATTTCAATACAGGCCCTGCGGGCGGTATTGCCGCCAGCTGGCAGTTCGCTCCCGCGCATGCCCTGCGGGCTTCACTGCTCGCCGGCAACTTTTCCCGCAAAATAGATAACGAAACCTTAATGCGCTTCGGGTTGCAAGCGGACTATCTGTTAAACGTATCGTCCTACGTCAACGGCTATAATCCCGGACGTATCTTCGAGTTCCTGACCGTAGCGGGAGTCGGTTATCAACTGTCCTCGCTGGCCGGCAGGACGGAGCATGTGGCCGACCTGCACTTAGGTTTTCAGTTGAAGCTGCACCCTACCGCGCATGTGGACTTTTATCTGGAACCGCGCTTCACCATTATGAGTGACGGCATAGACCACTCTTTTCAAAAGAACTGGCATAAATACGATATGACCTACGGCGCGACAGTGGGCATGAACTACCGTCTGAAAGCATGGAAGCCTTTCGGCAAAATACGCATATTGGAAGGAAACCGCTTTTTGGACAATACCTTCGTCAGCGTTGCCGCAGGCGGACAGTTACAGGCTTCCCGCCTGACAAGCGAAATAGGATTGGTGAACTCCGTCGGGCCGCACATCAGCCTGTCCGCCGGCAAATGGCTGATACCCGCATTCGGCTTGCGACTATCGGCATTCAAATCCTCCGATACCTGGCACAAAAAAGTAACCGCTTCTTCGGCAAATTCCGCCGGTGAAGAATTCTATGAGATGTCCGCATATGCGGGGGGACGTCTGGAAGGTATGCTGGACGCCACGTATTTCTTTAACGGCCGGCAGGTGAATCCCAAGTTTTCCGTCAATGTACTGGCCGGCGGTGAGCTGGGATATATCTTGAAGGAGAACGGTTATCGCCCCGCGAAAGGCGGATATACGGGATTTACGGGCGGGGTGCAATTTAAATACAGGCTCTTTGGGGATGTCTCTTTGTTTGTGGAACCACGTACCAGCCTGGCATCGTATTCATTAAAGACCAGCGAAAAAGAAGAAGGAAGATATGTGGCCAAAAAGTTCACAGACAATCTGTACAGCATCAATGTAGGTATCGAGATACGGCGTGCCGACGAGGAGAACCGTATGGCACGCTCTTTGAACCGGGAACTGTTTCGACCTTCTTTCTTCGTGAGCGGCGCAATAGGTTTCTCCACCCCCATACAGATGAAGCGGTATGAACTGAAACGCTACTTTGGCTATCAGGCCATGATAAGCGCGGGACGCATCTTTACTCCGCTATCGTCGCTCCGTTTAGGAGCGGACTACACGCCTCTTTCCACAGACCTGAAAGGGGAAACCGTGAAATATGATATGGCAAGCGGAAGCCTTAACTATATGCTGAATCTTACCAATCTGATGACGGGATACGACCCTGAACGCAAATACGACATACAGCTATTTGCCGGAGTAGTGGCATCCGTGCGGATGCAGCATGAAAGCCGTTTCTTTATCGGTGGAGAAGCGGGACTGCATACCTCTTATCGAGTGAGCCGCCGCTTCAAAGTATTCCTCGAACCCAAAATCCGCATTTACGGAAAGGAGCTGCTGATGCAGGATAACGTGCAGGGAAGCGACATCATGATGTCGCTAAATGCCGGCACAAGCTTTTCTTTCTAAAACCGGAAGCCGGAAGAAAGCTATTTCAGAAGTTCATCAATCTTCCTGACCAGAAAGGAGAACTCCTCAGGATTGTAAAGACGGGTAAGCATCACGATGCGCCCTTCTTTATCAATCAGCACATTACGGGTGATACCAGCCTGACGCAACGCATATTTGGCAAAAATATCAGCGCCCGGATCCAGTCCCAAGGGATAGGTAACACCCGTGGACTTGCCAAAAGCGATGACTTTATTCAACGGTTCGTCACGGTCGATACCCATTAACATGAAGTCCGGATCGGACTTATGCTTCTGCCATATATCTTTTTCGATAAAAGGCATTTCTTTACGGCATACACCGCACCAACTGGCAGTGAATTGCAACATCACCACCTTGCCACGGAAATCGGAAAGTTTAACGGTTTTGCCGTCCGTCAGCGTTACGGTAAAATCGGGAGCCGTCTGCCCCACTTTCACAATATAACCGGTACTGTCCGCTTTTGCTTCCTGTGCCACAGCCGCTATGCCGCATAATGCAAACAGGCCGAGCAGCCATAATCTGAGTTGCTTCATCTTCTTCGCTTTTTAAGTATTCATAAACAAATTTCCTGCCGCAAAAGAAGCTAATTAGCCATAAGAAAACAAATAGAGCATAAACTCTTTGCGAATATTTAACGCAGGCTGCTCCGGAACCTTATGCTCCGGAGCGCCATCCTTTAAATATTAGGTTTGATATCCAACTTCACAGGCTTAATCATGTTTTCCGGCTTCAGGATGGTATCCAAATCCTCTTTGGAAAGTATGTTGTGTTCCAGAACCAGTTCATAAACGCCTTTTCCCGTTTCGAGGGCTTCTTTGGCTATCTTGGTAGAGTTCTTATAACCGATAACCGGATTCAGCGCGGTCACCACACCGATACTATCGTGTACATAGCTGCGGCATACTTCCTCGTTAGCGGTGATTCCGTCGATACAGAGAGTACGCAAAGTATCGAATCCGTTCATCAGCAAATCGGCCGACTCAAAGCAACATTGCGCCATAACAGGCTCCATCGCATTCAGTTCCATCTGCGCGGCTTCACCGCTCATGGCTACACAAAGGTCATTGCCTATTACTTTGTAGTCTATCTGATTCATCACTTCGGGGATAACGGGGTTTACCTTGCCCGGCATTATAGAGGAACCTGGCTGCATGGCAGGAAGATTGATTTCTCCCAGTCCGCAACGCGGCCCGGATGCGAGCAGACGAAGGTCGTTGCATATCTTGTTCATCTTCACCGCCACTCTCCGCATCGCCGAAGAATAACCTACAAGACAAGAAGTATCCGAAGTAGCCCCCACCAAATCAGCAGATAGCTTAACTTCCCATCCGGTAATCTTCCGCAAAGCCTTTACACACCGCTCCGCATATTCCGGCTCTGCCGTAATGCCCGTACCGATGGCGGTAGCTCCCATATTGACAGTGAGGAATTCTTCTGCCGCAAAGTTCAGGTTCTTTATCTCATCGCGTAAGATACTGGCAAAGCCATTGAATGTTTGTCCGAGTGTCATAGGTACAGCGTCTTCCAACTGCGTACGTCCCATTTTAATGATATGCCTGAACTCTTCCGCCTTGCGCTGGAACGCATCGATTAACTCCTCAAAGTGTTTCACCAGCTTGAGGTGTGTATAGTACATTCCTATATGTATGGCGGTAGGATAAGCGTCATTGGTAGACTGTGAGCGATTGACGTGGTCGTTCGGCGAACAATATTGATATTCACCGCGTTTATGTCCCAAGATTTCAAGAGCGCGATTGGCGATTACCTCATTGGCGTTCATGTTGGTAGTGGTTCCGGCTCCGCCCTGAATCATATCTACCGGGAACTGTTCATGATGCTTGCCTTCAAGTATTTCCTTACAAGCTTCAAGAATAGCATCCGCCTGTTGTTCGGTAAGCAAGCCAAGCTCGAAGTTGGCAACAGCCGCTCCCATTTTAGTGATAGCAAGAGCATTGATGAACAAAGGGTATTCATTCAGATGAAATTTACTGATACGAAAGTTTTCGATACCTCTGAGGGTTTGTACTCCATACATGGCAGTTTCCGGTATTTCACGGCTGCCGATCAAATCACTTTCTGTGCGAGTTTTTTTTGATAGTTCTTCTTTCATAATATATATTTATTAACCATTTCTATAAGCGGTTACCAAAGAATAACCAAAGATAGCATAAAATGTTTTGTAAACACCATGCCTTATTATTAAGTTAACAAACTTTAATCACAAGTAAATATTACACATAATTCTATACTTAATATGACAAATTGTAAACCATAAGAATAAATCAGAAGTTTATCTATATTTAGTTAATATATGTTTTATTTAGAAAATATAAAGTAATACAGGCAACACATTTACCCCCTTTTCTTGTTATATAAAAGATATTTTCAGAAATTAGCCAATATTAAAGAAACGGAACAGCCTTCATTTAATTTTTAAATAACAAGTATATGATCTTACAATTATTATTTGTACTCACCGCTATTATCATAGGTGCGCGTTTAGGCGGCATAGGTCTCGGAGTAATGGGCGGTGTAGGCTTAGGTATATTGACTTTTGTATTCGGCTTACAACCTACCGCGCCACCAATCGACGTAATGTTGATGATTGCCGCCGTTATTTCCGCGGCTTCCTGTATGCAAGCGGCCGGCGGACTTGACTATATGGTAAAATTGGCGGAAAAGCTGCTACGCAAAAATCCGTCACAGGTTACTATCCTCAGTCCCATCGTAACTTATTTATTTACTTTCGTAGCAGGAACAGGACACGTTGCTTACTCTGTCCTTCCCGTCATAGCCGAAGTTGCGACAGAAACCAAAATCAGACCCGAGCGTCCGTTGGGTATTGCGGTTATCGCTTCACAGCAAGCCATCACGGCAAGTCCTATTTCGGCAGCCACGGTGGCACTGCTTGGTCTGCTCGCCGGATTCGACATCACTTTATTCGATATCCTCAAAATAACGATTCCTGCGACGATTCTCGGCGTGCTGGTAGGAGCATTGTGCTCCATGCGTGTGGGAAAAGAACTGATTGACGACCCTGAGTATCAAAAACGCATGGCAGAGGGATACTTCGATGGCAGAAAGGTGAAGATTGATGACGTAAAAAACAAACGCCATGCTATGATTTCGGTACTTATATTCATCCTCGCTACCGCATTCATTGTTCTTTTCGGTTCGTTTGAGGGTATGCGCCCTTCTTTCCTGATTGATGGAAAAACAGTCACTTTAGGCATGTCCGCCATTATCGAAATCATCATGCTTACGGCAGCCGCCCTTATTCTGTTGGTTACCAAAACCGACGGAATAAAAGCGACACAGGGTTCTGTTTTTCCCGCCGGAATGCAGGCCGTAATCGCTATTTTCGGTATTGCCTGGATGGGCGATACTTTCTTGAATGGCAATATGGCGCAACTGACCGCCTCTATTGAAGGAATCGTGCGCCAGATGCCCTGGTTGTTCGGTATCGCTTTATTCGTCATGTCCATCTTGTTGTACAGCCAGGCAGCCACGGTACGCGCTTTAGTACCGCTGGGCATCGCTTTGGGCATATCGCCGTATATGCTGATAGCCATGTTCCCTGCCGTAAACGGATATTTCTTCATACCGAACTATCCTACCGTAGTCGCGGCTATCAACTTTGACCGCACAGGAACAACCCGCATCGGCAAGTATATACTTAATCACTCCTTTATGATGCCCGGTATTGTCTCTACGGTAGTTGCCATAGCGCTGGGATTGTTATTCATACAAATATTCTGAGATATTATACTTCAACCTATTTTTTAATTTAAACAATGTAAGTTATGAAAAAATTAGCAAGACTTAGTATGGTAGCCGTTATGCTACTGTTTTCTGCAGCAATGGCTTTCGCTCAACAAAAGCCTAATATTCATATCCTTGCCACCGGTGGAACCATCGCCGGAACCGGAGCGTCTGCAACCGCCACCAACTATACTGCCGGACAGGTGGCTATCGGCACTTTGCTTGATGCCGTACCCGAACTGAAGAATATAGCTAACGTAACAGGTGAGCAAATCGTCAAGATAGGCTCACAGGATATGAACGATGATGTTTGGCTGATTCTTGCAAAGAAGATTAACCAGCTTTTGAAACGCTCCGATATTGACGGTATCGTCATTACTCACGGAACCGATACAATGGAAGAAACGGCATATTTCCTCAATCTGACGGTCAAGAGCGACAAACCGGTCGTTTTAGTCGGAGCAATGCGCCCATCCACCGCCATCAGCGCCGACGGACCTCTCAATTTATACAATGCCGTCGTTGTGGCCGGAGCTAAAGAATCCAAAGGTAAAGGCGTTTTAGTGGCAATGAACGGAAGCGTACTTGGCGCCGCAAGCGTATTGAAGATGAATACCGTTGACGTACAAACATTCCAAGCTCCCAACGCAGGTGCACTCGGTTATGTTTTGAACGGTAAGGTTACCTATAATATGTCGTCCGTAAAGAAGCATACCACCCACTCCGTATTTGATGTTACCGATTTGAACTCACTTCCCAAAGTAGGAATCGTTTATAGCTATTCGAATATCGAAGCCGATATGGTTACTCCGATGCTGAGCAACGGCTATAAGGGTATCATTCATGCAGGAGTAGGCAATGGAAACATCCATAAGAATATATTCCCCGTATTAATGGATGCACGCAAGAAGGGTATTCTTGTTGTCCGTTCATCAAGAGTACCGACAGGTCCCACTTCTCTCGATGCGGAAGTAAACGATGCGCAGTATCAGTTTGTCGCATCACAGGAGTTAAATCCTCAGAAATCACGTGTTCTGCTAATGCTTGCATTGACCAAGACCAACGACTGGAAACAGATTCAAGAATACTTCAACGAATACTAAAAACAGATGGACATGATAAAGAAACTAACATTTATACTCCTGATAGCGGGTTGCGCACAAGGCATGTACGCTCAGAACACGGAGAAGAGTGAGAAGTTCCTTGAGAATAAAACCCTGTTTGAAGAACTTACCAACGTAAAGAAAAAACAGGATAAGTTCAACTTATTCCTCAATATGCAAGGCAGTTTCGATGCAAACTTCCGCGACGGCTTTGAAGAAGGAGCTTTCAAAATGAGGCAACTTCGCATTGAAGCCAAAGGAAACATCAACAACTGGCTTTCATATCGGTACAGACAGCGTCTGAATCGTTCGAATGACAGCAGTGGAAACATCGACAATCTTCCTACCTCCATCGACATTGCCGGAATCGGCGTGAAACTCGGAAAAGGTTTTTCTATCTTTGCCGGTAAACAATGTGCCGCATACGGCGGTATCGAGTTCGACCTGAATCCTATCGAAATATACGAGTATAGCGATATGATTGAGAACATGAGCAACTTCATGACCGGTTTGAATATCGGATATGACATCAACTCCAACCAGCAGTTGAACCTGCAAATCCTGGATAGCCGTAATGGTTCTTTCAGCAAAACATACGGAGTTGAAACCGGAGATGGAGAGCTCCCTACAATAGAATCGGGCAAACTTCCGCTTGTGTATACCCTGAACTGGAACGGTAATTTCAATGACGTATTCAAAACACGCTGGTCTGCTTCCGTTATGAATGAGGCTAAAGACAGGAATATGTATTATTACGCATTCGGTAATGAATTAAACTTGAATAAGTTCAATATGTTTCTCGACTTCATGTATTCAAGAGAAAGTATTGACCGTAAAGGAATCATGACGGGAATTACAGGCAGCATGGAAGGTCACAACGCTTCCGATGCCGGGTATTTTTCAATGGTAACCAAGTTGAACTATCGCTTCCTGCCCAAATGGAATGCTTTTGTAAAAGGAATGTACGAAACAGCATCTCTTACCAAGCAACAAGGAGATTTAGAGAAAGGCAAATACCGTACTGCATGGGGCTACTTTGCCGGTGTGGAGTTCTATCCCATGGATACAAACTTACACTTCTTCCTTACTTACGTAGGACGCTCCTATGATTTCACAGCTCGCGCCAAAGCGCTTGGACAAGAGAATTATTCCACCAACAGGGTATCGGTAGGATTCATCTATCAGTTACCGATGTTCTAAATATCTTCTAATATAAAATAGCCGGCATAACTTTATGCCGGCTATTTTATATTAGAAGAAAAACTCCGAAATATCACATTCGGATATTTCGGAGTTTTCTTTGAGGTTCCTGGCGGATTCGAACCGCCGTACACGGTTTTGCAGACCGCTGACTAAGCCACTCATCCAAGGAACCAATCTTTCTCGTTTGCGGATGCAAAGGTAGTACATTTTTTGGAACTACCAACTATCCGCAACAATTTTTCTTTATTTCTTTTCTCTCATCACTGCACTCGGAACGTTTCTTCTCGTACAACCGCTTTAATTCACAGCCAGTTGCACAATTCTCACAAGGATTACGTTTTTCCTTCACTTTACGAAAAAAAAGATAAACACTCTGCCCTATACGGACAATGCACAACAACAAGATGAGAGCTACCGCCCAATTCTGCCAATTATTCATCCAAATAATCCTCCTATCTGATAAATGGCAAAGGACACTACCCATGCGAGTGCAGTAGTGTACACAGCCGTAAACAAAGCCCACTTCCAACTGCCCGACTCTCCCTTAATGGCCGCCAACGTAGCAATACATGGAAAATATATCAACACAAACACCATATAGCCAAAGGCTACCAACGGCGTAATCGGAATACGTTCGCCCAAGCTTACGGCATCAGCTTCGGCATCATCCGCATATAGCACTCCCAGCGTACTCACCACCAATTCCTTGGCTCCTACTCCGGAAAGAATACCGATACCTAACTTCCAGTCAAAGCCCAACGGCTCTATCACAGGCTCCACAGCCTTACCTATCCTGCCGATATAAGAATTTTCCTGCTGTTCCGCCACATCCTGATACGCATCATGATTCGGATAATACCCCAATGCCCATATCACAACTGAAGCCACCATAATAATACCGCCCATTTTGCGCAGATACTGCGCGCCTTTTTCCCATGTATGACGGAAAATGGACTTGGATGTCGGTATACGGTAAGGGGGAAGTTCCATTACAAACGGCGTATCGTCTCCTTTCACCAGAAAACGGCAGAAAAGCCGTGCCATAACTACCGCCAGCAAAATTCCGATGGCATAGATTGCTAACAACACCAAACTGGCATTGTTCGGAAAAAACGCCCCTACCAACAGTAAATAAATAGGCAGGCGTGCGCTGCACGACATCAGCGGATTAATGAGCATGGTTACCAACCGGCTCTTTCGGTTTTCGATGGTACGCGAGGCCATAATAGCCGGCACATTACAACCGAATCCCATAATCAGAGGAATAAAAGATTTGCCATGCAGCCCCATTTTATGCATTATCTTATCCATAATGAAAGCCGCACGCGCCATATATCCGGAATCCTCCATTAACGATATAAAGAAATATAAAATCAAGATATTAGGCAAGAAGACAATCACCCCGCCTACACCGCCGATAATACCATCGACCAACAAATCTTTCAACGGACCTTCAGACATATTATCACGCACCAAATCTCCCAATGCCCCAACCAGCCATTCAATACCTTGCATGGGATAATCTCCCAGTATGAATGTTCCTTCAAACATCAGATACAAGAACAGGAAAAAGATAGGGTATCCCCATACACGATGTGTCACGATGGAGTCTATCACGCGTGTCGTACGTGCCGTATCCTCATGATTGTCCACATAAGTTTCACGCAGCGCACCGGAGATAAAACCATATTTGGCATCCGTAATGGCTTGCTCGCTATCCTCGTTTATCGCATTGCGCAGGCGTTGCTCCTCACGATTGCGGACTTCAAGAATCTCTTTTCCATTAGGAAACTCCTCTACCGTACCCTCTAAGTCATCATCATTTTCCAGCAGTTTGATAGCCAGAAAACGGGTAGAGTATTTATAGCGTATGTTCTCGTTGACACTGATAACCCGTTTCACCTCCTCAATACTCCGCTCCAGTTCCGGTCCGTGATTAATGTGGATGTGGCGATAAAAGCCCACCGGATGCTCCTTTTCCTCTTTATGAGTACCAAAGTCATGGTCGGGTACATATTCCTTATGCCAGTTACGCAGGTCATTCAAAATTTCGGCACGCACCTTGCCTTTCTTATCCAGGAAGTCACCGCCTTCATAAATATCGATGATAACATGGAACAGTTGTTCAATCCCTTTTCCGGTACGGCTGATAGTAGGCAGCATCGGCACGCCGAACAGCTGGCCGAGTTTTACATAATCCAACGTATTTCCGCTCGCTTCCAGCTCATCGTACATATTGAGCGCAATAACCATACGTACATTCATGTCAATCAGCTGGGTAGTGAGATACAGGTTACGCTCCAAATTGGAAGAGTCCACTACATTGATAATGATGTCCGGAGTTTCGTTGATAATGTGGTGGCGGACATAAATTTCTTCGGGAGAATAAGCAGAAAGCGAATAAGTGCCCGGCAAGTCCACGATGCGGAAGTGATAGCCCTGAAAGTCGAAATAACCTTCTTTGGCATCTACGGTGACACCGCTATAATTTCCCACGTGCTCATGCGAGCCCGAGGCTATATTGAAAAGAGATGTTTTACCGCAGTTGGGATTTCCTACCAAAGCCACATTGATGGTACGACGCTTTCCCAAAGCAATGCGTTTCAGTTCTTCTTCTCCCAAACGCATATCTTCGCTCAGCCCTTTGTGATAATCGAGTTGCACGGCTTCCCGGCACATTTCCTTTTCACCGACGATTTCAATCATCTCGGCTTCCTGGCGTCGCAAGGAAATTTCGTATCCCATTACCTTATACTTAATAGGATCTTTCAGAGGAGCATTCAGCAACACCTCTACGGTTTTTCCCTTGATAAAACCCATTTCTACAATTCGCTTACGGAAACCGCCGTGTCCCAGCACTTTAACGATTACACCTTTTTCACCGGTTTTTAATTCGGATAAACGCATAGTCTTTCTGCCTTTCTTTATTTTTGCCGCAAAGATAAAAGATAAGTTCATACAGCACAAATAATTTAGAATGTTTTTAAATAAGAGACATAAAGGAAAACAACGTTTCTGCACAGAAATAATAAAATTCAAGAAGAAACATGTATATTTGCCCCTATGGAAAAGGAAAGAGTAGCACGATATATCAGCCAGAAAAAGCTTTTCATGCCTGCGGACAAAATACTCGTCGCCCTAAGCGGCGGTGCAGACTCCGTTGCTCTATTGTGCTTACTGCAAACGTTGGGTTATGAATGCGAAGCCGCACATTGCAATTTCCACCTTCGCGGTGAAGAATCTGACAGAGATGAAACATTTGTCCGCCAATTATGCACAAAGCGACAAGTTCCGCTACACACCGTCCACTTCGATACTTTACGTACCGCCGAAGAACGACACATCTCCATCGAAATGGCGGCAAGGGAGCTGCGTTACGAATGGTTCGAGAAAATACGGACAAAAAGTAATGCCAACGTTATCGCCGTAGCTCACCATCAGGACGACAGTGTGGAAACCCTTCTGCTGAATTTAATCCGTGGCACAGGTATCAACGGACTACGGGGAATACGCCCCAAGAACGGACACATCGTACGCCCCTTACTCTGCCTGAACCGTAACGAAATCATCAACTACCTGAACCGTATAGGACAAGATTACGTAACGGACAGCACCAATCTGCAAGACGAATATACCCGCAATAAAATACGCCTAAACCTGCTGCCGATGATGCAGGAAATCAATCCGTCCGTCAAAGAAAGTATTCTCAACACCGCCGAACATCTGAACGAAGCGTCCGCCATATATAAAAAAGGAATAGAAGAAGGAATACAACGGGTACGGACAGCAAAGGGAATACACATCGGTACCCTGATGCATGAACCCGCCCCAAAAACATTATTGTTTGAAATCTTATATCCGCTCGGCTTCAACGCAACTCAAGTTGAAGATATATGCCGGGCGTTGGAAGGACAACCGGGAAAAGTTTTCACCTCAGGGCATTGGCGTGTAGTGAAAGACCGTGAATATCTGCTGATTGAAACCTGTCAGCAAGCCACACAACCCACTTTAACCATGGAAGAGCGTATTCTTACCCCGGACTTCATCATTCCCCGAGACAAAACAGTCGCCTGCTTCGATGCGGATAAACTCATGCTTCCCCTATCTCTGCGGCTTTGGCAGAAAGGAGACTATTTTATCCCGTTCGGTATGAAAGGCAGAAAAAAAATAAGCGACTACATGACCGACCGCAAATTCTCCCTCCTCCGCAAAGAGCAGCAATGGGTATTATGTTGCGGCAACGACATTATCTGGCTGGTAGGCGAAAGGACAGACAACAGATTCCGGATAGACGAAAACACCCGGAAAGCGTTAATCATAAAAGTGACTGCTTAATCCGCACGCTTGAGAAAACAAATACAATCCGCCTGAAGCTACAAGATAATCCTGTCTTCTTTCTGTCTTTTAAAACAGTCGGCAAGCAAAGCTGCAAACGGCGTATCGAAAGTACGGGCTTTTTGCGGACAGCCCTTTACACAAGCGCAGCAACGAATACACTTTTCCGCATCAGTATTGCACTCATCACCTTTCGCAATAGCACCTGCCGGACAATGTGCCGCACAATACCCGCAGTGATTGCAAAGCTCCGCATCGACTGCCGGAATACGGGGCATAGGCACACCGCTTTTACGCAGCTTCACCACTTTCCGCAAAAAACGGAATAACGGGAAAAACGCCTGACGGGGACGTTGAATACGGCTCACATCGACAGCGTATAACTTATCCATATCGGCAGCCGCTTCTATTTTAGTCCTTATTTTTGCGCCGAAAGTTTCCGCAAACCGCAAATCATCCGCGTCCGGCCGCCCCACAGCTATGGGATTTTGCTCCGTACTATACGAATGTTCGCCTACAAACGTAGCGCCGGCAATCACTTTAAATCCCCTTTCCGATGCAAATGCGTCCAGTTCTGCCAATGCTTTTTCATAGGCACGATTACCATATACGACCACCAGCACCGCCGGAGCGCCGGAAGTATGAATGTCTTTCATCCGCTCCAATGCCAAAGGCGCCACTTTTCCGCCATATACAGGAACTGTAATCACTGTCAAGGTGTTTTCGGGAATTTCAAGCTTACCCACCGGACGCAACGTCAAGTCAGTTTTTGTGATTTCGGAAATGCTTGTACCGCGAACAATTGCCTCGCCTACTTGTTTAGAGGTATGGGTAGGTGAGAAAGTAATCAAATGGACTGCGTATATATTCATAAATCTATTTCTTGATAATAATGAAGCAAAGATAAACTTTTAAAATTAAAAAAAAGACGATTTATTTATGAAACCAAAAATAATTATTACCTTTGCACCGTTGAAACATTCTGTAACTCCTTACTGAGGTGAGGATTGTTAGTCAGATTTCCGGTTCAATAATAAATATCCCTATTAAATCATAATTTACAAGGTAGACTTACCAAATAAGTAAAAACCATTCACACATATACTGTATGTATAATATTATTCAATTAAACGACAAGAATTTGTCGGAATTGCAAGCTATTGCCCAAGAGTTGGGTATCAAAAAAACAGACTCTCTCAAAAAAGAAGAACTCGTTTACAAGATACTTGACGAACAAGCTATTGCAGGAGCAACCAAGAAAGTAGCAGCCGACAAATTAAAAGAAGAACGTAAAGGGGACAAGCAAAAACGTTCTCGCGTAACGGTCAAGAAAGAAGGAGCCGACAAGGTGTTCACAGCCAATAAAAACGGTGATCTTACAAAAGGCAAAGCCGAAGAGACACCTGCCGTACAAATTCCCGTACAAGCGGCAGAGGCAGCTAAAGAACCGGCTGTTGCCACAGCTCCCGCAGCAGAGGCTGAAGCTCCCAAACGCAAACCGGGACGCCCTCGCAAAGTAAAACAAGAGGCTGCTCCCGTAGCGGAAGCACCTAAAAAAGTAGCTCCGGCAGAAACAAAAGCAGAAACTGCAGAACCGAAAAAAGCAGAACCCAAGAAAGCCGTCGCAGCTCCCCAACCTACACCGGATGAAAGCCCTATCTTACCGGAAGTGGAAGACGACTTCATTCCCATCGAGGATTTGCCAACCGAAAAAATAGAATTACCGTCGGAGCTCATCGGCAAATTTGAAGCCACCAAAGCGGAAACTCCCGTTCCTGCAGCAGAGCAACCGCAACAACGCCCCCGTCTTCGTCTCCGCGACAATAATACACCATACAACAACAATCGTAACAATAATAACAACCAGCGTCCTGCACAACAGCAGCAACGTCCTGTACAACAACAGAACAATACCGAGAACAATGTCGCCCCCGAGCGTAAGCCGGCAGCAGAGCGTGAAAAGGCATACGAATTCGACGATATACTCACAGGGACCGGTGTATTGGAAATCATGCAGGACGGCTATGGTTTTCTGCGTTCATCCGATTATAATTACCTTTCTTCCCCTGACGATATTTACGTTTCACAGTCACAAATCAAGCTGTTCGGCTTGAAGACCGGTGATGTAGTGGAAGGTGTTATCCGTCCGCCTAAGGAAGGCGAGAAATACTTCCCGCTGGTAAAAGTATCCAAGATTAACGGACGCGACCCGGCTTTTGTACGCGACCGTGTGCCGTTCGAACATCTTACCCCGCTTTTCCCGGACGAAAAATTCAAGCTTTGCAAAGGCGGATATTCCGACTCCATGTCGGCACGCGTAGTAGACCTCTTCGCTCCTATCGGTAAAGGTCAGCGCGCATTAATCGTAGCGCAGCCCAAAACAGGTAAGACTATCTTAATGAAAGATATCGCCAACGCTATTGCAGCCAATCATCCGGAAGTGTACATGATTATGCTGTTGATTGACGAACGCCCGGAAGAGGTTACCGACATGGCCCGTACCGTAAACGCAGAAGTTATCGCTTCTACTTTCGACGAACCCGCAGAGCGCCACGTAAAAATCGCAGGTATCGTATTGGAGAAAGCCAAAAGAATGGTAGAATGCGGACATGATGTCGTTATCTTCCTTGACTCTATAACACGTTTGGCACGTGCCTACAACACTGTCTCCCCGGCTTCGGGCAAAGTGCTGTCCGGTGGTGTGGACGCCAATGCACTGCATAAACCGAAACGTTTCTTCGGTGCCGCCCGTAACATTGAAGGCGGTGGTTCGCTGACCATCCTTGCGACGGCGCTGATTGATACCGGCTCTAAAATGGATGAGGTTATCTTTGAAGAGTTCAAGGGTACGGGTAATATGGAGTTGCAACTCGACCGCAACCTGTCCAACAAGCGTATCTTCCCGGCTGTCAATATTGTCGCTTCCAGCACTCGCCGCGACGACTTGCTGCAAGATAAGCAAACGCTGGATCGCATGTGGATTCTTCGCAAGTATCTTGCCGACATGAATCCGATAGAGGCAATGGACTTCGTAAAAGACCGTTTGGAAAAGACCAAAGACAACGACGAATTCCTGATGAGTATGAACGGTTAAACTCTTACACGAAAGAGAAAACCTATAAGACATAAAAGCAAACTCTAAAAAAGAGCGGAATAGTACAATCTATTCCGCTCTTTTTTAATGCTATTATAATGAGAAGAATAAAAAAGTAAAAGTATAAAGAATCAACATGATTTTAATCTTCCTATTGTTTGAAACGGATATATTTTACGCTTCAGAACAATCTACCGCCAAGCCGTAATAATATTCTGCCCTTAAAAGAAGGCAGTTACAGGTATTTTTTGTACTTTTGCGCCTCAATAAGAGTAAATTGTAATTTAGTAATTGTAATTAGATAATATGTTCGATAATTTAAGCGAGAGACTTGAGAGGTCGTTTAAAATTTTGAAGGGTGAAGGTAAAATCACCGAGATAAATGTGGCAGAAACGCTGAAAGACGTGCGTAAAGCACTTCTGGATGCCGACGTAAACTATAAAGTTGCCAAGAGTTTTACCGATACCGTTAAGGAGAAAGCTTTAGGACAAAACGTGCTGACAGCCGTAAAGCCCAGCCAGTTAATGGTAAAAATCGTACACGATGAGTTGACGCAACTCATGGGTGGCGAAACTGCGGAAATCAATATCGATTCCAAGCCGGCTGTTATTTTGATGTCCGGTCTGCAAGGTTCCGGTAAGACAACTTTCTCCGGAAAGTTGGCACGCATGCTGAAAACCAAAAAGAACCGGAAACCTTTATTGGTAGCCTGTGACGTTTACCGTCCCGCCGCTATCGAACAGTTGCGCGTACTGGCAGAACAAATCGAAGTGCCCATGTACTCCGAACCGGACAGCAAAGACCCGGTAGCCATAGCCCAGAACGCCATACAGGAAGCCAAAGCAAAAGGGTATGACCTCGTAATCGTCGATACAGCCGGTCGTCTGGCCGTAGACGAGGAAATGATGAACGAGATCGCTGCAATCAAAGCCGCCATTAACCCGAACGAAATCTTGTTTGTGGTAGACTCCATGACCGGACAGGATGCCGTAAACACAGCCAAAGAATTCAACGAACGTTTGGACTTCAACGGCGTGGTATTGACCAAGCTGGACGGTGATACCCGCGGCGGTGCCGCCCTTTCCATCCGTTCCGTAGTAAACAAGCCTATCAAGTTTGTCGGAACCGGTGAAAAGCTGGACGCTATCGATCAGTTCCACCCTGCCCGTATGGCCGACCGTATTCTCGGTATGGGTGACATCGTGTCACTGGTAGAGCGTGCGCAAGAGCAATATGACGAAGAAGAAGCCAAACGTCTGCAAAAGAAAATCGCGAAGAATCAGTTCGACTTCAACGACTTCCTGAGTCAGATTGCGCAAATCAAGAAAATGGGTAACTTGAAAGAGCTTGCTTCCATGATACCGGGAGTCGGCAAGGCCATCAAGGATATCGACATTGATGACAATGCTTTCAAGAGTATAGAAGCAATTATCTACTCCATGACCCCGGAAGAACGCAGTAATCCTGCCATTCTGAACGGTTCGCGTCGCCAACGCATCGCCAAAGGTAGCGGAACGAACATTCAAGAAGTAAACCGTCTGCTGAAACAGTTCGACCAGACCCGTAAAATGATGAAAATGGTGACCGGCAGCAAAATGGGTAAGATGATGCCGAAGCTGAAAAGATAAGAAGAAACTCCCCGCATATACCTCCCGCTGATTTCATATATTAAATGAAATCAGCGGGATTTTTGCTTTATTCGGTTATTTGCTCTACTTTTGCGAATAATGCCATGCAAATAATAACTAATACGATATATTGAATATGACACTAATTGACGGAAAAGCAATTTCCGAACAGGTTAAGCAGGAAATTGCAGCAGAAGTAGCTGATATAGTGGCACGCGGCGGAAAGCGCCCTCACTTGGCAGCTATCCTTGTGGGACACGACGGTGGCAGCGAAACCTATGTAGCAGCCAAAGTAAAAGCTTGTGAAGTATGCGGATTCAAATCCTCGCTAATTCGTTATGAGGCGGACGTAACGGAAGAAGAGTTACTGGCGAAAGTGCGCGAACTGAATGAGGATGCGGATGTAGACGGTTTTATCGTCCAGCTGCCTTTGCCCAAACATATCTCGGAACAAAAAGTGATTGAAACCATCGACTACCGCAAAGATGTGGACGGCTTTCATCCCATCAATGTAGGGCGCATGTCCATAGGACTGCCTTGCTACGTTTCCGCAACTCCCAATGGTATTCTCGAATTACTGAAAAGATACGAAATAGAAACCTCCGGAAAGAAATGCGTTGTACTGGGACGCAGCAACATCGTAGGCAAGCCCATGGCTGCCCTTATGATGCAAAAAGCTTATCCGGGAGACGCCACGGTGACCGTTTGCCACAGCCGCAGTAAAGACCTGGTAAAAGAGTGCCAGGAAGCCGATATCATTATCGCAGCTTTGGGACAACCCAACTTCGTAAAAGCGGAAATGGTAAAGGAAGGCGCAGTCGTTATCGACGTAGGTACCACCCGCGTACCGGACGCAACCAAGAAATCCGGCTTCAAGCTGACCGGTGACGTCAAGTTCGATGAAGTCGCTCCAAAATGCTCATTCATCACCCCCGTACCCGGCGGCGTAGGCCCGATGACCATTGTCTCTTTAATGAAGAATACACTTCTGGCAGGCAAGAAAGCTATTTATCAATAATAAGGATGATGAAAACGCTCATCACCCTTATCTTTCTACTATATAGCGTAGCCCTTTCCTCACAGGAAAGGATTACGCTATTATTTGTAGGAGACTTAATGCAACACCGGGCGCAAATAGATGCCGCCCGTACTTCCGACGGAACATATGATTACTCCTCTTATTTCTCTCTCGTAAAGGAAGAAATCTCTCGTGCCGATATTGCGATAGGCAATCTCGAAGTAACTCTCGGTGGAAAACCCTATCGAGGCTATCCCGCTTTCAGTGCGCCCGACGAATATCTGCAAGCTATCAAGGATGCCGGATTTGATGTTCTTCTCACAGCAAACAATCATTGTCTGGATCGCGGCAAGACAGGACTGGAACGAACCATCACACAAATCGACTCCCTTTCCATACCCTATGCAGGCACTTACCGGAACGCCGCCGAACGTAAACAACGCTATCCTCTTTTCATCCGGAAAAAAGGTTTCTGTATAGCCATACTCAACTATACTTACGGCACCAATGGAATCAAGCCATCCGCACCCAACATCGTCAATTACATCGACAAAGAAACAATTCTAAAGGACATCCATAGCGCCCGGGCCGTACGCCCGGACGCCATTATAGCCTGTATGCATTGGGGAGAAGAATATCAATCACTCCCCAACCGCGAGCAACGCGAACTTGCCGGCTGGTTACTGGAACAGGGAGTAACCCATATCATCGGTTCGCATCCGCACGTAATCCAGCCTATGGAATTACGCACGAACGGCAATCAACAACATGTCATCGTCTATTCCTTAGGAAACTTCATTTCCAACATGAGCGCTGCCAATACAGACGGCGGCCTCATTTTTACGCTGCAACTTGAGAAATATCCTCTCCCCGCGCCCATCCACCCATTGCAAAACAATTTAAGCTATCCACCGTCGCTCGAACCTTTTGCCCTTTCTTTTCCGTTCGCCCGTGTCGTCCGGTGTGGATACACCTTAGTGTGGACCGGCCGCCCTGCTCTCACCGGAGAAAAAAATTACATTTTATATCCCTCCCATACACCGGTGGACAGCTTACCGAAATCAGCCCGTAACCGCTTGAATATCTTTATGAAAAACTCCCGAAAGCTCCTGTCCCGGCACAATATAGGAATTTATGAGAATAACAAATAGCTGTTTTTTATTGAAAATATTCATCGAAATATTTGTAATATCAAAGATTATCCCTATCTTTGCACCGCATTTAAGAAATGCAACAACATGGTGACTGTAGTTCAGTTGGTTAGAGCGTCAGATTGTGGTTCTGAATGTCGAGGGTTCGAGTCCCTTCAGTCACCCAAAGAAATCCTTAATAATCCATAGATTATTAAGGATTTTCTTTTTTCTCTCACGGAACAAATTAATCCGTCTCATAAGACAAACCAACCCATCTCACGAGATGAATTAATCCGTCCCGCAAGACGTTTTTTTTCATCCTGCGGGACGGATTTACTCAAATACCACAATGATTTTTTATCCCTCTCGCTATTCTGCTTCCATACTATAAATAATAAAAAAAGTCCCGCAAATCTCAACGACTTACGGGACCCCAGAATAAACAGAACTTAGGACACCTTTCGGCATCCCTCAATAAGTTGCGGACAACAGGGCAGATGTACCCAAGACTTGCTTCCTACACCGATTTCAGAATCAACGCCTATGATTCCACCCATACTCTCTACAATAGACTTGCATATCGATAACCCCAAACCAGTCCCCTGTGCAAAAGAGTCGAGCTTTTCAAATCGGTCAAAGATCGTAGAAAGTTTATCTTTAGGTATTCCACACCCTGTGTCAGTTACACTCAATTTCAACTCCTGTTTATTTATCTCATAAGATATATCTATTATATCCTTTGCTTGTACATTTCATGGCATTAGACAAAAGATTATCCAATACTTGTTTTGCACCGCAAAGGAAAGCATTTCCCTATGAAGTATCCTACTTCAATAACCCCTACTATAAAAAATTGTCCTAAAGTTTATAAAGAAAAGTCCTATAACACTGTATAACAACGGTTTATTATTCCATCTCCATTTGAACCTTTTTAAATTCAGAAGGCGTCATACCCGTTTTACTCTTAAACAGATTGTGAAAAGTCGGCATGCTGTTAATGCCGGAAGCCTCTGCTATGGCGCGTAAAGTATACTCGGGATGCTCTTTCAACAACTGTATGGCATGATTTAAACGCAGCTCATTGATATAGCCATTCAGATTGGTTCCCGTATTTTCTTTTATCATTTTGGCAAAACGGGTATTATTCATGTGCGCCATTCTCACCAAATCTTCTCTTGACAAATCGGCGGAAAGATAAAGCTCATCTTTCCTTATCAGAGAATCCAATTTCTGAAAGACCAGTTTATTGATTTCATACTCCTGGCCGGCATCGGAAGATTCCGTATCCAGTTCATGATGCGGAAGAAGCGGCTCGGTATCTCCCGATGACTGCTGTTTCTTCTTCTGCGCGGAAAGTTCCTCATTGATATACTTCATCAATGCCCTGTTCTTATCCTTGATATTCCGATTCTGCAACCACACTTTCCATAGGAAAAACAAAGCCAGCAGCACCAAGATACAGATAAAAATCAAAGAGACAGTCCTTATTCTTAATTGGGAAGCCTGCTCCACAATATGCGCTTCTTTCTCATCGACATCGTATAAGGCGTCAAGCTCCAATGCGGCATTCGTCTTTTCACGCTGATGTATACTGTCAGTCACAGCAATAAAAAGGGCGCTTAACTCAGCGGCCTGCTTGTACTCTCCCAAACCGGTATAAGCCATTATTTCTTTGGACAAAATACCACGGTACTGATAATTGACGGTATCCTGTTCCCTGAAAAGCTCTTTCAAGTCACGGCAATTATCCAGTATCTCCCGATACTGTCCTGTGACAAGCAGATAGGGAGTAGCATTATATTTACCTTCAGGAGTTGAAGCGGCTTGTGTGGATTTATATTTTGCAAAGCACTTCTCCGCCTTTTTCTTATCGCCCGAACGATAATACAGATAAGCCAACTTTGAATATAAATATGATTTCTGCAAATCCAGATAAGCTTCCTGCATGCCTTCCGTCCTTTCCATTTTATCCAGTAACTCCTGACGATACAAGCCTACCGCCAAGGCATCATCTATCAAATCATCATCTATCAGAAAGCTCATTTTAACCCCGCAAAAGTAAGAAAGCATGCGCAAACCGTATGCATCGTCAGCATTGCTCAAGAGCCGGATAGCCTCATCGAATGTTTCATACGCCTCTTTCTTAAAAGACAAACGGCGTTTGTTCTCTCCCATACAGAATAGCAATTTAGCTTCCGCCTGTTCATCATTCATATTCCTGGCCAACCGAATGCCCTCAACGACATACCGATTACTTACTTCATATTCGCTCAACAGACTTGCCAAGTCCGCCAACTCAATCGTCATCTTTAGTAGATGTTCGGGGGTATTATTCGCCACGGAATCCTGTACATAAGCCCGTCTTGCATAACGAAAAGCCAATTTGCACTGGTACTTATTACGGTAGACCATGCTCCGCAGGTCGTTTATCCGGGCAGGCAGCATTGCCCGCTTTTCTTCGGCTTCATCCAGCAATTGCAATGCACGGTCGGGTTCAGTCATATATATATCCGTGATATACTGCTCTGTATAAGGTGAAGATTGCTCATTATTTTCTTTCTCCTGAGCCATCAGGAAAACATTGTCCACCAAGAATAAAAAGCAGATATAAAGGAAATTTTTCATAGTTTCTGAGCCTATCCGGATTCATTAATAGTCCGCAAATATATACTTTTTTATTTATCCTAACAGTAAAATCACCTATCTTTGCAAGGATGAAACTAAATCAAATATGAAAATTCTCTGGATAGACTTAAATAGTTCTTACGCCCATTCCTCATTGGCGCTTCCCGCACTGCATGCACAAATAGCGGATGATTCCTCGATTGAATGGGCAATCGTTTCCGCCACAATTAATGAAAACACAGGGACCGTTGTGGACGAAGCTTATCGGCACAAGCCCGACATTCTTGCCGCAACCACCTGGCTTTTCAACCACGAACAATTACTGCATATCGTATCAAGGCTGAAAGCTTTACTACCCGAAACCTGCCTTATATTAGGCGGTCCGGAGTTTCTTGGAGACAATGAATTCTTTCTGCGTAAGAACCCTTTTGTAAACTGTGTATTCAGAGGAGAAGGCGAAGAGGCGTTTCCGCAGTGGTTGGCCTGCTGGAATCATCCGGAACAGTGGAAGGATATTCCCGGTCTGTGTTATCTGGATGCCGATAAACAATATAAAGACAATGGAATAGCCCGTGTCTTAAACTTCTCCGGACTTATTCCACCCGAAAAAAGCTGTTTCTTCAATTGGAGCAAGCCGTTTGTACAACTTGAAACTACGCGCGGATGTTTCAACACATGCGCCTTTTGCGTCAGCGGCGGCGAGAAACCGATTCGTACTCTCTCTATTGACAGCATCCGCCAACGGCTCCGAATCATCCATGAGCATGGTATTAAAAATGTACGCGTACTCGACCGTACATTCAATTACAATGCACGTCGTGCAAAAGAACTGCTCCAACTGTTTTTAGAATATCCCGACATACGTTTTCATTTAGAGATACATCCGGCGCTTCTCTCCGAGGAATTAAAAGAAGAGTTAAAACTGTTACCGCAAGGACTGCTCCACCTTGAAGCCGGGATTCAAAGCTTGCGTGAACCAGTACTTGAACAAAGCCGCCGCATGGGTAAATTATCCGATGCTTTGGCAGGGCTGAAATTTCTCTGCTCGCTTCCGAATATGGAAACGCATGCCGATCTTATAGCCGGACTTCCCCTCTATCATCTCAATGAGATATTCGAAGATGTATATACCCTGGCCCGGTACAATGCGGGAGAGATACAATTAGAGTCACTCAAACTGCTTCCCGGTACGGAAATGCACCGCCGGGCAGAAGAACTCGGAATACGCTATTCCCCTTTCCCACCCTACGAAGTTTTAGAAACAAACGAAATCAGCGTAGGCGAACTGCAGACAGCCCGCCAGCTATCCCGCCTGTTAGACGGTTTTTACAACACTCCCGCCTGGCAGGCACTAACCCGGGAGTTAATCTTAAATGACAGAACTTTCTTGCAGAGGTTCCTTGAACATCTGATACAGATAAATCTTATAGACCAACCCATGAGCTTGGAAAAACGCGGGCTTATACTTTATGAATATTGTAAGTTGGCTTATCCTGAATATCAAATGCAGGCTAGCATTGCCTGGATAGAAGCCGGCATGTCATTAAAGAAAGCTCCTGCAGAAAAGGTAAAGACCAAACATCAAGTTCCACCGGAGAGGTGGGAAGTGATATATGGAGATTATAAAGACAGCCTCAGGCTTTGCTTTCTTCCACAAGACGAAAATACAAAATGCGGTTATTGGTTTGGATTTGAATCTGAAGTACAGAAAACCACTCCTGTATTCAAAGCAAGAACAAGCGGTTAGCAATCTGCCGATATTGCCATCGGCACCGACAAACAATGCATCATTCGGCAAAATAGGTGTACCTCTTTACGTTTTTTGCCATTTACCCAAAAATAAAAAGTCCCGTAAACTATTAATTTACAGGACTTTTCTTTGGAGAGACAGGGATTCGAACCCCGGGTGCCTCGCAGCACAACGGTTTTCAAGACCGCCGCAATCGACCACTCTGCCACCTCTCCAAAACTTCCTTTTCAAGAAGTGCTTTTCTCTTAAAGCGCTGCAAAGATAATACTTCTTTTTTAAACAACAAACAAACTCGGCATAAATATCACTCTCTCCCTTAAATTGCTACGATGGTACAGTACAAACTAATAACCGATACAACAATCTATTTTATTCTTACCACATCCGTTATCTTTTCATACCACAGCTGTTGTAAGAAAAGATAACGGCAGTAGTATGAAAGGATAACAGGCGTGGTAAGAATAGTTTTTCCACAAGAAAACAATAGCCTGTAAACAGTTCAGCCCCAATTAACAGCAAGCAACAAATAAATGCATACACAGCGACATTCTCTACCTATTAATGATTATTTTATGTTCTTCAGCATAAAAACTATGCATTTTATTATGCAATTACGGAAATATTTCCGTAATTTTGCGCGCTCTAAAGGATAACATATCTAATCACTTTCAAAAAAAGAATATTATGGAATTAAACAAAACCTTTATTGACGGGCTTTGGAGCAAAGAAATCAATGTTAGTGATTTCGTTAGTAAAAACATCGCACCCTACACCGGAGATGCATCTTTCCTGCAAGGACCTACGGAACGTACCAAACGTATTTGGAACCTCTGTTTGGAAGCATTGGAAGAAGAAAGAGCCAATAACGGTGTTCGCTCATTAGATCATACTACAGTATCTACTATCACTTCACACAAGGCAGGCTATATCGATAAGGAAAACGAACTTATCGTAGGTTTGCAGACAGATGAGCTGTTGAGACGCGCCATCAAACCTTTTGGCGGCATCAATGTCGTGGCAAAAGCATGCCGCGAGAATGGCGTAGAAGTAGATGATAAAGTAAAAGACATCTTTACACATTATCGTAAGACTCACAATGACGGTGTATTCGACGTATATACCGAAGAAATCCGTTCGTTCCGCTCTCTGGGTTTCCTTACCGGACTTCCCGACAACTATGCACGCGGACGTATCATCGGTGACTACCGTCGTTTGGCATTGTACGGTATCGACCGCCTCATCGAGGCCAAACAGGAAGATTTACGCAACCTGACCGGCCCCATGACTGAGGCACGTATCCGCCTGCGCGAAGAAGTATCAGAACAAATCAAGGCTTTGAAGGACATCAAAATCATGGGTGAATACTATGGTCTCGACCTCAGCCACCCTGCCACATCTGCTCAGGAAGCTGTACAATGGGTATATATGGCGTACCTCGCTGCCGTAAAAGAACAAGACGGAGCAGCCATGTCATTAGGTAATGTATCTTCATTCCTCGACATTTTCATCGAATACGATTTGGCTCACGGTAAGATTGACGAAACTTTTGCTCAGGAGCTGATTGACCAGTTCATCATCAAACTGCGTATGGTACGCCACTTGCGTATGCAGTCTTACAACGACATCTTCGCCGGAGACCCGACTTGGGTTACCGAAGCTATCGGCGGACGCTTCAATGACGGTCGCGTGAAAGTAACAAAGACTTCTTTCCGCTTCCTGCAAACGCTGTACAACCTCGGCCCGTCTCCCGAACCCAACATGACCGTTCTGTGGAGTCCCGAATTACCGGAAGGTTTCAAGGAATTCTGCGCCAAAGTATCTGTGGATACCAGCTCTATCCAATACGAAAACGATAATCTGATGCGCGAAGTACGTAACTGCGACGACTACGGTATCGCTTGTTGTGTATCTTACCAAGCCATCGGTAAGCAAATCCAGTTCTTCGGCGCACGTGCCAACCTCGCCAAAGCATTGTTGCTCGCCATCAACGGCGGACGTTGCGAGAATACCGGAACCGTAATGGTAAAAGGTATCCCCGTACTGACCCACGACACGCTGAACTTTGAAGAAGTAATGGCCAACTACAAGAAAGTGTTGACGGAGATTGCCCGCGTTTACAACGAAGCAATGAACATCATACACTACATGCACGACAAGTATTACTACGAAAAAGCCCAAATGGCATTCGTCGATACCGACCCGCGCATCAATCTTGCCTATGGTGTAGCCGGACTTTCCATCGCTATCGACTCACTTTCCGCCATCAAATACGCCAAAGTAACGGCACGCCGTAACGACATCGGTTTGACGGAAGGCTTCGACATCGAAGGTTCTTTCCCCTGCTTCGGTAACAATGACGACCGTGTAGACCATCTCGGCGTAGACTTGGTTTACTATTTCAGCGAAGAGCTGAAGAAGCTGCCCGTATACAAGAATGCCCGTCCTACCCTGTCATTGCTGACTATCACTTCCAATGTGATGTATGGCAAGAAGACCGGCGCTACTCCTGACGGACGCACCAAAGGTGTCGCTTTTGCTCCGGGAGCCAACCCGATGCACGGACGTGACAAGAACGGTGCTATCGCTTCTTTGAGTTCGGTAGCCAAACTGCGTTATCGTGACTCGCAAGACGGTATCAGTAACACATTCTCTATCGTTCCGAAGTCATTAGGTCCTACTGACGAAGAGCGTGTCGACAACCTGGTTACCATGATGGACGGTTACTTCACCAAAGGCGCGCACCACCTCAATGTGAACGTATTGAACCGTGAAATGCTGGAAGATGCCATGGAACATCCGGAAAAATATCCGCAACTCACCATCCGCGTTTCCGGTTATGCCGTAAACTTCGTGAAGTTGAGCCGCGAGCATCAGTTGGAAGTCATCAGCCGCAGTTTCCACGAAAGAATGTAAGTAATACTTTAAGAGTATAATCTTCAGGCACGGATTACGCGGATTTCACGGATTAAGTAAATAATCCGGGTACTCCATGTAATCCGTGCTTTTTTCTTAATACATTCTTACTTATAATATATACGATTATGATTAATGTTCATTCATACGAATCAATGGGTACCTTTGACGGTCCGGGATTACGGCTCGTCGTTTTCCTTCAAGGCTGTCCTTTCCGTTGCCTGTATTGCGCCAATCCCGACACCATAGACGTAAAAGGCGGTACTCCCACCCCCGCCAATGAAATTCTACAAATGGCAATCAGCCAAAAAGCATTCTTTGGAAAGAAAGGGGGAATCACTTTCTCCGGTGGCGAACCCACATTGCAGGCCGAGGCATTGATACCTTTATTCAGAGATTTGAAAGCCAACGGCATCCATATCTGCCTTGACACCAACGGTGGTATCTGGAATGACAAAGTAGAGGAATTGTTAAGTCTGACAGATTTGGTATTGCTTGACATCAAAGAGTTCAACCCCGAACGTCACCGTGCTTTAACCGGGCGCAGCAACGAACAAACCTTGCGCACTGCCGCCTGGCTGGAACAACAAGGACATCCATTCTGGCTGCGCTATGTCTTAGTGCCGGGATATAGTGATTTTGAGGAAGATATACGTAATATGGGCAAGCAGCTTGGCAAATACCAAAGCATACAACGAGTGGAAATACTTCCCTATCACCGCTTAGGAATACATAAATACGAGGCCATGGGCTGGGATTATCAATTAAAAGAGGTAGTAGAAAATACCCCCGCACAACTGGAACGAGCCGAAAAGCTCTTCAAAGAATATTTCCCCACAGTAGTGGTAAATTGAGAATTGAGAATTAAAAATTGAGAAATAGGCTGCGCTATAAATTCTTTATCGGTATAAACCCCGATTTTGCTATTTACTATTATAGCGCAGCCTATTTCTCAATTTTTAATTCTCAATTCTCAATTTAATCAGTAAGTCAACCGTATTCCCCCTTGTAACGTAAAGTTACAGGGATTTTCCTTCCTTATCGTCTGAATATCGGAGCCGTCATCGAAGAAGTAAGATACTCCCGGTTCTACATAAATACCGACCCTTTTACTTATATTATACTGTGCACCCACAGCTCCCATCACAGAGAATTGCAACGGTTTCACGGTTTCGCTCCGACTGCCTATTTTACCATAAATACATTTCTCCATGGCGCCTCCGGCGGAAACATACATGATAAAGGACTTCTTATCTACAAAATTCCAGTTGGCACGCAAAGGAATACCTAAATAATGCAATTTCTGGCTGACCTTCTTCGAGCTTCCGGCAAACTTCACATCCGAAGCAAGATACGTATATGTCAAACCAGTCTCTACGGAGAATCCTTTCGCAAGTCCTTTACGCACTGAGAAACCGAAAGACAAGGGCTGCTTATGGTCTATATCCACTATCTCTTCCGAGTTTTTCATCAGATACGGCATACCATTCTTGAAAACAAGTTCCTGTCCTTCCGGAACATCCATTATACCGTTAGCCACCGTAGCCAAATCGACCTTCCCGCCGGAATAGCCGAAACCCGGATCGCTTTGTACAAAACCGCTTTCACCGATACTGTTTCCGGCAATCAGCCCGCCCGTATTTCCCACAGCCAGCCCGACCGACCAGCCGCGTGACTTTTCTTTTTTCGTATTTCCAACCGGCAGTTGCAGTTTATCCCTACCGGACGGACGACGACGTTCAGCCTGCTGTTTCTCCGTACTATTATTTCCGGTTGTAACAACCTCATCTTCTTTTTTCGTTACCGGAACCGTTTGTTCCTGTACACTCTCTTGAATTTCCGGTTCCGTATCCAAAGGCTGCATCTTCGTTGTCTGCTCCGCATCACCTGCTGTATCCAGTTGTTGCGCCAACAAAGAACGCCTATTTATACCCGCTGACGAGACCTGTTTCTGCGCGCGATAGTCAGGTTCCGTTATTTCTGTCCGTATCGAAGGTGTCTGTTGCTCCGGCAGTCTGTCCGGAGCAATTGCCAATGCCGGCACAGCCGTACCCCTCATTTCCTCTCCCACAGGACTCTGAAGCAACCACACACTGACTGACGACACCGCGATAAGCAATGACGCAGCCGCAGCTACAGCCCAGCGGCGGAAAGGAATAATCCTCCGTTTTCCGGCTACCGGCGGCTTCGGAGCGGACAAATCCTTTTCAAGCCGTTCCCAACCGGAAACGGGTAACGGTTCGGAATAATCCTCCAACCGTTCCTTTATCTTTCGCATCCACAATTCATCTTCCATACGTTTCTTCATTTATGCGTTCTTTTTCATCCACTCCTTCACCTTAACCGCCAAAGCTGCTTTGGCGCGTACCAACTGCGAAGCCGAGGATTTTTCATTGATGCCCAGCAGTCGGGCGATCTCCTTGTGAGATTTATCTTCAAAAATAAACAGGTTGAATACGGTACGATAACCGGCAGGAAGTTCGCTGATAAACTGCATCAATACTTTTTGAGGAATTGTATCCACAGCCGAGGCATCCGGTTCTTCATACGTTTCCGGCACATCATCCAAGGCAGCAGACTGGTTCATCACATCATTCTTCCGCAAATACTGTAACACCGTATTCACCATTACACGCTCCATCCAAGCCCGCAAAGAACCCTCTCCCCGCCAAGTGAACTTATCGAAAGAATCGAACAGCTTCAAGAAACCGTCATGCATCAAGTCCTGTGCGGTTTCCCGGTCACCGGCATAACGCAAACATACGCCGAGCATCCGCCCTGCATACTGTTCATACAGTTCTTTGCGGGCAAGGTTGTCGCCTTGCCTGCAGCGTTCTGCCAATACCTGTTCTTCCATTCTCTCTTTTAACACGTGTTTACCTTATAAATGCAACAGGCGCAAAAATACTGCATCCGGCAGATAAGAAATTCATTCTTCATCTTCTTTAACAATCTTATAAGCAGTATTTGCACAATCCCGGCATTTTCTGAATACGAAATCTAAAACAGAACCAATAACAAAACCTCTACTTATGAAAAAGTTAAGAACGACATTAGCCGTATTTCTGCTACTGCTCATTGCCATGCCCGTATTGCAATCCTGTCTGGACGATTGGAACGATGATGAGCGTTCATCCCTCACTATCGGCACTGTACGTATCATCGATGGAAAAGACTATTACTTCGCGCTCGATGAAGGAACCAGAATGTTTCCCGGCGATACCGCCCAAGTCAATAACTATACGCTGGTGGAAGGACAACGCGCTTTTGTATATTTCAACTTGCTGGACGAAAAGGTGGATGGCTACGATTACAATGCCAAAATCAATCATGTAGAGAATATTCTCACCAAAGACATCTACTTCATGCCCGCCGAAAAAGCCGACAGTATCGGTGACGACCGCATCAACATAACCAATATGTGGATTACGGGCAATTATCTGAATATTCAGTACCAGCTATATCACAGCAACAGTAACGACAAAAAACATATGCTGAACCTGATAGTCAACGAAACGTCCGACGGCAAAAACGATAAAGAAGGTTATATCACGCTGGAATTCCGCCAAAACGCCTATGATGACGAACCCCTCATGCCGGGACAAGGACTTGTTTCTTTCAAACTGGATAAGATAGCCGACCGGATATCCGGAAAAACCGGACTTAATATCCGCGTAAAAAGTTTGTACGACGGCGAACGTTATATGACTGTCGACTTTAAGAAAGACGAAAACTAATCTATTCTGTGGAACACTTTTTTCAAGTTCTTTTTATAAAAGCGGAGTGAGGCATTTGTCAAAAGAAAGGCGTATCTTTGCAGCCGATTTTACAAAACTATTTTCTACAACCATGAAAAAAGGACTGCTGTACGCTATATTGGCATCTGTGCTATGGGCCATCGTAAACCCGTTTATCAAGCAAGGGCTCAGTTATGATTTTACTCCGATGAATTTCGCCGGTATTCGTTTTACGAGTGTCGGCATTCTGCTTTTTGCTTATACCTGGCACAAAGGTATGTGGCAGGAAATCAAGCAGTACCGCAAACTGTTCCTCAACTTGATATTCATCAATATGTTCATGGGCTATACGGCCTTCTATTTCGGGGTGGACTTTGTCAGCGGGGCTATCTCATCCATCATCATGGGTATGACACCGCTTATCAATGTATTGCTTGCCCACTTGCTGGCAAGTAACGACAAGTTGAACGGTTACAAGATAGTCAGCCTCATCGTCAGCCTTGCGGGACTTTTGCTGATTGTAGGAATGGGCAGCGACGGCGAACCGCTGGATTGGAAAGGCATTACAGGCATCATACTATTATTGCTCAGTATCATTTTTCAAGGCTACTCCGCCATCTCCGTATCCGAGGAGAAAGGCAAAATCAACCCTATCTTCCTGAATGCCGTACAGATGTTCTTCGGTGGCGCCCTTATCTACATCATCGGACTGAGTACGGAAGGTTATCATTCTTTTATCGGCAAGCCTGCCGGGTTCTATATCAGTCTGGGTATCCTTGTATTCATTTCTGTCTTTGCATTCAGTTTCTGGTTTATGGCGTTACAAAGCAAAGGAGCAAAAGTCAGCGACATCAATATGTGCCGCCTCATCAACCCGATTCTCGGAGCTGTATTAAGTTGGATTATGCTTGCGGGAGAATACCCCACATTCAGTACCGTAGCGGGTATGTTGATTATTGTCAGCTCACTGATTATCTACTTTAAAGGAGCGGAGATTATAAAAAACATCAGTACAAGAAAATAAACAGAGTCAAAAAACACTTAATGATTTTTTAGGCACGGATTTCACGGAAATGGAAAAGAAGGGTTATGTTTCCAAAAAAATAAAATAAATTCGTATAATCCGTGCCCAAAGAGAAACAAATTGTAAGCGAATTTTAGTTTTGATATACCCTTCCACCTATCATTTCCTGAGGAATTACTTCATCCATTTCACTTTCGATGACGTCAAAGAGATACTCAATCATTTTTTTGCGGGGTATAACTCCCTTTATAAAACCCTTCAAGCCAGTTATTGATTTCTTCACTATCCGCCAACTCTAACAGATGTCGTTTTTCGCCTTCCTTAAATTCAGGTATGCCAAAATACTTAATATTCATTCCATTCAAAGAATAGTAACCAGAAGCATAAGGTTTGCTGTTTAACACCACATATTTCCAGAAAATATTTGACTCTAAAATCGCTTTTAAAACCATCACGACCGTCTTATCATTGCTGACGAAAGCCATTCCGTTATACAACAGCAGGTCTTTATCATCTACAAGTTCACAACGTAAAGCCTTATTCGCTATCTTAGGGAAGAACAGCTTATAACGCGGCATCTGCAGAGATTGAGTTCGCCCGTAAGCATACCAGGCAGGGTACTTTTCTGTACGCCCCTTATCTCTCTGTGCCAGAATTTCATAACAACTCCGTAGATAATTATATGCATATGGATAGTCTGATTTCATTTCCGCCTCCGGGATTAGTTCCATAACACCTTGTCCGTTCCGTCTGTACGGGAATATCACATATTCCATTACATCCGCAATACTGACATCAGAATTTAACTTGTTAGAATTGACAATTTTTCTGCATATAGCCCTTTCTACTTTAATATTCCGCTTGTTCTTTACAAAAGAAAAAAAAGTTTTCGTCTCAGCTATAGGGGTGAATACATAGGTTTTGTTGCTCAACGTTGCAATACCATGTCTTGATTGGCAGAATTTACCTAATGGCGTTCCCACTGTCTCCTGAGTCTGTGCACGTTTAAAGTCATTCAATTTCCAACCGCCTTTATTGTCCAACTGAGAGTATTGAAATGACTGAAAATTGAACAGAGGTGCTAATTCTTTATTTTCGTTAATACAGTATGATATTTCATCTGACCTGACTTTTCTCAAAAAGAATAAACAAGTATATGTACACCTGCCACGAAACATCTGTGTGCCACGAAAATCCACAATACTGATACTATATGATTTTTCACTGAAATACTCACGTAAAGCACGACCATTCAGACTGGTAAGAAAACTGTTCATGGTTATATAACCTACACGACCACCCTCCCTGACAATTTCAATGGCTATTTGGAAGAAAGGAATATATAAATCTGAATTACCGGAAGCACACACTCTCCATTTTTTCAGCAACTCACGACTTTCATTGCTCATATTACGTACGCATACATAGGGAGGATTACCTACTATTACATCCACCCTTCCCATCTGCAAAAAATCAAAACATAATGTATCTCCTTTCCAAAGATTGAACTGCAATTCTACGTCCTCGCCTGCTGTCAATGCCAGTAAAGACAACAAAAGTTTTGCACGTTCAATGGAGTAATCTTGAATATCTACGCCGTAAATATTTTCCCGAATAATGGACTCAAAAGACCTGGCTGTTTGAGAATGGAGAAACATAGCTGCCGTAAGAAAAAAACCTCCACAGCCACAGGCTATATCAGCAATGTGTATATTTTCCAGATTATTGTCATAGTTTGTAAGAACTTCCGTAACGATTCGCTTACGAATATAATCGGGCGTATAAACGGCCCCTGTCACTTTTCTATCTTCCGGAGAGATGACAAACTCAAAAAGTTTGGTTAGGTCTTCCAGTGAATATCCACATTCACTCTTGTCCAACTGACAGATTAGTTCTTTCAACAAGTCATTATCTTGTGATTCCTCAGCAATACATGCCTCTACAAGCAAACGATTTACTTGAGGTTTCAAGCCATGGTGTCTCAAATACGCAGACACGAATAATCTGTTGACCATTCGTATATCTGTGAGACTTTTTCGTTTTAAATATGTAAAAATCTCCTGCTTCACTGAAGACTAAATAGATGTTGGGTATAATCGAAATAAAGACGACACATGGCATCGCCCACTCCCTTCAGCTCGGGATATTCTTGTTCTCTTTCTCGCAAAAGCTTTATACGTTTCTCCAAACGTTCAATATTCCAGACAATAGCATAACGGCAAAGATTCAACGAAAGTTTCCGAGCCATAAACTTACCACAGTCTGTTTTGCCGGATATTCTTCCGTCATAATTTCGTTCGAAATGTATATTGTAGTCTTCGTCACAAGGATCAAGGTGTTTTGCATTGTCATCATCCGATTTCAACCTGTTCACATAGGAACAACAATACACCAAATTACTATACTCCGTTTTCAAGTTGGGATATTTAGAATGAGGTTTAAAATGGTCAATTTGAAACGTTCTCATTCCTCCAAACCACCGGTCCGTACAATGAGTATAGCCACAATGGTGATTAAAGTCAGATGCCAAATATTCCTTGTACCTATGATAGTCGCTATAATGGCCTTTGTAAGTTCTTTGTGGGTGCTGTTCTCTAAAAAGATACTGTTTCATGGTTAATCCAATTTTGCCAGTATTTCATCCACTTTATCAATCACTTCAGAAAGCTGTTCAAGACTTTTTGATCTCTTTATGTCGGCAGGTAATGTGGCATATGAATCCAATGATTTCTCCAAAAACGAATCAAGTTCCACCAGTCTGTCTTCTTCATGCAAAGTCAATCCTTTGTCCTGTTTCTTTTGAACCAAACTGGTCAGTTCGCTTTGAGCTTCATCAATCGATTTCTTGTATTTGTCAATTTGTTCTACCATCTTGTCATGAAACTTTGCTTTGGCTCCTTCCTCTCCTCCATTCATAAGGATCTTAACATAGACCAAATTCACATCTTTCGATGTAGAAATGGCATCGTTATCATATGATGTAATGACAAAGCAAGGGAAGTTCGGACGTATATCCCTATAAGCATTGACAAGCTCTGCTCCATTATACGATACGTTGTACTGTATCTCCGTCTTTATTTCGTTCAATTGATGATCAGTAACAATCGCATCCGGATGTTCATCTTCAAATACCTGAATCATCGCCTCTATGTTCTCCTCCGGATACAGACATTTCACCTCCACCTTATCTTCTATCTTATCCATATAATCGAGAAAATTATCATGCTGATCTTTTTCCTCATCTATAAACAATATCTTGTATTTCATATTCCTAAAGTTATTCATTTATTAATTCATTTACTGACTGTACATACTTTTGAGGATATACGAATCTGATACCAAAACCAAAGTTCAAATTCAGCAAGTTTATTCTTGCATCATTATCCTCTGCTATCAGTTTTACTATCCACATCCCCAAACCTGTCCCTATCTCTTCACCTGTGGTATTATTACGTTTTGTTGTAAACAAAGGCTTAAAGATATCTTCCGGTGTAACGATATCCGAGCTTAATCCCGTACCGTTATCCTTATATTCACAGATGATTTCCTTATCGGTAGACATCCATAAAATTTCAATCTTTCTCGGTCTGTTTACTCTCATCATGTTGAATGCTTCTATCGAGTTGGAGAATAGATTATAAAAGATACTGTCAAAATCTATTTCAAAGGCTCTCATTTTAAGTTTCGGAGCAATCGTGTATTCTACAGTTATAGCTCTTTGTTCAAATATACCGGTCCACGTCTGCAACAAGCTCTCGGTGTATGTTTTAATATCAACGAGCTTTTGTCTGCGTTTATCTTTTTTAATGATACCTGTCGAGAACCTCAACCAGTTTTGCATCTTTTGGTCCGTATTACGAGCCTTATCCATCAGCCGGTAGGGATTCTTGCGGTCTTCCCTGTCAACATACATTTCTTCTGAGGCAAATGGCAACAAATTTTGTTGTATTTTGTCATACCTATCATTCAACGAATCATGAATCTTGCTCAAATCATGGCTGAACGATGCTAACATCAACCCACTGCTCGCCAATGCTCTCAAAACTTTTTGTTCTTCCCTGAGCTGTTCGATTTCCAAAGTTTTCTTTTCATTCAATGCAGCCAGCAACTCCATTGAATACCGCTCACCTTTTTCTTGCCGCCCAGACTCTTTCTGGTTATTCTCCTTTCTCTCACGTTGCTTGGCAAGAATCTTTTTTGCAAGTTCTTCTGCTTGACGCATATCTCGGGCTTCACCGTTTCGGTATTCATCGTCAGCAGCCAGTTCGCGGGCTATCAAAGCTCTGTCCTCTTCAAATATAGCAATAATACCTTGAATCAGCCTCTTGAAAACTTGAAATGCACTATTTTCTTGCAAACCTTCCCGGCTCGACTTATCCTCAAATTCCACATTCGTCAGTCGTGATATACAAATAGAACCGGCCACATTCTCAACCTCTACCTTATAGCCACCTTCTGGCTTGGCAATACCAGCCGGACTCTTTTGTTTGCGGGCACCTAATCCTAACCAGTCAAAAGCAGAATCGTTACGTTCTCCATAAGGGCGCACACGGAAGCCATCTCTAAAAAGTTTTATTCCACCAAACTTCTGCAACCAGTCAGCACGCAAATTATATGCACAAGGCCGATAGAAGAAACGTGCTTCATCCTTTTTCGTAGCAGAACGTTTCATAAAATAGAACACAAAATCAAAAGAGCCGATACGGCTGAACACCTGTGCATAATCAGTAACATTAAAACCTGGTAACAGTTGAGCAAATGTCCTTATCGTTTCCCAATACCCTCTTTCAAAGTCTGCTTTCGTATAGTTTGCTTTCTGCTGATTGGGACGAGCAAAAAATGAAGGTGGCAATGCCTCCACCAAGTTTTCTTTTCGTATAATTTTGATATGCACAGTCTGCTTTGAATCAGCATGAGCCTCTATTTTGAAGTCAAAATCATCACAAACAGAGCTTTCCACTTCACCATACTCAGCAGGTAAAGAAGATGATCTCAATATGATGGAATAGTCCTTATTCTCAGATGGCGGTACAAGAACACCTAAATCCTCAAATAGCAGTTTGACGGATTCATCATCCCATACATCTCTTAGATTTGTAATCTTGAGAATCGTACCATGCTCGAAAGTATCCTCTCTCAACACGGCATTGATACTTTCCGGTAAATTCATCCTCCTCACACAATCAATGAAAGAAACATCTTTCAAGCCTTCAAGGTCTGCATTCACCGAATCCAAGGTCTTGTTTGTTCCCTCAAAGTCATCCCATGCAACAATCCATTGATATCCGCAAAAAGGAGATTCTTTACCATTCTCATCATAATCATGATGCACATCCTTGTCATAAATAGTAGTCATCTCGCAATTTGCACCCAACTTATCCATTGCAAAGCGACCTATACCCTTGGCACCAGCCTTTATCCTACCTTTCTTTGTATAAAAATTAGTTGACTTATTATCCGTACCGATGATCATCCAATAATCCTTAATGATTTCATGTGTCATGCCCTCTCCACAATCAATAACATACAAACTGGCAAACTGTTTCAGTTGGTCGGACAGCGTTTGAATGAGCGAAGAGTCAACCCCATCATTAAGCACATATTCATCATCCATCAAGTGATATATCGACTGTAATAGATTGTTGTCAATTCCTTTGGTACACAACTTATCATATTCTTCCACAGAAAGTTTGTCTTTAAAGAATGACAGTTCATTGTCAATATAAACAATGCTATACCGACTATCTGCATCATAACCATTCTTAACGAGTTCTATGATAGCTCCCTTAGCAGTAGCTACATTCTCTCGTCCAATAAGTCTGGCAGTTCTTGACGAAACTTTAAATGGTATTTTCATTGCATTTTGTTAGTTAAATTTCCAACACACCTTAGATGTAATAATACTATCACCCCATAGTACACACAAAATTACTTATTTTCCCTCAGAAAAGTTCATAAAAAACGTAAATTTTGAATTTGTACCTTAGTTTTGACTGAATTCCTTCAATATCGAACAATTCATAAATCACTATATTCCTCATACTTTCAGATGACTTCTTGAGGGTGTCAAAATACATTTATTATACTTAACTACTTAATATTAAGATGAACAATAATATAAAAACAGAAGCTGCCCCATTCCGAGGTAGCTTCTCTTCTATTATTCCCTAAGGAATTATTTCAGCACATTCGTGCCGCCCAATACACCCAGTACGGCCGTAGCCGCAGCTATCAATGCCTTTAATATCTTGCTCCAGAGGTTTTTCTTTGCCATTTTCCACACCTCCTTTCCGCCTTTACCTGATTACGGTTCATGTTATCGGATAGTAACAGAGGGCAGTTACAGAAGACAGTTACCGACACAAGCTTATCCAAGAGGATTCTCCTCCTCGCCGCCATCCGAAGAGCCGCCATTACCACCGTTACCGCCATCGGCAGAGCCGTTTTGAATACGGTCTACATCCTTGAAGCTCAAACCGTCGGAACGTGTAGCTCCTGTGGCTACTAAACGGATATCGCTGTTGGCACGGAAGCAGATGCGCAGACCTGTGATGTCATTGGCTGTAAAATCTTCCGCTTTTTCCGTACCTTTGCTTTTGGCAGAGAGGTAAAAAAATCCCAGTCCGTCTATATTGACCGAGCGGCCGGAAAGCAATAGTTTTCTCAGTAATGTGCGGAAGTCTTTCAGTACACTGATTGTCTCACCCTCGCTTACACCGGAATTGCCGCTTATTTCTTTAGCCACTTCCGTCAGTGTAGCGGCTTGTCCATACTCGTACGTAATGGTAGGAAATGCTTTCTTTGCAGAATTTTTGTCCGACAAGTCAGTCAGGCGATAATGCTTACGATACAAAATTGTCATAATGTTCTTTTGTTTTTAAATGAATACTTTGTCTTAATTATCTCTTTGTCAACGTTAACGTTACAAAGATGCGGCAATCCCGCCGACAACCAAAAGAACATTTTTCCAACCCCAAACATCAATAAAACACAGACGCTATATGCCCTCTATCCTCTCTCGCCCCAACTAACACTCCGATCCGAACGCGATTCATAAGGAAAAAAGAGAAAATAATCGGTAAGTAAGCCCTAAAAAGAGAAGATACAGCCGGACAAACCCGGTCGAAATATCACTTCCCCTGGTTCATAACGCCCCTTCCCGCAATAAACGGCACAAACACCAGCTTTTCCCCTCGAAAGTCACCCATTTTGCAGAAAGAGGCGTTACGCTCCACAAGCAGGTGTTTGAAACGGTGGCAGGCCATGTGCCGCATATAGCCCATATAAGAGTTCGCTACGCAGGAGATATACAGCAGCCTGTTCCTGTCTACTTTCCTGTCCGACAAATGGCGGTTCATCTTCGCCATGCGCTCGCTGATGCGCGATTTTATCTTTCGCGGCAGATAGCGGCGGTGGGGCTTCACGAAAATGCCGAGAAAGGCACTTCCTTTATATACCTGTTGCAGAAACACCTTGTCGGGATGCAGCGTCAGCTCCAGTTCCTTTTCCAGAAAGCCGCGCAATTGCGGGATGAGTTGCGACAGACGCTTCCTGTCAGTGCCCACGATAAAGAAATCATCCACATAGCGCCCGTAATACCTCTCGCCCAAAGTGCGCTTCACAAACTGGTCGAGCACGTTCAGGTAGACATTGCTGAAAAGCTGCGAGGTAAGGTTGCCGATAGGCAGGCCGCGTCCTTCGGGCACATGAAACAGGCTCTTGTCGTAAGGCAATCCCTCCCAGTCCTTGCTTGTTCCCCGCATTTCGCAGTCAAAGGTGGGGTCGTTGAAGATAATCTCCTGCATCAGATACTCCAGCAGACTGTAATCCAGCGCATCCGCCCAGTACCGCCCCATGCTGTTTTTCCGTCCGGCATAGCGCCATAAGGTTCCCATCACCTGGTCGTAAAGTTTCTGCCTGACGATGTGCATGAAGTACCCCCTTATATCCAGTTTCAGCACATAGCAGCTACGTTTCCAGTTGTCCGAGCAGGCACGCAGATGATGTTCAAAACGCTGCACGCCGTAGAGCGTTCCCATACCTTTGCGGCACGAGTAGCTGTCCGCGATGAAGGTGCGTTCAAAAATCGGGGCGGTGTAGTTGTAGAGCAGATGATGCACCACACGGTCGCGGAAGTGGGCGGCAAACACCTCTCTTTTCACCGAATTTCCGGTAATGAAACAAACGCTCCTGCCCACTTTATAGGTACGGTCACGCAGTTCTTCGTACAGTTTTACGAGATTCTCCTCCAGATTGAACTCAAACTCAAACTCAAGCTGGCTGCGCGTATTTCTTTTGTGCTTCCGGGCATCGTAGTAGGCACGGAACACATCAAGTAACAGGGGTTCTTCCTTCATAACTCTTTTGCCATGCAGACAATTGTTTGGATATGGATTCGGTCATTAGCGAAGCGTTGGCGTAGTTTTTCAGCGACAGTTGTTTCAGGTCGTGCAGCAGGCGCAGTTGCAATTTCACGGCAACCAGTTTCTCCCTTGCCTCGACAATGATTTCCACCTTCTGCCGGTTGGCATTGGCGCGGTAGATAAGAGTCAATATCGTTATCAAATCTCTCTTCAACGTTTCGCCCAGCGTATAGCGATAGTCACGTTGCACGTCTTTTCCGGTCTGATAGACATACAGCAGCAGGTCGTAAGTAGCCTTATATACGGGAAGTTGATTATAAGTAGCCATTCCTTCTGTGATATTCTATGATTATTCCGCCAGTTTACGCTTCAGTTCCATAAGGAACAACATGCAGTCCACGGGAGTTTTGCTTTCGATGTTAAAACGGCGGATGCAGTCCGCAAGCCCGTCGCAACACTGTCCGACGGCAGAAACGGCGGGTGAAACAACGGATGAAGCGGCAGATGAAGCGGCCGGCTCCATAACCGGCGAAGCGGCGGCAGGCTCAGGAGCGGCAACAGCAGGCGGCAACGACCTGGGTACAGTCTGTTTCCAAACCTCAAACCCGTCGGGATCTATGGGCGAGGCGGCCAGTACCAAACGGGCTTCCTGCCGCATCAGCACCTTGCAACCGTTCAGTACATTTTCGGCTGCCGATACAGGAAAGCCCAACGAAACGACATCCTGTTTTACGGCTATCACCCATTTGCGGGTAGGCTTATAGGGATGCACCTGCATGGAGAAGGCATACGCCGACTTCTCATAGGCACGCCAGAATATTCCCTCACGCAACAGGATGATGGTATTCCGGTTGCCGTTCTCTATCTGAATAATTTCCTTTACGGTCATACTGTTTTTTTATGGTAAATAACTGATGATACGTTACGATAAAAATAAGTTCCCCCTTCCACGCCTGGAAGGGGAAAACTTTCAAACAAACAAATAGGCACGGACGGTGATTCACATCCTCATCCGGCTACAAAAACCGAAGATTGCGCCGGGGGCAAGAAGAAGGTCATCCCCCTTAAAAAATCTTCGGTGTCTCATACAAACAAAGTTCAGGCCTGTAAGTTCTCGGACGCAACGCACAGGGAACGCATTCGAACGGTTGGTGTTGTTCACCGGGTTCACCCAGCCTGAGTTCGTGTTCAGGAAGCCCCCGTTCTGCGACGTGGCAGAGTACGGAGAGGCCGACCAAGCGTAGCACCCCCACCCAACGTTGTTGACATGGCCGTCAAACCCGTTGCGATAGCCGGCCGCCGGAAAAAGCAATCACTGAAATGAATGTACCGGAAAGAAGCGGATATATCCCTGTCAAACGGAATACGCCGCCCGGTCCCCATACAGACTGGTGTGGATAACTAACGGAAACGTAGCTCGGGGTGTAGGCGGCCGTAACCGCACAACACGTAGTCCTTATACGCAAATTACTCCGCCAGTGGATTGCTGAATTTACATATCACCCTACCGCAAGCACCGGGACTTGCAATACTCTCGATATATAACCGGAACTTGTTTTCTTTCAAAGAACTTTTTTTTTCGACCGCCTTACGGCGGTTTTAGGTCTTGGGGGCTTTAAATGCCCCCAAGAATAAATCAAAAAACAAATCGAATAGCGTCACTTCGTACCGCTATCAATCTCGGACGCAACGCACAGGGAACGCATTCGAACGGCCGGTGTTGCTCACCGGGTCCACCCAGCCTGAGCCCGTGCTCAGGAAGCCCCCGTTCTGCGACGTGGCAGAGTACGGAGAGGCCGACCAAGCGTAGCACCCCCACCCAACGCTGTTGACATGGCCGTCAAACCCGTCGCGATAGCCGGCCGCCGGGTAGAACGCCACATTGCCCGCATCCGCTGTTTCCGCTTCCCCGGTAGTGAAGAATCTACGTCCCCACACCTCGAATTTTTCATCCGTAAAGCCGATACCATCGGTAGTCTGATTATACTTATCCGCCTCAACCACATTGTATTCGGTCACGTTACTCGTATTATAAGCCGTTGTAACGGTCGTAAAGTTAGTCCATGCATCCTGCGGCGGCATATGATAGCCATAGGGACACGGGTCGTAGATGGTTTTCTTCACATCCGCAACCGTTCCCAGCATCAGGCCGGCTTTCTCATCTTGCAAACCGCTTCCCCACAGCTTATTGGATGCTTTCCACGGCACGGAACCTTCCGCGCCGCCCTTTGCCGGATGCGCCGCAAAAATCCAGTTATAAGAGGGATTCGTACCGTCACCGCCATAGGTGACGGCTTTATCCTCATCATTACGCAGAATGAACATCAGCGGATTCTCCACCGCATAAGCAAGCTGAACTTTCACGGCATTCAGGTCAAAAGCCTTCGTGAGCACACTGTTCGTTATCTGGTTGGAATTCTTCAGAATCCTGTTTCCGCTTCCATCGTACACAGGCACAATGTCCGCATCATTCGTTCTTGTCATTACCCCTGCCGCAGGAAACGGGTCTTTACGGCCGAACTGGAAATATACGCCATACGTTTTCACAGCCTCTTCCGCCACTTTCGTAGCCTTTCCGCCGGCAGAACCCAGATTTCGGTCCATCATCTCAAACTTCCGCTTGGCGATATCGGCATAGGCGGCAAGTTCGTCGCGCGGACGTGTTTCGTATGTCTGCACCTTAATGCCGTTTCCGTCGAATGCCGCCGTAGTCCATATATGCCAGCTCCAAAGAGTGGTAACTCCGTTTTTGGCGGCAACCACCGCATTTCCTTCGGTGGCTCCGCCCACTTTGAACACGACATAGCCGTTTCTGGAATACCCCACATAGTCCAGGGTGGAAACCGTCCCCCCTTCGCGGGTTTCCCACACGAGGGCGGCATTGGTAGGCTGAATCTTGTCGTTGGCCGGTATCACCGCACCCGTATAGGAAATCTGCGCCGGAGTTTCCGCACCGTTGCCACGCACGGTAGCCTTAAAGCGATACCATTTATTGGCATCGGAAGTCCTGACCACATAGCAATTGGCAGTCCGGGTTCCGGCTGCGCTCAAATCCCTGCCCACCAGCACACGGCCGTCGTTCATGTTCGTACCTTTAATAGCGGCGTTCACCGTGTATTTCGTGTTGCGCGCCACATTAAAATCGGCTGCATTGTCGCCTGCGCCCAGATAGATGGCGTACGACACATCACGGGCGCTACCGCCTTGCGGCTTATAGCTTCCTTCTATCAGAATATAGGTGGCCGTAGCAGGCACATTTCCCTCATAGCGGTCTTTCCAGTCCGTCAGCGAATTGCTTCCCGCCTTGTTTTCAGGAATATACCAGGCGACAGTCTTGGAATTGTCGCTCGTATAGGCTGTAAGCTCCTCCGCAGCCGGAGCGGTTGCCGCCGACTCTACATAATAAAGTTTCTTCGCCACGTTCATCAACTTCACGGAAGCCACCGTAAAAGCGTCACCGGCATTCGGAGTTGTCAGGTTCAGACTGACTTTGGCTACCGCACGGGTCAGCGAGACGGTAAGGGATGCATTGTCCGTTTCCGAGTTAAAGTCGGTCTTGCAACCGCACATCGGCAGGTTTTGTCCCGTTCCCTTGCCCGAGGACACTTCCGCCGCAAACTTCTTGAAGTCGGCCAAAGCGCTCCCATACGCCACCTTTTGCGTCAGGTCGCCCACGTTTGCCAGCACATACACCGTACACGTGCCCATCCCCGCGGCCAGTGAAATATCCGCCGTCAGCCCGCCGTCCGTCAGCGAAGCATATTCGCTGTATTTCAGCTTGCCGTCGGCATTGCCGAACTGGAACACACAAATATCGTTTACCGCATTCTCCTGAGCGTCGGTCAGCGTACCGGCACGGGTTACGGCATCATCTGCCGGCTTCCCGGCCTCCTCACCCAGCACCAAGTCCAAGGAATGGTCGCCACGGGCACGCGTCACACTTCCGGTTTCCCGCATAGGCGCCATACCGAGCGAAAGCCTCACAGGTGTCGTCGCAACATCAGGAGCGATATTTCCCTGCGTCTGCTCCTCGTCCGTACAGGAAAAGAGGCAAAGCGCGGATAACATCCAGAGTCCGAAAAATTTTGTTACTTTCATACTTATTTCTTTTTCATATTTCTTGTTTCTTATACTACATCCGGATTCGGGTTTGTCTTGCCGTCTCCGGTATCGGCAGGTACGTCTTCCGTTCCCCAGACATCGCCGGAACCGACTTCCGTATTACCGCCTCCGGTTTCGCCCGGAACCCCTTGTTCCGAAGCCCAGGGCAAGTCCTCACCGCCTACCGATGTCAGCCCGAACGCGCCTATTTCGGCGTCCAGTTCCGGATTAGGAACCCATTGGCCTGTACCGACGACGGTATTGCCGCCACCCGTTTCACCCGGTATCTCCACATGCTCCCACGTGCCTATATGAATAGTCACCGGAGTAAACGCGCCTATGTTGTCCTGTCCGGACATTACGCTCTCGCCCCAGGGAAGCACCTCCAGAATCAACCGGACGGAACCGCCTTTCATTTTCAGGGTGAATGTGTATTGCGTGCCCGCTGCAAAAGCAAGCGTTTCCGGCATATCCGCAACAAACTCCGCGGCCGCTTTCCCATTGAACGCCGCTTTCATCTTGAACCGGAATTCGCCCGCCTCACGCGGTAATGTCACCGCGGAAGCCGACGTTTTTTTGTCCGCGTCCGGCGTGGAAAATTTATCCCCCGCTATCGTAAGGACATCGGTCTGCGCAACTCCCGCAACGGGTAACGCGGAGTGCAGGGACGCCGTTACAGGCGCCTGCGTCATATTGGTCAGTCCGGCAGACTCGACACTTACCGAAGTGATATTGCCCGCTTTCGGCTGCAATGCGAATATGAGCTTCGTGCAATGCCTGTTCAAGTCGTGGAGTGCAACGGCCGGACTTGCCTCGCTCACCGTTTGTCCCGGCGTCAGCGAAGTGGCATAGTCCACGCCGTGCCCCACAGAAACGGCGCACGTCACGCCGGCTCCGCTGCGGCCGGCATCGGCCACCGCCAAATCCGGGGTCAGGGCGTAGAAATCGTACGTGCCCGTACGCAGCAACAAAGAGCTGACAGCCGCTAAAGTACCGTCGCCGTTTATGGCTTTGTACGTGCCCTCTCCCATGTATTTATCCGTTGACAAATCGGGAGACTCACCTACGCGCCGGAAAGCGAGAATACGCAGCATTGTGCCGTCCGCCAGCAGTGAAGCCGTCCTTGTAGCCACCTCGGTACAGACGCCCGATGCGGAAAACCGTACGGCAAACTGCTGTTCCCGTTCCCTCAACAGCAGTTCGTTCTCCGTACACGCGCAGAGCAACAATACTGCCGGCAAGTATTTTATCATCCCTTTATAGTTCATAAATCCGATGGGTTATCTTATTATATTTCCACATCCTCAATCGCGTCTCCGCTTACCCAGTCGGTAACGGACACCGTGGGATTTATCCCGGCAGACGTAAACTTCAAAGTAATGGCATACGAAGTGCCCGCCTTGAAACCGCCGTCGGCAGGAACGGAAATCTTAGGTTTCTGCAAACCGCCGGCAACCAAATCGACCTGCAATTCGATGGCATCGGCCGTCTGCGGGGCAAACATGGCATATCCCGCCATAACAGCGTCGTCGGCAGTAGCGCCTACGCCCATTTCCAGCGGATAGGCAATCGTACTTGAAGGCGTAACCGGGTCTGCGGAAACTAGATCCAAATTGTCCGTACCCGTAAAGGAAAGGTCGGTTATGGTTGTTCCGTCCGCCGATGTTACGGCCGGTACCTTGAACGTGCACCCTTGCTTTTTCCCGGTAACCTTGATTGATTTCACCTTGCCCCACAAAGCCTGTGTGGCCGCATCGGGAGCATACACCTTTACACTGATTTGGGTAAGCAGGTGGCTGAAAGCCAACGACTGTATCGGCGCGTCTTTCTTTCCCTCCTTCAACGGGGTGGCCATAATATCCGTCTTACCGTCAATCGTGCCGAAATCCACCACGCCTGTCGCCTGTGTAAAGGATACTCCTGTACGTCGCGGATACCAGCCTATCAGCTTGGTTTTGTTTCCGTTTGCCCGATAATATTGGGCAGGGGCGAAAGAGAGCTCCTTTGAAGAAGCCGCTATGCTTCCCGCCGGCGCATCGGTTCCATATGCGGTATACGTACCGCTATTGTCGGCATCGGCACGTGCAAACGCCACATCCAAATCCGTACCGAAACCGGAATTAATCATTCCGTCCAGTACCGCCCTCGTAGCCGCTTCTACCGAAGACGCTATATTGCTGTTAATGCGTATTTCCACCCGTCCGTCGTCTTGTACCATTTCCATGGGCGAATCTGCGGAACAGGCCGCAAACACCGACAGTAAAACGCCGTTGATATATAAAATCCATTTATTCCGTTTCATAAGCATACTGTATATCGGTTGATTATTGTATATCCTCGCTGCTTCCGCCGTCCTCTTTCCAGTCTTCCACGGTAGCCGACGCTTTGATTTCGGTAGCTTTGAACGTAAGGAGCACCACGAACTTCTTACCCTGCGTCGATGCGGTATAGTCGGCATTACTGCCGGTCGTTCTTAAATTGACAGGCACGGTTACAGGCGTAGAGCCCGAATTGGCGGTTTTTACGGCCAGCGTATAGTCTGCCGTGCCGGTTGCGTTTTTCAGAGGAGCCACCATCGAGTAGGCAACTTCTTCACCGTCGGTAGTCAGCGCTTTGGTTTGCGACGTGAAAGCGGTTTCCGGAGCAGCTCCTTTCACCCAGAAAGACATACCCGCAGGCAACAGTGTGGCAAATGCCGTACCTTCATCGGCAACTCCGGTCGATAAAGTCACCGTTACCGCACTTGCCGGATTGTCCGCGCCTACTTTTGTCAGGGTGAGGTCTGTCAGATTTCCCCATGCCGTAATGGCCGCATCATCCTCGGCCACCGCTTTGATTACCAACTGTGTAAGCAGGTGGTTGAATGTTAGCTGGGGATAAGTGCCGTCTTTCGACGTATTCTTTGTGGAAGATTTCTGGCCGGCCGCCATCACATCCTGGCTGCCATTGAATGTAAACTTGCATTCGTCATTGGCCGGAGTGCCCCAATCCTCAAACGGATACAAGCCGCAGATATACAAAGCGCGGTTGTCTGCCGGATAATATTTAGGCGTATCGAAACCCACCGCCGTAGTGCCGTTGTCCGTAAAAGTCATTTTGTCATTGGCATAGGTCGTCGTATAGCTGCCGCTCGTTTCGGACACCAGCACTCTGGCTGTCAGCGAGCCGTTTACGCCTATCGTACCCTCGTACGGCGCACGTGTCATTGTCTCCGCCGCGATGGCGGAAGATGTCAGCTTGATTTCCACATTCTCGTTCGGAACCAATTCAACTACATCACCCTGTGTACAACCTGCCATAGTTACTACGGCAAGAAGCGAAAAGATACTTTTTTTCATAACTGTTTTATGTTAAATGAATACTGATAATTTACTCTACCATTCCCTCACCGTAGCCGTCCATCACCCACGGCGTAACCTTTGCCGAAAGGGCAACCGCCGTATGGTCGCGGAATTTCAGTGTCACCATATAGGAGCGTCCCGCCCTAAAAACCGTTTCGCCGCCCGACGGACGTATCTCTATGCCGGAGCAGTCGCCCCTGCCGTCTGTTTTCAGCGTAAGGCGGAACACGGACTGCTCCGGTTGCAGCATCACCTCGCCCGCCAGAATTTGCGGCGCGTCCGTTGTTCCGGTTATGGCAACGGAAGCTTTCAAAGGAAACCGCACCGCATCCGATGCGGCAGACCAACCGCCCGGTTCCCCCGTTTCCAAATCGAGGGTGGCGGCCGTACTTACTCCGGTCAAGAGCAGCCCGGTAACTTTTACCCCCGCAAACTCTCCCTCGTCATCAATCAGCCGGAAACGGAGTTGCGTCAGTTTATGCTCAAAAATCAATGCGGAAGGAACCTGCCTGCGTGAACCTGTGACCGGATGCGCCCACATCACATCTTCCGCTCCCGTCAGCTTGAAGTGCAGAACGGGAGAATGTCCGGCCACAGCTTCCACATAATTATCTCCGCCCGTACCCACAGGCGCATAGGGATGATATACACAGAACTTCACCCGCTTATTCTCTTCCGGCGGATAGCTATAATCGCCGTCCCAGAAAAGCATGCCCGATGTTGCGTCTATTTTCGTGGTACGCACGTTGTTCATCAGGGGAGCGGTATCCCATTCGGCGGTCAAGGCGGCATACGAAGCGTCCGCACGGTCGGTCACCACGCCGTATACGCCCACACGGTCGCCCACGGCAACCAGTCCGGCAAGGTCGTTCACCGAAGCGCGGGTACGGACATCCGTAGATTTGTCCGCACGGGTTCCCAGCCTGATAAGGCCGTCCGGCAACAATGACTCCCGCTCCGCGCAAGCGCACAGCAGCAGACACACCGCCATTCCTGCAATATTTTTATATACTCCGTTCATAGGCCATCCTTTTTAATGCACCGTTCATCGCTTCCGGGCTCCTACCCAGCCCTCACCGCTTCCTTCCGTCCATCCCTTTACCACAGCGGTAAGAACCGTATTCATCAAGTCGACGCCGATGTTTACTTCTATCGTTTCATCTGCCGGCAGTTCGCCTGCATACAGATTGATGATGTCCGTCAGCGTTTCGTTCATATCCACCGAAGCGCTATATGCCTCGCCGACGGAATTGCGCACCTGCAACTGCAGACGGCAGTCATAAGATGTTCCGCCGTCCGGACAGAGCAATCCCAGCAAACGTATGTCCGCCGAAGCCCTATAAGCCGGGTCGGTATTTCCGGCTTGCGCTTTCGCCCTTGTCAGCGTGACGGTAAATTCCGTCCGTGTGTCGGGAGCGGCCGCCACGCTTTCCGCCGACGGTTCGCCGGAAAGCAGGAAAAGGGCGGGATACACCCCGTTCATTTTGCCGTTCAGCACTTTTGCCTCTTCCATACCCGTCACCTGGAAGTGAAACACCATTTGCTTCACCAGGCGGCGCGGAACAGGCGCATATTGCACCGTACCCCGCAAGGGAACGTTCACATCATCCACATTCCAGCTATATACATTGCCGGGCTGCGCATCCGAAGTCAGGCGGATTTCGGCGGAATGCCTGTTCTCCAGCCCTGTAAAAGCAACTCCGCGCGCATCCGTATTGTAGGCAAGCAGGCGGTAACCGCCCACGGGAAGCGTTATCGAAAATTGTCCGGCAGAAGCGGCGACATCCGCACCGTCTCCGGCAACGGCTTTGCCATCCGTCGTATAAAAACGGTAGCAGGCAGAAGACGGACAGGCAAAATCGCTCCACTCGGGCGCAATCGTCACCGTTCCTTCATCGCTGCGATAGTCCAATGCCCTCTCCGTACATGACGGAAAAGCAATGGCCGGAATAATCAGCCAACCAAGCGTTTTTATCTTCATGTCCGAACTCCTTTCCCCGTTTTTACTTCCGGCTGCCGAACCGGTAACTGATACTTATATCCACTCCCGTCACTCCGAAATGATTCTCACGGAAGTTACGGTTGAAATAATAGTAAGGCATTTCCACGTCATAGGCATTGACGTCCGAAGTGCGGTATCCGCCGCGCAAACCGGCTTCGAAGCCCCAATGCGCATCGAGCAGGATGTAGCATCCGACGGACAACCCGCCTTCCCAATAAGTGCCCGTACAGTTGGCAGTGCTTCCGGCTATACGGCTGCTGTCGGCGCTACGGTTATCAAAATCGCCCATTTGTCCGTAAACGCCCACGTAGCACCAGCGATAACGGCCGTCACCGTTCAACCAGAAACGGGGCTCGAGGCTGTATCCCGATATTCCCCAATGGCATTTACCGCCATCGTAGTCCCAATCCGCATAAGCGGCGGAAGCCACTGCCGACCAGCGGCGCGCGAAGAAGAACTCCGCCGACAGATTGGGAGTAAATGCGGTATAATCGAAATCGGGCGTCATACCCGCCCAGGTATATAAGTTCGTTTTTACGGAAACCAACGGCAACAGCATATTGCGCTGTTTGCGTGCAGTGCGCTGTGCCTGCCGTTCGGCCAGCCATTTCTCACGGAAACGTTGCTCTTTCAGCCGTTCCGCTTCTTCCCGGCGGAGTTGTTCCTCTTCCCGGCGTGCCTGTCCGGCACGTTCTTCTTCCATACGTATTTGCTCGGCCCGCTGTCGTTTTTCCGCTTCCAGTCTCCTGAGTTCCACCAGACGAAGTTCGTCGGCCTCGGCGGCAGCCCGTTCGCCTGCAAGTATTTCCTGAAATTCCGCATCCGTCAACTTCCGCCGGTAACGTTCCTCGATGATGCGGTGCAGGTCGTATTCCACCCTGATTTCAACCCGCCGGAGCAATGGAAAAAGCTCCGCCAGCATAAGGTTGTAAGGCACTCCGCCCTGCAAGTCCATCAGCTTCTTTTCGCGTCCTTTGAAGATGTCCGTATTATCGATGACAGCCAGCACTTCCGTACGTCCGGGCAATGTGGAAGCCTCCACCAGTTCGCGCAGCCTCTCCCAGTCCTCACCTACATAATGCACTTCCACCGGATAGCGTCTCGCCAGCCCGTACACGCTGTTCAGATAGTTTCTGAACCCGTTGGCACGGTCGTGCGCCAGCTTCTCGTTGGCAGCATAACTGCCTTCTATGGAGCAATAGCCGGTCAGGGTAATCCGCCGGACGTAAATCAGCGTATCGGCAAACGAGGAGCGCATGAATTTATCCAGCTTCTCCAGTTCTCCTGCATTGCCGCCGTAGTCTTTCCGTATCTGCCATCCCCCTTGCGGATAAGAGAAATAGCAGTTCAGGCCGGCCGTCCCTTCTTTGATAACGCGCCTGTACGTCGAGTCCCGATAGAGTTTATCGGGGCCCAACGTGTCGGGGGGCAAAATCACCTCTGCGTACAAGCAATCCGGAAGGATACATGTAAAAAGCAGCAGCAGTATCGTTTTTATCTTCATATAGTCTTGTTTTTCAAGTATTCATTACGGTCTGTTCCGGTTACGGCATTTCCGTTTCCTGCTCGCCCATATCCACATTCGTATCCATATCTACCGTTATATCCACGTTGTTGCCCCCTTTATCGGGCTTGGGCGGACAATCGTCCGGACTGTCGGAAATACATCCTCCAAGCAGTCCTGCCAATACGCAGAGTACAACTGTTTTTTTCAGTGTTCCCATATTCTTCCTGTTTTAGTTCAGTTCCACTTCCTGCACAATTTTCAGCGTCCAGTCGTCCACGCTCACCGTCAGTTCAAGACTGGAAGGCACTACTTCCGTACCGGGCGTGGGTTCTCCGTCGCCCTTGATAACCGCTTTGATGCGATAGTCGCGGTTGCGTACGATAGTGCCGTCGCCCACCCCGTTTTGCACGGCCGAGCCCGAAGGGGTGATAACCGTACCTGTCTGCGAGCGGTTCACCACGATAGGATAATACACATATACCGGAGCTTTAGGCCCCGTACTGCCGTCCGGGTCGAAATAGCCGGAAAGCACCAGTTTGGTACGATTGGCGGCATCGTTGTTGGCAAAGGCATAGAACCAATAGGGTACGGTATATTCATCCGAGGTTATCGGAATCCCTTCGGAAGGGGTAACATCATTCAGCAGAAAGCCCGCCCCCTCAGTCCACAGGAAAGAGCCGTCGGGCTGCTCGCTCGTCGTACCGCCATGCAGCCACGTAGGCTTGGCAGGCATGGTTTGGGTTATGTCGCCGGGCGAAACGCGGGAAGCTTCCAGCGCATTGCACAGAAAAATGCGGTCTAATGTAAATGTGGCATCGGCATAGTTCAGGCTGAATGCGCTGCGGATGCTCGCAATGGAGATACGCGCCACCAGACGGGACAGATTGACGGACACGGAAACCGACTTCCCGGTTTCCAGCACCACCGGACGCTCGCTGATGCCGGACATGGGCAAGAGGTCGGATGCCTGCTGTCCGTTGCGCACAGTCTGCACCAGACTGACATTTTTCCCTACAAATTCGTTTTTGGTCTGTACGCCGGCAAACGTTCCTTCGGGGGCGTTTGCCACCACAATCACGTCGCAAGTGCCGGGTGAGCACAAGATACCCTCTACCGCAAGCGTCCCGGTAGTGCCGTCGGCTTCGATAGCGGGCTCTGCAATGGTGTTCACCGACCCGTCGGCATAAAACAGTCCTATCGTCAGCCGATGAACGGTAGCCTCATTTTCGGGCAGGGCGGCGGCAGTGGCGCGAGTCTTTGCGGCGTTCGTACCGGATATGCTCAAGCGGAGCAAAGCTGTCTTTGCCGTATTCCCGCCTATGCTTTCGGCCTCGCCGCCGCACGAGGAAGCCAATACGGCGAATGCCAAGGCATACAGCCAGCAGATAATACATATACCTACAATCCTTAAAGTTTTCTTATACTTCAAAACCATGATTCCTGACATATATTTATATATTAAAGTAACGGATGTATGTTCATCTTGCCTTTTCGGTTCAATACAGGTTTCTCCTGCTCCTCAGTTCTTCCAGAACTTCGCTTGCGCGCTCTACCCCTGCCGCTACGGCCATTTCCAGATAAAGTTCCGCTTTCTCGCGGTTGCCTTCGAGCATACAGAGCACGCCCATATTGTTGAAAGCGGACGGACGGGTGGAAAAACGTGAAAGATACCTGCGCGCCTTACGCGTATCGCGCTTGCTCAAAGCCACGGCAGCGGCGTTGATGTTGGTTTCCGGACAATCGGGAAACAGGCGGGCGGCAAGGTCGTAAATATCGTTGAACTCGGCGGAACCTGGGGTATAGCTGTTGGCAAGGGCGAACAGGCATTCCGGCGTGATACATCCGTCACCGTTGGCCGGCAGGCGGAACTCGGCGCTTTCAAGGGAAGCGGGTATAAAATTGACCCATGACAGGCAGCGCACATCCACGTTTTTCTCCAAACCCGGAACTTCCACCTCGGGCAGCAGGATGCCCGAAGCAATCCTATCGTCGTACACTCCCGCTTCCTTACCGTTGCATCCGCATTCTTCGGTGTGCAGCATGAGGTCTGCCTGCACCATCCACTCCCTGAACGGAATAGCCACTTTATATGTGAAACGGCGGGATGCCTTACGGTCGTTTTTCAGTACCACCGAGGGAACGGGATTCTTACCGTTGCGCGTTTCGGACGCTCCACCCAATACACGGGTACGCTCGTACACTTTCTGTTTTTCCGCACCGTTAATAAGAATAGACGGCAAATCGAACGACTGCTCTCCCGCCAGCAAAAAAGGTGTCAGCGTAAGCGATTCATCCGAAGGCATTTGCAAACCTTCATAGTTGACATCCATCTGTATATGCAACTGATTGCCCGAAAGGGAGAAACTCCGACGGGTTATCTGTATCTGCCCCATATAAGCCTCTTGACCGCATAAGGTGAGCAAGGGCAACAACAGCAGCAATACGCTGCAAAATGTTTTTCGATTCATCTATTCAATTATTAATTGTGACTTACGTTTTTACTTAATCATATATACGATGGATACGGCAGCCTTTGTAGGGCCGTAATATCCCTTGTTTTTCACATCCCGCTGCTTGCTGCCGCAATGGCCGCAACGATAGCGGTCGCTGCGGAGAAAGGCTGCCCCTACTCCCAAAGCGGCTTCCATGCCCCAATGCGGAGAAAGCACCCAATGATATCCATACGAAATGCCTGCGCCCAAAAACCAACCTTCGTAACGCGCCTCGCGCGCTCCTTTCAGAATATGGAAAGGCAGATGCACTCCGCCTACATTGAAACGTCCGCCCAAAGCATGGACACCCAGAAAATGACCTGCAAAAGGAGTACACAGCCAGCGACGGGCTTCGGGTTGCAAAATCCAGTGTTTCCAACGACGGTTATCACGGGGAGCAAACGGCTGATAATGTGCCGCAAAGTCCAGTGTCCACCGGGTAGAAACAAGAAGTTCCGCTTCTATATTCGGGGAAGCCAGAGCATCGGCTAAGAGATTGCTTTTCACTGCCAGACGTTGCGCAAATGCTCCGGAAGCGGACAGGATGCTCAACATTCCGGATATTATCAGTATGTATAGGTTTTTACTCATTTGCTCCAATCTTTATAAATCCAGTAGGTTCACATCGCGCAGCATGGTGCACAGCATCTGGTTAATAACACCCAGCTTTGACGCTCCCATGCCGTAATGAAAATGCTTATAGATACGGTCTTCATCGGCGCTGGGAACAACCGGGTTAATTCCTTCACCGATAGCTATCAGTAGTTGAAACAGAGATATTTCCGATAATTCCTTGCATAATCTATATGATTGAACCGCATCCGGTTGTTCTTCGGGTAACAGACGTATGAAACCGGCATTCCGCAACTGTCCCAAAATAGCTGTACACGAAGGATTACAAGCATGTTCAGCCCCCTTGTCCGAGTAAGAGCGAGTATCGTAGTACGCTATCTCATGGAGTATACCTATTGCTTTCTGTGTTTTGTCTGTCAACATTTTTATTTCATTTATCATAAAAGATATACCGTTACTTCATAAGTAACAGATAGATACATAACAATATTTATATTGTCATGTCTAAACACAAAAAGACATAGTTATTTATGTGTACATAATAGGGTGTTATCTACACTGTCTCCGTTCACTTTTCAGCCTAAGAAAAGTGCGGGGATGCTATGTGCCATAATCTCCATAGTTAAGAAAGATAAAAGCTGAGTTCTGGCTTATCACTCAAAATACATAGCAAAAAGTGAAAAAATATAAGATTTTCTTTGGTTTTTTAAGTATTATGTATAATTTTGCGGGCATCTATGATTCCATTACTTATGAAGTAACTAAGCTATATAGTATTGATTATCAGTCGTAATTTGTTTGTTTGCTTTGTTTGCTATTTCTTAAATATATAATTTATTATTACTCTGTTAGCCTTTTCGATTTCGTCATTATCGAACTGCTTCAAGTAACCTTCCGTAGTAGAGATTGAGGCATGCCCCAATGCCTCTGAAATCACTTCCACAGATATTCCGCGAGATTTCGCGATAGTAGCCCAGCTGTGACGCGCGGTGTAGGAAGATAATCTCTTTCCCAACCGACAGGCTCGTGAGAGCCGGTATAGCTGTAAGTTCAGCATGCGCAACGCCTGTTGATAATCTTTATACGCCTCTTTACCGGAAAGCCTGCCATTCAGGATATTCAATAAATAAGGCGAAGACGGATCATCGCTGGCATAACGCCGTAAGAGTTTCATGGCCGCCGCATCGACTGCTATCGAAAGCGGCATCCCCGTTTTATGACGACGAATCGTGAGATAGCCGTTCCGCAAATCTACCTTACGCAAGTGTGCCAAATCGACGAAAGGTATGCCATGAAAACGCAGCATCAGCTCCAGGCAGGCACGTGCCCAGTCGAGGTCGCGTAAAGTACAGGGTGCAGCAGTTTCGCTTTCGGACGGAAGATTATCATTCTCTGTATCAACTCTTTCCAGCAGCGCCAACCGTATTTCCTCTTTCTTCAAAGCCCTCTGATGATTGGTATGCCGCCCGGTAAACACATTTTTAAACTGTCGGGGGATATAGGGGGCCAGCCCCATATCCACCGCCCGGTTGTATACCGCCCGAAGCATACGCATATACGTGGAAATCGTGTTCCACATCAATGCCTGCCTCAGCAAGTGCTCCTGATAGTGTCCCAACCAAACAGGGTTCAATTCTTCAATGCGCAAAGAGTATCCGCCATATCCCATCGCCGACTGCAATGCACAATAATACACATGGGCAGTACTGTAACGTCCCTGCCGTTCCATATCCGTTATCACGGATAACATAAAATCATAAAATTCACCTTTGTCCATAGTTCTGTTTATTTTTACATTATAATTAGTTTATTGACCCTCAGTCAACAACAAATCTTAGACAATGTTTCATTACATATATAGCTAATTACATATCTTTATAATTATGATATAAACTATTAATTTGTCCTACTTTTGCACCCGAAGTATTAAAGGTTCTTTTTTCCTCGGTGAGGAACGGGCGGTTCCTCGGTGGAAAGCCCCCTGTTCTTCGGTGAGGAACGAACCATCGGACACCGACCTATCATCGAAAGCCATTAACCGGCTACCATTCAATGTTTTACCGGAACCGTTCAGAATGAACTTCAACCGCATACGGTTTCGGACTCCTTTCACAGGAGCGCAAACATAAAAATCACTATTAAAAAATTAAAACATTGAAAACCAATGATGACCATCTGTGTGAATGTAGAACCGTATCTGGCACACTACATGTACGCCCGCTACGCCAACTGTATTCGTGAAGGCGCCATAAAGTTAAGCCACCGAACCAATCTTTATCACATTTTACTCGAACTTACCGCTCCCCGACCTCAAAATATTTCTTGGCGCGACATCGGAAACCTCACTTTTGCCCTACCCGTACCCGACATCGGCAAAGATCCGCGTACCTACAACTACCTGAGCGGCGAAAGCATCCGCCTGCTTTCCGTGAAGATAAACCGCCAGATGAGACGGGAAATGATAGAATATATGCTCAACGAGAAATTTGAACACGGCATCATGTACAAACATTCCCTCATCCGCTTCATCACCGATTATGACATGGACGAGTTAGTCAACGAAGATACCCTGATGAAACATTTCCAACTGTGGCGAAAGAAGGAGAAACTGGAAAGAAAAAAAGAAAGGGGAATATAGGCATACCGCCGGATTTCATGATAAAATGCCTATCTTTGCCACATCATAGCAGTGGTATGGCAACAGACACCTATTCAACAGAAAGCAAAGAATACGAAAACTCCCTCGACGCATCATATAAGAAAGGGAAGGGTATTTATTACACCGACATGGAACTGTCTTCAAGAATCATCAAATTCCTGGAGATTCCTTGCGGCGCCTATATACTGGACCCTTGTTGCGGAACGGGAAACTTTATCGTATCGGCACGGAGCTCAGGCCATGAAAATGTGTATGGTTCCGACATCGACGCAAACGCGATAGCTCTCTGCCAAAGGAAAAGCGGCATAAAGAACATCACCGTGCTGGATACTTTAGCGAACAACGGCAAGGATATCCTACGAGAGCTGCATTTAAAATCTCCCGTAGATTATGTGATAGGAAATCCGCCTTATGTGCCTATCAACAAGGACATCACCATAGACACTCCCGACCGACCGTTCCTGAAAAGCGTAAAAGAATCGGGCAGTAACTTATTTATTGCCGCCATATACAGGGCTTTTGAACTGGCCTGTCCGAACGGCGTGATTTCATATATCATCCCCAAAAATTTCCTGCATGTTGCCTCATACAGCAAGCTGAGGAAGCTGATATTGAGTGAAAAGACCATATTGTCGATTATCGACATCGGCGTGTATTTTAAAAGCGTAAGGGGGGAACAAATAATCATCACCCTAAAAAACAGCCACATCCCCAACCACAATATCCGCATCTACGGATACGGCAACAATGAATTCATCAAGCGTCTGGAAGTTCCGCAGAGCTTTTACGACAACGAGATTCTATTATTTGAGAATGAAACGGATTTCCGCATATATAAGCGGTTAGAATCCTCGTATAAGAAGTTAGGCGATATCTGTACAGGCTATGTGGGCAGGGGCAAATCCAAATCTCCATCCGCCGTCACAGGAAAGGACATCCGGAAGTTCTCCCTAAAGAATGCCCCCGTCCCCCAGAAAGGTGACCGGGTGTTTATTCAGAATATTTACAGCGCCGAGGCGGGTATCATCGCCAGCTTTGCAGGAAATTTAGAGGCCTCTGAAACCGTCACTGTAATTACAGACCGCGACGAAAACATGTGCCGGTACATTCTGGGCATTTTACATTCCAGACTATGCAACTATTTCCTATTGAAATTCTGCTACAACAATTCAAAACTCACCATGCATACCGATGCCAAATATCTTAAAAAGTTGCCGTTCATTATTAACAGCCGTACTTTTAATAAGATAGTAAGCATCGTAAAGCTACTTGAACAGACCCGATATATGAGTGATGAATGGTTTGAAGCCGTGGAGTCGTTAAATGATGTAGTTTATGAAACATACGATATAGGCAGGGCAGAAAGCGGATATATAGATGCTCAAATGAGGGGGGTACAATCCGGAAAGTGGGATTATAATAGACAGAAATAGCGGAGAGACGGGGATTCGAACCCCGGATACCCTTTTGGGGTATACACGCTTTCCAGGCGTGCCTCTTCAACCACTCGAGCACCTCTCCTTTTCGGGGCGCAAAAGTAGAGGAAGTTTTCGAATTTACCAAATGTTTGGCATAAATAATCAGCCGAAATATATTATATTCGACCAAACTCAAGTAAAAAGCGAAAAAAACTTCGATAATCAAATTTAATTATTACTTTTGCAGTACCACTTATGTACGATAAATGCGATATACGCAACGGGAAGGCATTAAGCCCTCGACGGTGCGTTTATCGCATTTATTGTTAGTACATGAGTGGTGTCAATATTAACAAGTCGGGGGCTTTTTTAGTTCCCTTTCTTATTATGCATTTATCTTTTTTTAGATACTTGTATAGCCCTCTTAAAAGGCTATTATAAATTTTGTCGTTTTCCCGTCTTACTTGTGAAAGCAGGACGGGATTTTTTTAACCGCCCCTGAACAAAGCGCACCGACAGCCCGTTTATATAACAGAAAACGACAAATATCCCTCATTCTTAATTCCATATTTGCTTGTCCTGCCCAGGGCAAACCGAGTTAAATAAACCGCCCCGGTCTGAAAATGAAACGTAAACCTGAACCATTAGTTAAAATAAACAATATTATTATGAGTAAAATAGAAATCAGAAACCTATACCTAATTTTCGGAAAAGAAAAACATAAAGCGGAGAAAATGCTGAAAGAGGGCAAAACCAAAGAGGAAATATTAAAGGCAACCGGATGTACCGTCGCCGTAAAGGATGCCAATCTCTCTATCAACGAAGGTGAAATATTCGTAATCATGGGACTGTCCGGCAGCGGGAAATCAACTTTACTACGCTGTATAAACCGCCTGATACGCCCTACCTCAGGAGAAATCATAATCAACGAAACAGACATCTCAAAGGCTTCCAAACAGGAGTTACTGCAAATACGCAGAAAAGAGCTCGCTATGGTATTCCAACATTTCGGATTGCTGCCCCACCGCTCCGTACTGCACAACATCGCTTTCGGGCTGGAACTGCAAGGAGTGAAAAAGGGAGAACGTGAGAAGAAAGCTATGGAATGTATGCAACAGGTAGGGCTGAAAGGCTATGAAAACCAAATGGTAGGACAACTTTCCGGCGGTATGCAGCAACGTGTGGGACTGGCACGCGCCCTTGCCAATAACCCGGAAGTATTGCTGATGGACGAAGCTTTTTCCGCCCTCGACCCGCTGATACGCGTACAGATGCAGGATGAACTGCTGACTTTACAGTCGAAAATGAAAAAGACAATTGTCTTTATCACCCACGACCTGAATGAGGCCATCAAGCTGGGTGACCGCATCGCCATTATGAAAGACGGCGAAATCGTACAGACAGGCACTTCGGAAGAGATATTGACCGAACCCGCCAATGCTTATGTGGAGCGTTTCGTAGAAAATGTAGACCGTTCCAAGATTATCACCGCAAGCTCTATCATGGTAGACAAACCGCTCGTAGCGCGACTGAAGAAAGAAGGGCCGGAAGTGTTGATTCGTAAAATGCGTGAACGCAATCTGACCGTACTGCCTGTGGTAGATGCCGGCAATATCCTGATTGGCGAGGTCAGACTGAACGACCTGATAAAACTGCGAAAGGAGCAAATCCGCTCGATAGACACCGTTGTGCGCCATGAAGTGCACTCCGTACTGAGCGATGCCATACTTGAGGATATCCTGCCGCTGATGACGCGCACCAACTCACCTATCTGGGTAGTGAACGAGAACCGGGAATTCCAGGGAGTGGTTCCACTATCATCACTTATCATCGAAGTAACCGGAAAGAACAAGGAAGAAATCAATGAAATCATTCAAAACGCAATAGAATTATGATAAATATAGGACAATATATAGAAACGGCCATCAACTGGCTTACAAATAACTTCGCTACATTCTTTGACACTCTGAGCATCGGTATCGGCGGCTTTATAGACAGCTTTCAGCATGTGCTGTACGGGATTCCCTTTTATATCACCATTGCCGTACTGGCAATTCTTGCCTGGATGAAATCGGGTAAGGGTACGGCAGTATTTACCGTGCTGGGACTGCTGCTGATTTACGGAATGGGCTTCTGGGAAGAGACCATGCAGACTTTAGCGCTCGTACTATCGTCCACCTGTCTCGCACTGCTGCTGGGAGTGCCGCTGGGTATCTGGACTGCCAACAGCAACCGATGCAATAAAATCATGCGTCCGATATTGGACTTCATGCAAACCATGCCAGCCTTTGTGTATCTGATTCCGGCAGTACTGTTCTTCGGACTGGGCACTGTACCGGGAGCATTTGCAACCGTCATTTTTGCCATGCCACCGGTAGTACGACTGACCGGGCTCGGTATCCGTCAGGTTCCGAAAAATGTAGTGGAAGCGTCCCGCTCTTTCGGTGCCACCCCTTGGCAGTTACTCTATAAAGTACAGCTACCGCTGGCATTGCCAACCATAATGACGGGAATAAACCAAACAATCATGATGTCTCTGTCCATGGTAGTGATTGCCGCAATGATTTCGGCCGGCGGCCTGGGAGAAGTCGTCCTGAAAGGAATCACCCAGATGAAAATAGGACTTGGCTTTGAAGGCGGTATAGCCGTTGTCATACTGGCTATCGTACTGGACCGCATCACGCAGGGTATGGCGCAAGGCAAAAAGAAAAAACAATAGAACAGGAAAGGAATAAGGAATATGAACAGACTGAAAACAACAGCCGTACTGTTACTGGCAGCTTTGCTGGCAACAGCCTGCGGCAACCTCAACAACGATAAGAAAATCAGCATAGCCTACGCCAACTGGTCGGAAGGTATCGCAATGTCTCATCTGGCCAAAGTGATACTGGAAGAACACGGCTACGACGTACGAATGCTGAACGCAGATTTAGCCCCTATCTTCGCTTCATTATCGCGTAAAAAAGCGGACGTATTTATGGACGTATGGATGCCGGTAACCATGCATGATTATATGGAGCAATACGGCGACAAACTGGAAATCATCAGCGATGTATACGACAATGCACGCATCGGACTGGTAGTCCCGGAATACGTCACTATCCAATCTATCGAAGAATTGAACGGGTATAAGGATAAATTCTCCGGAAAAATTATCGGCATCGACGCAGGAGCCGGAATTATGAAAACAACCGAAAAGGCACTGGACGGCTACGGGCTGGACTACAAACTGATGACCGCAAGCGCTCCCGCCATGACCACATCGCTGGGAAAGGCTATTCAGAAGAAAGAATGGGTGGTAGTAACCGGCTGGACTCCGCACTGGATGTTCGGACGTTATAAACTGAAAGTACTGGACGACCCCAAACAGATATATGGCAAAGCGGAATCCATCCACACTGTAACTTGGAAAGGCTTTAGTGAGAAGGAGCCGTTTGTTACCGAACTTTTACGAAATATCCGGCTGAATGACGAACAAATCAGTTCGCTGATGACCGCTGTGGAAGAAACACGGAAAACGGAAACCTATGCCGCCCGTCAGTGGATGAAAGAACATCAAGCATTGGTAGACAGTTGGATTCCGGCACAATAAAAGATACAAATTCCCTATACGTCCGACGAATTTTCATCACCGGAAGTATAGGGAACATTATGCTATGGTCGGAGCTGCTCTTAGCCGAAATTAAACGTATAAGCGTTCTTTCGCTGCAACTCGATAGTTCCATTCTTTCGCTCTATGCTGATCTGGTCTTCTCTTGCCAGCCAACCTGCTGCCAATGCTGTGCTCTCCACGCTTAAATTCAGCTTCTCGGCAAGCTCAACGATTGAAATCTCAGTTACTTCATTTAGTGCCTGCCAAACTTTTCCGGCATTGACACCTACAATTTTCTTGTCCATAAAGGTTATTAATAAAAACGGTTAGTAGTAATAATGGTTAGTTTAAGTATATTCATAACAGGTAACTGCCACTCTATTGTAAAGAGAATACCGTATCAGAGAGGTTCAAATCCCGAAAAGACTTTCCGGGAAGAAAACAGGAACAGCGACACACGTGTTTATCATATTGCAAAACATTTATGGCTTGTGCCCTTATGTGCAAACCAATTAACATAAAAAGCGTAAGGGCATTAGCTTCTTATAGAGCACAAAGTCTTGATATCCCTTTATACAGAAGTTCGGCTAAACGCTTTTTTCCTAAAATGCAAAAAACACTGCCACTCGATTGCGACTATACAAACATACAAATAATTTTAAAAATACAAGCACAATCAACTGTTTATCTTTATGAGTAACGATAAAAACAGATATTTAGGACATTATTATTACAAATACATCGTAGTATTTCCATGTATATCCGATATTTACGGGAATTGTGAGTTGGAATGGTACAATATAAATGTGACATAGTTAGGACAAACAGCAAGGGGGTACATCATCTTTTTTCAGAAGATATTAGCGGGGAATGTCCTACCGTTGACAGGACGCATGACTATATTCCATGATAAACACGCAATAGACTTTTGAGGATACAACAAAAGGGGCATAAATCTCGTGAACACTTGATTTATACCCCTTTCCGGCGGAGAGACAGGATTATGAACCTTTCTCTCCAAAATCCTTATGAATCAACATTTTAATTCAGTTCAATTTTTCAAATGTAACGATTTAGTAACTGAAAACTGTCTTTTTGTGTCACTCATAGACTTTCGCTTGTCTAAGCTTTATCATTACATTACAAAGGTACATTTTTTTGCTCATAGTTCCAAATCATAGTCTCATCTTATGTTTTTACTTTATTCTATAATCACTTCTGAAAACCGCTTTTTCATTACTTTTTAGAAGAAGCCACAAGTAACAGTTCGTATATCCGCATTAACAACTATTTCTAGGAATTAGGGTATAAAAAACGCTACTGGTGGAACTGATAATGCAGGTCATCTACAAGAGCAATGACCATAAAGTGCGCTACTTGGACAGCAAGTGTTTCGGCATATTTTTCTTAATAAAGGGGATTAAAACCTATAATAGAATGCTTTATGTGCATACGCAGACAAAGAAACGTTCCGGCTCTACTACACATCGGCATCAACCAGCGGACGATTGGCACCAATCTCATCGACAGCTTCAGCAGATGCAGCATGTTTCGTTCTCATTTAATAATGACAATAATGAAAAGGAGAAAAAATAATATTTATTATATTTGTTTTTTTGTTCTTCTTATAATATTTATTATATATAAATTATTAAATTGAAAAAGATATGTGTAAAAAAGGATATTGTATAATTTGTCATCAAGATAATCAAGAATTATCAGATGAACATGTGATACCAGAAGCCATAGGTGGATATTATCATATTTATAATGTT
>NZ_MNQO01000013.1:0-292935 GCF_001915465.1 Bacteroides sp. 44_46 | reverse complement strand
AAAAACTTTTAAGCATATACTCCAAATATTTTCGGAAGTTTTTTTTAAAATTCTTTTCTCATTCAAAACAACTCTCTTGCGAAAGGAAGAACTAAGAAAAGGTTGTCTTTACCGCCCGGCTTTAAAAAAGTATTTCAATCAACGCTGCTTCCTTTTTGAAAGCGGGTGCAAAGGTAAGAACTTTATCTCATATCTTCCACCGGTTAAGGAAGAAAAAAGTAAGGGTTCTTACTCCGTTTCTGTCAGAATGTCAATCAAACGCCGCTCCCGTTCTCGAAAGCGGATGCAAAAGTAGAGCTTTTTAGAATACGCACCAAATATATCTTTCACTTTTTCCTAATATTTTTGAAACTTTTTCCTAACTCGCTGATTAGTAAAGATGTTGTAGAACATAAAACAGAACAGGGAACAGGCTGATGAAAGCAAGGGACACATTATAATATATGCGCACGTACATGCGGGCACGTAGGCGGGCGCGTATACAAGCGCACACGTGTATACATAACACGTATATATTCACAGAACCTTAAACACTCACGCTTTTATATAAACCACAGACCTGCCGGCACCACGCATACGGATAACACCGGAACTTACAAATTCCTGCAAATCAGATATTGCACGCCGCCCCGTAACATGGACAAGACCTGCATATTCAGCACGGGTAATGCACACATTGGCATCCAGAAAGTCCAGCATACTCTGTTTTCGTACATCCATATCTCCCACCGCTTTCGGTTTCTCCGGAAAAAATCGTTTATCGGCGCGTTCAAGTTCCATTTTATTGGATACATAACGTTTAAACTCCACGCCGGGACGAAATTTCACCGTAGACATTTTGATTGACTCTGCACGAATATCTTTTTTCGTCATGGCAGGCCGGGTACACTTCAACGAGGTGCTGAAAAATCCAAGCCCTTCTATCTCCACCGTGTAGCCATCCGCCAGCCAATCGCCGAGCGCGGTAGAGATAGCCTGCATAATACCCACAATCATTGCATGAGGCATGTGCTCCTCACGAAAGACCTGATTCATAAAGTCCTTACCGGAAATGGTTCCTTTTGAACGGACACGTGCATGAAGAGGTTTCGGTTCTTCACCCTCAGAGACCGGCGTCTCATAAAAATCATAATAAACACTCATAAGCTCTATATTTTAATGGTTTATTGAGAACAGGGAAGAACAGACCGCAACTGTCGGAAAGGTAAACTCTGAAGTCAACAGGAATGAGCAACAAAGATACGGATAATTATTCGTACCACAGCCGTGTTACTTAATTACTTCATCCGTGTTCTTTTCATACAACAGCTATTGTATGAAAAGAACACGGATGAAGTAGGATTAGTTTTCCGTATATCTATCTTCTTGAAAGTTCATATATCATCTACATTTATCAGATAATCCTTATCTATTAAAACATAACGATACCCCCTTGATATACATTGCTCTAAATTATACCTATTAGTACGGCTTACATCCTCGAACGTTATATCCGTCGACAGCCTCTTTTCTATGACACTCTCCTTATCCAATATATCTTGAAAATGAAGTCTTATATATTCCTGACTGAATATTAGGCAGAGATATTTTATATGCTTTACATATTCATCCGTAAAGTCCTTTTCCCAACCAAAAGGGATATAGCATCCTTCAATAATCAGGTTTTGGGAATTTTCAATGCAGGTCTTTATCATCTCCCGGACAATAGGCCACAGATAATTTGTCAATTCCATATCACTGTTATCGGCAGGCAATGTGCATTGCTTGCTTCTGATAAGCCCCATCTTCAAATGGTCTATCGACAAGTAAGGATATTTATATTTCTCCAATAGTTTTTGTGCCAACAGGGTCTTTCCCGTATGTGTGTCTCCTGCAATAAGAATAATCATATATTTTGAGTTAGGTACATAAAGTGCAGTACTATCAATCGGACGGTTTCTATATAATCTATGTTCTTTCCCAATGTCTTTGAGTCATCACATTTACATAATATTCGCAAATATAGGAAAAATGATTTATCTCCACACATAGGAAAAGAAAGTAACCAAATCTTCGTTTTCGGCATAATGGCGATAATCCATCGGCGTTTACGAATACGGATAAATATGGCGATACAAATAAAATATTAAAACCTCGGTGTGACAAAACCGAAAAATCATGCGACAGATAGAGAAAATATCAACCTAATTATTTATCTTTGTTAGCTTGAAAAGTTAGCATACCAAAAACAATAAAACAATGAAAGATTTCTTGAAATTTACGCTCGCCACCGTAACGGGTATTATCATATCGAGCGTCGTGTTGTTTTTCATCAGCATTCTCGTAGTTTTCAGCATGGTTTCATCCTCGGAATCGGAAACGCAAGTGCGTAAGAATTCCGTCATGATGCTGGACTTGAACGGTACACTGACCGAACGAAGCCAGGAGAATCCGCTGGATTTCCTTATGAAAGAAGACTACAAAACGTATGGACTGGACGATATTCTTTCTTCTATCAGGAAAGCGAAAGAAAATGAAGATATCAAAGGTATTTACATTCAGGCAACTTCACTGGGAGCCGGATTCGCTTCGCTGGAAGAAATTCGAGACGCGCTGAAAGACTTCAAGGAATCGGGTAAATTCATCGTGGCTTACGGCGATACTTACACGCAGAACCTTTACTACCTGTCCAGCGTCGCGGACAAAGTGCTGCTGAACCCGCAAGGTATGCTCGAATGGCGAGGACTGGCAGCTACTCCGATGTTCTTTAAAGATTTACTGGAAAAAATCGGTGTAGAGATGCAGATATTCAAAGTGGGTACATACAAATCCGCAGTAGAACCGTTCATCTCCACTGAAATGAGCCCCGCCAACCGCGAGCAGGTAAATGTATATCTGTCTTCCATTTGGGGACAGATTACGAGTTCCGTTGCCGAATCGCGCAACCTTTCTTTAGAAGCGCTGAATAAGGAGGCAGACCGCATGCTGATGTTCTACCCGGCAGAGGAGAGCGTGAAGAACGGATTGGTGGATACCCTGATATATAAGAATGATGTACGCGACTACCTGAAAAACATGGTAGGTATCGACAAAGACGACAACATGCCGGTGCTGGGTATTCAGGACATGATAAACGTAAAGAAAAACGTGCCCAGAGACAAGAGCGGAAACGTGATTGCCGTATATTACGCGTATGGTGAGATTGACGGCGGTTCGTCCGCCTCTACCGACGAGGGCATCAATTCCGAAAAGGTTATCAAAGACTTGCGCAAACTGAAAGATGATGAAAATGTAAAGGCCGTCGTACTGCGTGTGAACTCTCCGGGCGGTAGCGCATACGGTTCCGAACAGATATGGTACGCCGTAAACCAACTGAAAAAAGAAAAACCCGTAATCGTATCTATGGGTGACTATGCCGCATCCGGCGGTTACTACATCGCCTGCAACGCCGACACCATCGTTGCCGAACCTACCACACTGACCGGCTCTATCGGTATTTTCGGAATGATGCCCAACGCCAAAGGGCTGACCGAAAAACTCGGTGTGAACTTCGACGTAGTAAAGACCAATCCGTATGCCGACTTCGGCAACCTGACCCGCCCGATGAACGATGGTGAGAAAGGATTGATGCAGATGTACGTCAACAAAGGTTACGAACTTTTCCTGACCCGTTGTTCCGACGGACGCGGCATCAGCATGGAAGAATTGGACAAGATAGCGCAAGGCCGCGTATGGACCGGAAGCACTGCCAAAGAGCTGGGACTGGTGGACGAACTGGGCGGTCTGGACAAGGCTTTGGAGATTGCCATTGCCAAAGCGGGTGTAGACGCTTACACCGTAATGAACTATCCTAAGAAAGAGGGATTTTTGGAAAGCCTGATGAATACGAATCCCGGAAATTATATCAAGGCTCGCATGCTGAACGGAAAAATGAACGATGTGTACCGTCAATTCAGCATTATCGAGAACTTCGACAAGATAGACCGTATACAGGCACGTGTACCGTTTGAACTGAACATACAATAAATTTAAATGAGAGATGCATCCGTAAAAATACACCATTGGCTATATCCCCTGTCCTGGCTCTACGGGATAGGAGTATGCTTGCGAAATAAACTCTTTGACTGGGGCTGGCTCCGGTCAAAGAGTTTTGACGTTCCTGTGATATGTGTAGGCAATCTTGCCGTAGGTGGAACGGGCAAGACGCCACATACGGAGTATCTGATAAGGTTATTGCAGAATGAGGGCGTAAATGTGGCGACACTGAGCCGCGGCTACAAACGAAAAAGTAAAGGGTATGTACTGGCAACCGCCGAGAGCAGTGTACAGAAAATCGGTGACGAGCCGTATCAGATAAAAAGCAAGTTTCCGGACATACGGGTGGCGGTAGATGAAAACCGCTGTCATGGTATCGAGCAGTTGCTTAAATTGAAAAGTCCCGCTGTGGATGCAGTGCTGCTGGATGATGCTTTCCAGCATCGCCACGTAAAGGCGGGAATGAATATTCTGCTGACCGACTACCACCGGTTGCTTTGTGATGATGTCCTACTGCCTGCGGGAAGACTGCGCGAACCTGCCTGCGGGAAGAACCGCGCCCAGATAGTCATTGTAACGAAGTGTCCGGATGACATCAAGCCGATAGACTTCAACATTATTACCAAAAGGCTGCATTTGTATCCGTACCAGCAATTGTATTTCTCCAGATTCCGCTATGGCTCCCTACTACCGTTATTCCCCGAAAAGACGAAAGAGAGAATATCCTGTACGGGAAGCGAGCAGGTACTACTCGTTACGGGCATCGCCTCTCCCGCCCCGCTGGTGGAAGAAGTGGAATCGTACACCCCCGATGTCAATCTGCTGGAATTCGGCGACCATCACGACTTCGGCGAAAAAGACCTGCAACTCATTGAGGAGCAATTTGCCCGGTTGAAAGAGGGCAAAAGACTGATTATCACAACGGAAAAGGATGCTACCCGACTGAAAAATCATCCGGCTCTGAACGAAACGCTGAAACCGTACATTTATGTACTCCCCATCGAAATAGAGTTTTTGCAAAATCAACAATATATATTTAACCAAAACATTATTGGCTATGTTAGAACGTATTCAAGAAACCGCAGCTTATCTGAAAGGTAAGATGCACACGCGTCCTGAGACAGCGATTATCCTCGGAACCGGACTTGGCAGCCTTGCAGGCGAGATTACCGAGAAGTATGAAATAAAGTATGAGGATATTCCCAACTTCCCCGTTTCTACGGTAGAGGGACACAGCGGTAAGCTGATTTGCGGCAAGCTGGGCGATAAAGATATTCTGGCCATGCAGGGACGCTTCCATTTCTACGAGGGATATTCCATGAAAGAAGTGACGTTCCCGGTGCGTGTGATGCGCGAATTGGGCATCAAGACCTTATTCGTTTCTAACGCCAGCGGTGGTACGAATCCTGATTTTGAAATCGGCGACCTGATGATTATCACCGATCACATCAATTTCTTCCCCGAACATCCGCTGCACGGCAGGAATATTCCTTACGGCCCGCGTTTTCCGGATATGAGCGAGGCCTACGATAAAGAACTTATCCGTAAGGCGGACGCAATTGCCGCCAAAAAGGGTATCAAAGTACAACATGGCGTGTACATCGGTACGCAAGGGCCTACGTTTGAAACTCCGGCGGAATACAAAATGTTCCGTATCCTGGGTGCGGATGCGGTAGGTATGTCTACCGTTCCCGAAGTAATCGTTGCGAACCACTGCGGCATCAAGGTGTTCGGCGTATCGGTTATCACGGACTTAGGCGTGGAAGGCAAGATTGTAGAGGTGTCTCACGAAGAGGTGCAGAAAGCTGCGGATGCCGCACAGCCGAAGATGACGGAGATTATGAGGGAGTTGATTAACAGAGCGTAAGTAAACAAATAGTTGAAAGTTGATAGTCGGGAGTTGAAAGTTGCCGTGCAGTGTAAGTATGTAGTAACTATTCGCTTTCAACTATCAACTTTCACCTTTCAACTAATTAAGATGAGAACAGAAATAGCAACTCTCGGTGAGTTCGGCCTCATCCGCCACCTGACCGAGGGTATCGAATTAAAAAACGAATCAAGCCGGTACGGCATCGGTGATGATGCCGCCGTCCTCTCCTACCCGGCGGACAAAGAAGTACTGGTTACCACCGATTTATTACTGGAAGGCGTACATTTCGATTTGACGTATGTGCCTTTGAAGCATTTGGGGTATAAAGCGGCCATAGTGAATTTTTCCGATATATATGCCATGAACGGTACACCCCGGCAAATCACCGTTTCGTTGGGACTGTCCAAACGTTTCAGCGTAGAGGATATGGAAGAACTGTATGCCGGCGTCCGCCTTGCCTGTGAGGAATATGGCGTGGATATTGTGGGCGGCGACACGTCTTCTTCTTATACGGGGCTCACAATCAGCATCACTTGCATTGGAGAAGGTGAAAAAGGAAAGGTCGTTTATCGCAACGGTGCCAAAGAGACTGACCTTATCTGCGTTTCCGGTGACTTAGGTGCAGCTTATATGGGTCTGCAACTGCTGGAACGTGAAAAGAGCGTCCTTAAAGGTGGCGACAAAGATTTACAACCAGATTTCGCAGGCAAAGAGTATCTGCTGGAACGGCAACTGAAACCGGAAGCCCGTCGCGATATTATTCAGAAATTGGCTAAAGAAGGTATTCAGCCTACTTCCATGATGGACGTTTCCGACGGATTATCTTCGGAATTACTGCATATCTGCACGCAAAGCAAGGTCGGTTGCCGCATTTATGAGGAGCATATCCCTATCGACTACCAAACTGCTGTTATGGCAGAGGAATTCAATATGAACCTGACGACTTGCGCCCTCAACGGCGGCGAGGATTACGAACTTCTGTTTACCGTGCCTATTGCCGACCATGAGAAAGTGTCTGACATGGAAGGTGTCAAGCTGATAGGTCATATCACTAAACCGGAATTAGGTTGTGCCCTTATCACCCGCGACGGACAGGAATTTGAGTTGAAAGCACAAGGCTGGAACCCGCTTAAAGAGGAATCTGCTACTTGAGGCGACAGAGGATATGGAAGATTCTAAAGAATAGAACTGAAAAGCAAAGGGTAGAGCTGAAAAGCCGAGTAAAAAACGGACAAACAATGTTCTTACAAAGTTTTTCAGTATTTTTTCTAAAATAAAAAACGCTGATACTTAGCCACGTAGCCAATTATCAGCGTTTTTTATCTCTTAACCTCTTGCATAGTCCAAAACTTTCACTACCTTTGCAACCGCAAAAGAGATAGAAATGGTGCCATAGCTCAGTTGGTAGAGCAAAGGACTGAAAATCCTTGTGTCCCCGGTTCGATTCCTGGTGGCACCACTTTGAAGAAAAGCAAAAAGCAGTAAAATCCTGATTTCCAAACGAAATCGGGATTTTTTGTTTTCCGAGGGAACGCAAAAATCGGCAGAATATTACCGTTTTCGGTGTTCCAACCGGTAGGGCAAGAAAGGTGGAGCGTGAATCTCCACCGAACAAGATTATTTCTCTTTGATTTGCAATATTTTGCGTATCAAGAAAGCGTGCATGGTTTCCTACTTTTGTCCAACGAAAAAACTGTAGGAATTGAAACGAAACTCAATGAATGTGCTTTTCTTCATCAAGAAAGCCAAACTGCTGAAAAACGGGGAAGCCTCCGTGTGTATGCGCATTACCATGAACGGTGCGCGAGTGGAAAACAATATCCGCATGAGCATTGAGCCCGCCCTGTGGAATCAGGCGAAGGAGTGTGCCAAAGGCAAGAGCCGCAAAACTTATGAACTCAATCTTTACATCGAGCAAGCCAAAATCAAGTTGCGCAAGCTGTTCGATGAACTGGAGGAACGGAACCACCCTGTCGTAGCCCGAATCTTGCAAGAAAAGTTCTTCGGAGCTAACGAAGAAGTAAAGTAAGTCCGCACACTCATCAAAACCATACAGGAGTATAATGACCAATGCCGTGAACTTGTAGGCAAGGACTATGCGCTAATTACCGTCCGCCGTTATGAAAGCTGCAAACGCTATCTGGCGGAACTTATCAGACTGAAATACGATAAGGAGGATTTGCCATTGTCGGAAGTCAATGGCGAACTGATACGAGCCTTTGAATTTTATCTCAAAACGGAAAAGGAGTGCCAGCAAAATACAGTCATCCGCTATATGAAGTGCCTGAAGAAGATAACCAACCTCGCACTTGCCAACGAATGGATTACCAAAGACCCGTTTATTGGAATCAAGTTTCACGAGAAGGAAGTAATCCGTGAATTTCTGACCTTGGATGAACTGCACCGTATCTACAACAAGGAGTTTTCCCTTGACAGGATTACGGTTGTGCGAGATGTTTTCATCTTTGCGTCGTTCACTGGGTTGGCGTTCATAGATGTGCAACAACTATCAGCTGAGCACATCGTTCAAGATAACAACGGCAACTATTGGATTCGGAAGCCTCGCCAAAAGACGAAGAACATGTGTAACATCCCATTGCTTGATATTCCGATGCAGATTCTGGAGAGATACAAAAGCCACCCGACTTGCCAAAAGAAAAATGTATTGCTCCCTGTCCCCTGTAATCAGAAGATGAACAGTTACCTGAAAGAGATTGCCGATTTATGTGGCATCTCAAAGTGCTTGACCACGCACATCGCCAAACATTCGTATGCGACCTCTGTGTGCCTCGCCAATGGCGTAAGCATTGAGAATGTGGCGAAAATGCTCGGTCATTCCAATATAAAAATGACCCAGCACTATGCCCGTGTACTGGATTCTTCCATCCTCAAAGATATGATGAATGTGAAAAGTACCTTATTAAAAAGTCTTTGATTCTGAACAGAAATATTATAACAATCAGTGAAATGGGGATAGTATCCATTCCTGCTACTCCTGTATGGATGACCAAGTTTAAGATTGCCGACCTGTTCGGGGTATTCTCGTGCGACATCCGCAAGGCGATACGAGTAATCTATAAAAACAAGGAACTGACGGAAACTGATACGATGAAGTATATCAAGCAACCTGACGGTATCAGCTATGATGTGTATAATCTTGAAATGATTATCGCCATTGCATTCAGAATATGCAGTAAAGAAAGTATCCTGTTCAGACGGTTCGTAATAAATAAAATCTGCGCCACCAAGAAAGGAAGCCCGGTCACGTTGTTCTTATCTTGTGGAAAAGGGAGCAACTTATGGTATAGTTGAGGCTCATCCCGTCAGCCGCCTGTTCCCGATGCACGGATGCAAAGGTAGAAGATTTTGCCGTCCAACTGGATGTAGGCTATGCGTCCCTCGTTGCGGTAGTCCTGAAGTGTCCGGCGGCTCACCTTCAACCGAACCGACACCTCCTTGTCGGTGAAGAAACGCTCCCCGTTCAGTGTCGGGCGATAGTTGGCGGTCAAATGCTCTACGTTGTCTAGCAGGCGGTCGAGACTGCCCATAAAGTGGATTATCCACTCGTTTTCTTTGTTAATCAGTTCATTCATATTACTTTGAATTTAGTGGAATTGTTGTTGCTACTATATTTAGTTATCAGATAGTCCTGCCTTTGAACTTCGCTTCCTTTCGCCTGTTCTCTACGATGGGAACGATGCTTTGCACGTCTTCGGGTCGGTAATAGGTCTTGTGGTTTATCTGTGAATAAGCCAACGTGCCGTTGTCCCGAAGCGTCTGCAATGTGCGTGGGCTGATGTTGAGCATCCGACACACGTCCTGATTGTCCATCCACTCGCTCATCTTCTTTTTGCCGTACCTATGGCAGATGGCATCCATCCGGCTGATGAAGCGGTCGAACTTGGCGACCAGTTCCTCAAAGGTCTTTCTCTCGATTGATAAGATTTCCATTGTCTTTCTTTTTTAATGGTTGATGATTTTTCGTTTCCGTGATGACACATACAGACAGATTGCCGCCTGTCAGGTTCAGCACTGAAATGATGTTACAAAGAAGCAATGATTGACGACATTGCGTCATGAATTCATTGAATCCATACGTCACCGAATTATCGGATAACCGGGTTTCCGACGGTTCGGGTATCCGCTTCGGCAAGTATCCGCAGAAGCGGTTTTCCGCGTATTTGAATGTTCCTTTTCTCATATCTTCAAATCGTTGGTTTCTTGAATCACGATGCAAATAAACAACGATATTTTGGAACTTGTATCACTTCCCAAGTAAGTGGCAGCACGTTGTGTCGATTGGTAGTCATTGACTGGGTCAATCATCTGTCCGATACCGCTTTAATGGCGTAACTTTGCCCCGGACAGCAGGGTTCGCCGATGGTGGCGCAGCCGGAGTCCAGAGAAGTATCTTCCCCATCCGTCCCCTAACGGATTTTTATGTTCACCTGAACATAGCAAGGTATGTTTTGTATTTACTCAAAATGATTTGAGTAACCACGGAAAACGCCTTGCCCCTACAGGGGGCGGGCTTACCCTCCGAAGTCGGGAAGCCTTTCAGACCTACGGTGTATGTGCCTTGAAGCGGCGGCTTATGCCGTCAAACCGCTAAATCCAAAGTATTATGCCAAAAGAAAAAGGTAAGTCAGGGAGAAATCCCAAATTGAATCCGAAAACGCATTGCATCATGGTGCATTTTGACGATTCGGAGTGGAATGATTTCCTCTCCATGTTCGAGGAATCGGGTGTCTATGCACGCTCGGTTTTCCTAAAGGCTCACTTCTTCGGTCAGAAGTTCAAGGTGCTGAAAGTGGACAAGACGATGCTGGACTATTACACCAAGCTGTCGGACTTCCACGCTCAGTTCCGCTGCATAGGCACGAACTACAATCAGGTCGTCAAGGAGCTGCGCATCTACTTCTCGGAGAAGAAGGCGATGGCGTTGCTCTACAAGCTGGAGAAGTGCACCATTGACCTTGTTAAACTGAGCCGTGAGATTGTAGAATTATCAAAGGATATGGAGGCGAAATAGCAACAATATGACAGTTACTAACTTGTGATACCGCCAAGCAAGTATCGGAACAATTAAAAACCGCATCGGAATATGGCAGTCATTCCGATGCGGTTATATGGCAAAGATTTTATTAGACCTTCCCCGTCAGCCATTCTTTAGCCGCTTCTGTCAACTTGTATTACTGTTTTGGATGCTTCGGTTGGTTAGGATAAAGTCATTCAATTAGTCCCTCTTCCAATGCAGGGGTGATATAGCTTTCACGGAAATACTTTAAGTCCTTAATATCGCATACATCCGCCATATCCCTTAGAGACATATAAGAATCGCTCATTTTTTGAATGAGTAATTCTACTTGTGGGGTGCTTAGGGGGTACTTGTCCTCTTTCGTTGCTTTCTTGTCCTCCTTATCTATCTTTGCTGTGCCGGGTATGAAATCAGGTCGTTTGAAAGTGACGGTGATGAAGCTTCCATTGTCATGCCATGTTGGCTCTTCGACATTTTGTGCTTTATAGGCATCCATGATGCACCTTGCTCCGCTGCCCCAGTTTTCCAAATAAGTCATCCGATAAAGAGTTTCCGCCACTTTCAAGTTATGAGGATATGATTCGTGAGGTTCCTTGATATTTTCAGCAGTAATCTGTGGTGGAAACGTGCCAGGACTTGCTATCTCGATGCGGTCATCATAGATGGCAAGACTGATGGTCAAATTATACCTTTCCCAATGACGGTGGCAAAGAGCATTGATAAGAGCCTCCCTTAACGCATAATAAGGTACTTCAAGATGTTCCTCTCGTTCAAGGCTATGGTTTGTAATCCTGCCGCTGAGAGAAAGATGTTTGAAGCAGAACGCAACTCCGGCATCCAGAAGTTTGAAGAAATTTCCTTCGGCTCGTTGATTATCACGGAACATATTTTTGTTCATACCCACAAACCGCGCCATCCTTAGAGTGAACTGCGGGTACTCGTCAATGTTGTTGGAAAAGAGCAATACCGCTCCATTTGTCGGTACACCATTCTTAAGCAGCTTCCATTTTGAAAGAATATCCCCTGTCGGCTCATACAATGCAGTTTCAGGAATACGTCCACCGTCAATACCTCGACGGATGCAATTACGAATCAAACTCTCATCAAGGTTTGCTAACGTCACACCATCAGCCGCCAGTCGTTCCCACACATACATCTGTGGCTGGTGGGCGCGGATATGTTCATCGTACATATCTGTGGCATGACCTTCGTTGTGCTTTCGACTTTGTAATACGGACAGCCATGAAACGTATGCGGACGCTCACCCCATACCCATCCGTCAAAGTGCATAGTTATAACTTGGTAGCCCGGACGCTCCGGCACATCAACATACGCCACTCGCACATCTAGCGCAGGTTCCAGTCCTGCCAAAGCCTGAGCAATCTCCTGTTGTGTCTTGTCTGTCACTTCTTGTCCAATTATCTTCAAAGACTTTGGTGCTACACCGAAAATCAGCTAACGCCCTCTGTATTCAAGAATGCACATGCAGAGTGCATACCGTCTTTCAACTCTCCGGTAGTCTTCTTCAGTTCCAGAGTTCTCGACTCATCGGCTGACACCAGTTTCTTTATATCGTCAATTGTCATAGCACTCTAAAAAAAAGAAGTTTTATAGGCATATAATTTAGCCAATTTGTTTTCAACTTATCCCATTTTCCTATTTGTATCAAACATGCTTCAATTGAATTCATTAAAAAGAGTCTGAAATACAATGGTTCATTTTAGATATATAAATGCATTACTTGGGCCTAACAATTGTTTATCCCAAGTTTTTCAAAGAAAATAGCATTTCGCATCTTGGCATGAGTAATAAGACTCTTATAACTCATTACCTCAATATATGCATTACTGTTTTTGATAAATCCAAAATATCTTTCTCCATCGGGAGATTTTGTTAAATTGGACCAATCTGCGAAATCGTCTATTTTGGGAACAATATCACAAACAATGTAAATAAAAATAGGTGTAGACTCTTTATTTGCTTTGATTGGTTCAATGCCACAAGGGAGTTCATACTTACCTTCTTGAATCTGTTTTGCATATTTAAGAGCCTGTGTTATGGGATTTTCCGAATCTGTATAAGTTTTTCGTTTAGGCCGTTTGAATTCAACTATAGTCAGAAGCTGTAAACTTAGAAAAAGCAAGACGTTCATCCAAAAGCCAAAGATTGTGGTCTTCATAATCAAGTTCTTCGGAATTGTATCCCATTGGATAAATCAAATTATGCATAGTTGACTCATATGAGGCAGTTCCGTCATCTTTTCTCTTACGAAAGGAATCAAATAATTCTATTACCTTTTTACGGGTACATACGTAATGAGCCAAATCATTCTTTGATGCAATAGAAATTTTTGCTGTCAGTTCATGTATCTGATTTTGAAAATCAATGTCATTATCCTCATTTTCTGCAATTTCTTGTAGTTCATGTATAGAAATTTTTATTTCTCTTTCTCTTTCATATTTTGCTTTCTGAAAGCGCATTTCAAGTTCAAAATTTGAAATTCCCATCGGCATTGAATCTATATCTACATCATTAATGAGTGAGCGATGCCATGGAGCAGATTCGTTAATATAGTTAATTATCTTGGCTCGTTTTTCTTCTGAGCGTTTATCTACTTCTCCTGCAAAGTATTCTTTTACAACTTTGGCAGCAGCTTTTTCTATTTCAGTTTCTGAAACATCTGCAATGATTTCACCTTCTTCTTTGCCTAGTCTTTCTGGATTTATTTTAAATCCATCTCGCTCTACTGGAACACTATCATCAAGAAATTTTCCAAGCACATAGGCCTTTACGGTGTAGTTTTTCTGTTTCCCAGAAGTCACCTCAAACAAAGTTTCTTTAAACTCTGGAATGTACTGATGAATAGGTGTATCTGTTACTTCTCGTTTATTTGCAGTAAGACTTATTCGACTCGTAATTGGAGAATAATATATTTTATAGACCTGTACACTAAAATTAAAAACTTCTCCTGTTTTATGGGAAACGACCTCAACAGGTTTCTCTCCAATGGAAATGATATCACTTTCCGGCCCAATATAATCATTAAGAACGACCATATCTGATTTATCCTCCTCTATAATAGTAATCTTTGGGGCAGGTTTATTTGAATCGACAAAGAAAACAAGAAGTTTTTCAACCAACTTCCGAGCAATTACATCAATCCCCTTATCTGTGATTTTATTAGGCTTAACCCCAGCAAGATGTAAGGTGGTACCAGATTTTGTTAATAACGACGGTCTTACTTCTTCTTCAACGATAACTTTTTGCCAAAGCGAAACGTTCTTTCCATCATACCATCCTTAATGTGATATGCACTTTCTATTGTGACATCGTTAAAATATTTGAGATACATAAACCTGCCAAATCCTTTGCCGCCTTGTGTGGCTTTCAATCCACTTTTATATGTGTCAAAGGATTCACGGTCTTCTTCTGTGAATCCAACGCCATTGTCTATTATATCTATACCAATAATATTGGCTGTTGCACGAGTACCAGTTCCAGGGAGAAAATTCTCACGTTTTATAACAATGTCAATATTTCCGCCTAACACATAATCAATTGCATCAATTGAATTACATACAGCTTCAACCAAAGGAGTCAGATAGGTAGTTCTAACATTAATATCCTTAACGATTCCCTCAATATTAATTTTGCTCATTTATTTTTTTGTTATTCTTTAACGACGAAAATTATGTCAGCAAGACTCTCATAAGACTTTTTGTTGAATGTAAAATCAATTTTTTTCAATGAATGTGCATTGAATTTATTAAGATAGTCATTTACTTTGGGTTCAATCAAAGAGAATGCTCGCTTCATTTTCCACGATTGTTCCATATCTGTTGAGTCTATGAGAATAACAAATAAGCGATTCTCTGCACCAAACAAGCGTGGACTTTGATTCTCGTAAAGCCATTTCATTAAACTTTCTGGATTTGCACGAACATAATCAACAATTTGCTTTCTTGTCGCTGCAAGTTGTGCAATCACTTCAGGATGTCCATTGTTTTCAAGTTCTTCTTTAAGAAAATTATATTGTTCTGAATCAGAAAGGTTTTTATCAGGTAAAATATTGAACAATTTAGCTTTACGCTTAAGCCATGTAAGTTCGGAATTACCTAAAATATCCTTTAATTTACCTTGCATGTACGCTCCGGGGAAGTAAGTGACTTTCAAGTCTACAGGATTATTGTCAATAAAGAAATCAACGCTTTTAATCTCACCAACCGCTGACAAAACACGCCTATGTTTTTTGAATATCGATTCAATAAGATAAGAAGTCCAGTTATTGTACCAACTTGTTTGAACAAATTTCCAAGCGTTTGTTGCGATAGCATCTGCCTTACTTTTAAGTTCATCAAAGTCACTTATAACCTTGATGAATCTTCTAACGAGATATTGGTCAAGTGAGTTCTCTTGATCACCGCCCCACTCATAGTTATTAATTTGACGTAAGCCGCTCTTTAATTTTTCTTCGTCAACCCCCATCGTGTGATACCACTCGTTGTTCCTGTCACGTAAATAAGCATCAAGCATATTCATACTATTAGATGTTTTCTCCATCACAGAAAATAACTCAGCGAACTGATCGTTGAGTTTTGTCGATTTTAGTTCGATATTGTTTCTTTCGATAAATTGCTTTATCTGCTTTCCTCGGCATACGGCCCTAACCTTCAAGTACAACAATGCGTTCTCGTTGTTATTGAATGCATATAAATTTTGTGCGCGAAACTCTTTGTCCCACTTCTCAAAGTTTGTCATATCAAAATATAATAGAAGTATGTTTTTAGTTTTATTTAAGGCTCCATTGCCCATTGTCTCTAATTTGAAATTTTTTGTTTAATATCATAAACACGTCAACATTACCAATCATAATCATGTTTCGTAATATCCATTCCATTATGGCCATCATAATACCATTAGTATCTGTAATGCCATTTTGAATCGTTTCCGTTATGAAATCAACAACAATATTAGTGAAGTGTTGATCATCGCAAATATACAGATGGGCAGGCTCTGGATTCTTGCGGAAAGTCACAAGAACATCTCCTTTTATCGACTTAACTCGATTTAATTGTCTTGGTGGGTATGTTTTTTGTTCCAACCACTCATAATCTACAACATTAAAGTTGTTAAATACACACGCATTACTTACAGTTTTCCATTCCAACCCCGATAAAGAATGAAATGTTAGCGAAAAATACTTATTGTCCTTTAATATTCTTCTAATCTCTGAAAAAGCTGAATTGATATCGTTTTCGAAAGTATCAATATTTTTTTGACGTTGCTTGCTATCTGAAATTACTATTTCCTGCTGATAATCAGGAGTAAAACCAAGCCATGAATTCCAAATAATACTTTGCTCAAAGTATGGTACACTATCTCCATAAGGTGGATCAGTGAATACATAGTCCACAGATTTATCAGGAAACTGTAGTTTTTTTGCATCAAAATTTGTAATTTGATAAGTTGATTGTATGGGTTCAGTTAGCAAATCACCAGAAAAAAATTTTAAATAGTCTTCCTTTCCTTTGATAGCTTTGTTAATGCGGTTTTCATAGTAATGCAATACATTATTTTCTATATAAGTCTCGCCTATGTAAAACCCTGTCATCCATGCGCCTTGAGAAAGAGTTCCTCTACTTTTTATTGGAGGAACAAGTTTTGAACAATTTGCCAAATTTGCTGTAAAAGCAATTAGAAACAAGTTCTTAACCGAGCCTGTCGCATATTTTTCTATCAATGAAAATAATTTGGCATGACAAGCGAGAGTTCTTTTGGTGAAAAGATCTTCAACTGCCATATTGGGATGGGCAGATATTCTTGAATTCTCAATAATAGGAACTACGGGATACCAATCTTCTATAATATAATTATTTTCATACACACAGTATTCTTTGGCAAGTTCTTCAGGAATATCTTTTATTGAGGTCTTTTTACCGTCCTTAAAAGTGAATTGTATCGGCAATCCTTTTTTATTTCTTAAAACTGATATAGGGTAATAGTGGATACCATCAATAGTTATTTTATACCATTGTTCCACATACAATGATAGCTCTTTTTTAATATTTTCCCATGTTTTTTTTACGAGAGATATATTGACATCTTTAGAAAACAAATTATGAGCAATAAAATTTGCAATAGGGTTTAAATCATTAGCTATTACATTACGATTTTTAAGATACGCCTCGCAACAGAATACACCATAACCTGAAAAAGGATCAATAATCATATCTCCTGGATTTGTGTATTTGTCAATTAAAGGGCTAATACCGAAAGCAGGCTTTTTACCCCAGTATTTGTGCATAAAATATCGTGGTGCATTTTTTTCGCTACTCATTAGTTGAATTTTAATTATGATTGTTATTTTTGTGGAATGAGCAAATCTCGAGGGTCAACATTCAGAAGTTCTGCAATTTTCACAAGCATATCGAGAGAGGGTTGCATCTTGTTGGAACACCATCGTGAAACGGTTGCTTCGTTCTTCCCGACCTGCTCAGCGAGCCATTTTCCGGTTTTACCATTCTCGACTAACACAACTTTCAGCCTATTGATTTTTTGAGATTCCATACATCTTAATTTGCCTGTTAATTACAATACTTTGATTTATAATGCAAATATAATACTTCTATTTTGAATCTATCGCATTGTTTCTCAGAAAAGTGGATTAAAAAGCCGGAAACGTGATGAATTCTCGTACTAAATCAGTACTTTTGTACCAAGAAATCAATCACTTCCGCATCAAATTATGAACGAAGAAAACAAAATAATACTCTATCAGGACGATAACGAGATAACACGTGTGTCCGTGCGTTTCGCCGATGAGGACTTGTGGCTGACACAAAATCAGTTGGCGGATATATATTGTACTACCCAACAGAACATCAGCCAACACGTGGACAACATATATAAAGATGGTGAACTGACCATAGAGGCAACTAACAAGAAATTCTTGTTAGTTCGTCAGGAAGGTAATCGTCAGGTAAAACGTAACATCGACCACTATAATCTTGATATGATTATCGCCTTGGGCTATCGTGTTCAGTCGCAGGTGGCTACCCGTTTCCGCCGCTGGGCTACCCAACGGCTTCACGAATATATCCAAAAGGGATTCGCTATGGATGACGAACGATTAAAGCAAGGAGGGAACCGTTATTTCCGAGAACTTTTGCAGCGCATCAGGGACATTCGTAGTAGCGAACGCAACTTTTATCAGCAAATCACCGATATATATGCCACTGCAACAGACTATGACCCACGCGACAGTATGACAAAGATGTTTTTCGCCACCGTGCAAAACAAGCTGCATTATGCTGTTCACGAGAATACGGCTGCTGAAATCATATACAATCGTGTGGATAATGAAAAGCCTTTTGTCGGGATGACCAACTTCAAGGGCAACTATGTAACCAAAGATGATGTGAAGATTGCCAAGAACTATTTGTCTGAGATTGAGCTTCAACGTCTGAATCTGCTTGTTTCAGGTTTCTTGGATTTTGCGGAGTTCCAAGCATTGGAAATGAATCCTATGACAATGAAAGATTGGATAGAAGCACTGGATAACCAAATTATTGCCCATAAACGGAAAGTCTTGATTGGCAAAGGAAACATCTCGCATAAACAGGCAGTTGAAAAAGCGGAAAAAGAGTTTGAAATCTATCGCAAACGTGAAATGGAGTTGTTAGAAAGTGATTTTGATAAAGAAATAAAGAAGTTGAAAGACAATAATTCAAAGTAATTCACTACCTTTGTGCCAAGAAATCATCCGCTGCAACGATGTGCGAAACGCAGAAGTCCAACGGTGGAGCAATAGGAGGAGATTACTCTTGTGACGTTTCTTAAAAGTGATGATATACAGCCACTTGTGAATTTAGCACGATTCCTGGTGGCACCACTTTTAAGAAATGATGTAATCCTTGAATTTCATTGAAATTCAAGGATTTTTTGTTAATGGCCTTACCAAATCCTTTTAACTATGATTGACTCACAGTATATCTTTCCGGCAACACTTTCTGCCCTGACAATTTTGGCAACGGTACTGAATTTTACAGCACTTTTTTCGAATGGTGAATATCTTTCATGGAAAGCATTCAACAGAATATCATTTGCTACCCTTCTCTCCATGACTGTGTGTATTTTCGCCTGGATGATTCACTCACGGGCAGGGATGTTATCATCGCTTCAATTAGTAGAAAATAATCTGGGAAATATGGCGCTGATAATTCTGGGAAGCATGTTTGTTGTATATCAAGAGTTTATATTGTTCAAGAATGTGTTGTCCTGGATAGGACGTAATGCATTGCCAATGGATTTAGGCTATTCCTTATACGCTATTCTTGTTCCATTGGTAGTGATGATTATCAAAATCCCATTCAGCAGCCCGCTGGATATGTTTCCCAAGAATAACATATGGGGAGCGTTATGTTTCGACTTCGGCTTCTGGCACTTTATGACGGCACTTTCACTGGTATATGCCATTATTATGATTGTTATTCAATTCATCCAGTTCGTTACCGTGCTACGGCAGAGCCGTAAACGTCTTCTATTGGTATGTGTAATCTATTTCCCGGTAATGTTTTCCTTATTCATATTGTCGATGTATGCCGTAATAGGAGTAGTACTTCTCTTCATCATAAAATTTGCATTGAGTGTCATGGAAGAGAATAGCAGGAAATAAATTAAATAAAGATTACTCTATATACATCAAACATCTATTATCCTTCTTTTTAAAACGCTTCAACCGTTCCAGCTTCTCGCTTTCACTTTCTTTGGCAGGAAACGTTACTTGACCAGTGTCCTTGTTATAATCGTATAATTCCTGTGCAGGAGCCACATAAACTTGCTCCGGAGCACCATTTACCCACCCAAAGCCAAAAACGTAAAACAGACTTTTTATCGGACGGTTCAGTTGGTTAATATTCATATACACCTCATACTTCTCAATATCCTTCCTCTCAAGATAAAATCCTACTTTACTTCTCCATTTACATTCTACGGCTATTATCTCTCCGACCTTATAAATCCTGCTCCTATCTACAGCACATTCCAATAACAAATCCGGAGATGAAGAAGACAGAGGCCGGTATCCCTCAACATACTTATCGCCTCGCCAATCCAGAAACCGCCAGAATATTTTTCCTGCATTCAAGTCAGAGCACCCATCTTTACTGATATTAGAATTTTTCACAACCCACTCTTCAAACCTATCTCCCAAATATTTATTCTTGTTCCTTTCTTTAAAGTATTGAAAAGTGTCCATAAACCGATATTGAAAAACATTCACACAGTCATCTATAAATCTATTTAATATTTTCATTGCCATAACAAACTGCTTCTATATCATTATTCATTATCTATGAAGGTGTTTCAGGGAGCTTCATTACCTCGGTACAGATGCGGCTCACAATAAACCACCTGCAAAAATAAAGCAATATTTATTTCAAACAAATATTTACAAATAAAGAATAAACATTCTTGACTAGAAAAGCACAAAACAAACACCAAAATAAAAAATCAGACTTTTTTCTGTTTTTCCCAATTCTTTCCAGATTCCTTTCCCATCTTTGCAATACGAAAACAAATAAAGTATTAATCATTAAAAATAAAGAAGTATGAAAAAGTTTATTATGATGTTAGTTTGTATGTTTGCAGTGCACACAATGGTAATGGCAGATAACGATAAACCGATACAGGTAAATCAGTTACCGGTAAAAGCACAGACATTTATCAAGACTCATTTCAAAAACCATAAAGTGGCATTAGCCAAAATGGAATCGGGAGTATTCTACAAAAGCTATGATGTAGTCTTTACAAATGGAGAAAAAGTAGAATTCGATAAAGCGGGAGAGTGGAAAGAAGTACGATGCAGGCAAAGTGAAGTTCCCGCACAAGTTGTACCGGAAGCAATCCGTAATTATGTAAAGACCAACTATCCGGATGCAAGAATTCTCGAAATAGAATTCGATCACAATGAATATGAAATAAAATTGTCCAATCGTTGGGAAATTACATTCGACTCTCAAATGAGAGTAATCGATATCGACGATTGACAATGCCTACTCCCAAAGCATGAGAGATTAAAATTCAAAAGTACAAAAACAGTTGTTCGAGTAAACTCCGAACAACTGTTTTCGTTTAAAAGCCAAATGCATATCGGCCGGCAGATTATCAACTCTTTTGAGAGCAAATAACACATTATTTAATAGTAGCTCTCCAAACATTTCGTACATCATGAAAAATAAATGCCACAATAAGAAAATAAACACTTTGATTTTTATACTTTTACACTCATTAAATAGCAAATTCAAATTATATAAACGATGGATAATTCAACTAATAATAAAAATATATTCCAGTTGGAACTACCTTATGAAAAGAAAAACGGACACAGCATAATCCAAGAATTCATAAACAACTACCCTTACGGTATTCAAGACTTAGTCAAATTGCTCGAATGTGGTTATCAAATTACTTATGAAGATAGAAAAATCATGAAAGAGCAGTTCCCCGCCGACACTTATAAATATTATGCTACTTTCTCCAGATTAGCATTCAAATTGTATCAGGAAGGGCATGCTGAACTAATAACATCTCTAATTACTTCCGGAGCAGACCTTTCAGGAACAATTTATACGATTGAAGCATTACTTTCCAACAAACCCGAGTATTTCAGTTTTCAAACCAATGTATGGGTATGTATCGCTAATAACGCAATAACCCATTACAAAAATCATTGGATATTTTGTGAGGCAGCACTCAAACAAAGCGGTAAATGGGAAGAGGTTTATAAAGCAGAGTCATTCCTAAGAAAACACAACAAATTAGATAAAAATGAAATTGTAGAATGGAAGAAACCCAAAGAATACAAAATATTAAAGCTGCTCTATCCTCAATTGCAAGTACCGACTGTCCACTTCTTAGAAGACGAACAGCCCGACCGTTGCCAAACGGCTATCTCCCTTTTTCATAAAACCGAACTATCAGATGTGTTGGAAACATTAAGCACAAGTATAGAGAAAGAACGTCCGGTTTGGGGATATCATCACATAGCCGGTGCTACTGCTGAAGAGAAAATCAATACACTATGGCATACATTTCCCCACGAAGAATTTCTTGAGGCATTGTTTTACCTCGCTGATTACAAACACTCTTCTTCCATTCTCAACCTACTGATAAAAGATGAAGCTAATGAAATTAGAGATGCCATACACGCCCCTAATACACTTCATAAGTTACAAACAGGGCTGGAAGTCGGAAGAATATATCATCCGGAGTTTCTACTTCTATTATGGGAGTTAGGATACAGGCACAAGAAAATGGAAGATTGGCAAAAAGACAATAGTCTGACAAATACTACGAAAATGAAACTTTATTGTTTAGACAAACTATTCAACAATACACTAAACATCGATTTAAAAGAGATATTAAGTAATAGTATTATCCAAGCAGTGTGCCTGATTGAAGACATCAGGAATAACCGCATTACTTTCACCAATCATCCTAATTGGAAATCGCGTATAAACAGTATACGCAGTGTATCCAATCATCCCCTAAATAATTATTGGGGATACATTGATATGGCTTTAGATAATTTCCATACAAAAGAAGGACAAAGCATGAGAACGTATCTATGCCAGAGAGAACCGGGAATCAAACTTGATAATAAAGAGGAGACTATTGTCAAAGAGACAAACCTTTATAAGGCATTGACTATTTTATATCCAGATATTTATAATTAAATCATACTTATAAATACCGCTGCCCTTTACTAGAAAAAGAAGAATCCCTAAGAACATTATATTCCACCGAAAACAACATTCCGGAGCAGGACATTTACAGCCCAAACTATACATACCAGAGACGATGATATTCGGACAAAGATTGAATAGCGTAAGCAGTCAAAAAAACAAATATTTCGTTATTCGCAACGGCAATAAGTATTTGCACCGCATGTACAACGAGGCAATAGTTGCTCACTCAATTCATCGCGATAGAACTCGTACAGTTGTCGATACATTGTTTCATAGAGGGTTGCTATTTGTTGCTCTTGTTCACTCTCACTTTGAAAACGATTTTTAAAAGGGTCTTCAAAGTTAAAATGCGCTTGCCGTTTGGCATTGAGGGTAAGGAAGCTCAGTTCTTCCTCAGCTTCTTTACACAAGGTAACAACATAGTCCCATGACCGATGTGCATATACTCCGACACCGGAAGGCTTTTTACACGATATGCCATAACCGTTTTGCTCCATCACATTGCATACAGCATCGGGAACGCAATTTCCTTCCATAACTCCTGCCGTAGAAATATTCATCCCTCTGCCAAATGCGTACAGGAGTTCTTGTGCGATACGGCTACGGCACGTATCTTCATTACTTATTAATAATATATCCATTGTGTGTTATTTTACCTGTTCTAAATATTCACCATATCCTTCTGCCTGCATCTTGTCTTTAGGGATAAAACGTAAAGAGGCACTATTGATACAATAACGCAATCCGCCTTTATCGGCAGGACCATCTGTAAAGACATGTCCCAAATGGGCATCACCTGTTTTGCTACGGACTTCCGTACGTACCATTCCGTGAGTGGTATCTACTTTCTCCTGAATCAGTTTGCGGTCAATCGGCTTGGAAAAACTGGGCCATCCGCAACCGGAATCGAACTTATCGGTAGAGACGAACAAAGGTTCACCCGTAGTAATATCCACATAGATGCCGGGACGGTATTCATCCCAGTAGGCATTACGGAAAGGCGGTTCGGTGGCGTTTTTCTGAGTAACAGCATACTGTTCTGCGGTGAGTTGCGAATGCAAAGTTGCATCATCAGGCCTACTGTAAGCAGCCACCGATTTCTTCATCTTCGCTTTACGTGCCAGATCGAACAGCGCAGGATTGATATGACAATAGCCACCCGGATTTTTATCCAGATAATCTTGATGATACTCTTCTGCCGGATAAAAATTCTTCAACGGTTCAATCTCTACCTCCAACGGACGGGTATAGTTGGCTGCCAGACGGTTAACGGTTTCACGGATAACAGGCAGATCCACGACATCTGTATAATAGATGCCTGTACGATATTGAGTTCCACGGTCATTTCCCTGACGGTTCAGACTGGTAGGGTCAATTGTTTTGAAGTAAAGGTCGATAAGAAAAGGCAGGTCTGCCTTATCGGGGTCATACTGTACCTTTACTGTTTCGGCAAAGTTTGTAGTACCGGTGCACACCTGTTGATAGGTAGGGTTGGCTATATTCCCGTTTGCATATCCCACTTGGGTAACTTCTACCCCTTCTATTTGTTTCAGAAAATGTTCGGTTCCCCAAAAACATCCCCCTGCCAGATAAATCTCTTTCATTGGCTTCATATCACTTCTCCTTTCCGCCTGATTTGCCGGTTTACCGGCACAGGACAGGCAACTTATTAGCATTACAAAAATAAAGATTATTTGTTTCATACCACTTATCGTATAAACTGTAAAAACAAAAAAGTCAACACAATGGTTGACTTTTCCAAACAATATGTCTGCAACGATATCATCAGAAACTGAATTTCTCCAGTTTCATAGAGGCAATATCTTGTATTTTAGGAACTAAGGTTACAAAATGTGTAGCCTTTTCGTGCGCAGCCAAAGATTCCTCGTCTTTCCATGTTTCGCAAATCATAAGAACATCTTCACGGGTTGCACTTTCAAAAATATCATAGGCAATGCAGCCATTATCTTTCAAGGAACAAGCTACCAGTTCTTTTGCCATTTCCATTACAGCAGCACGGTTATCCGCACTTACTTGAATAAAAACATTCAGTCTAATCATACTCGTATCTATTTTAAATGCGCCGCAAATTTATATAGAATAAATAAGAAGTCCGTTACGATTCTGTGTAATGAATGTAAATCTCATAAAAAAGAATTCCGGTTCATAATGAATCTGAATTCTTATATTACAACAATGTGTAGCGTGCTTATGACCTTACTTCTTCCCGTACTCCCCGCCGTTCCATAATATCCGCCATGTGCTCCAATGCCCAACCTACCAGTGATTCGATATGCGGCATCAAGCTATATCCCGTTTCCGTAAGGGAATATTCCACACGTGGAGGAACTTCCGCATACACTTTCCTGACTATCAGCCCATCCGTTTCCAACGAACGCAGCGTAACCGTAAGCATACGTTGTGAAATATCACCGATTGTTTTCTGAATATCACAGAAACGCATCGTACCATTCGTCTTTAATGTAACCATGATAAGCATTGTCCACTTATCTCCCAACTTGCTCAAAACATCCCGTATCGGGCAACTACCTATATGATGAAAGTTTTCCATTTTTTAACTTTTACTAATTGTCTGAACGTCAACAATGGTTACATCGCTGTAACTATCTAACATTCAAGTGCCTTCTTGTTTACAACCAATAGGAAACCTAACTTTGCAGCACAAAAGTAATAAACTTACTGAAAATAACTATTGTTTCACTTAATAATTAAGATTATGACAAAGAAAGTTGCGGTTTTGGCAGTAAATCCGGTAAACGGGTGCGGTTTGTTCCAGTACTTGGAAGCGTTTTTTGAGAATGGCATTGCTTATAAGGTGTTTGCGGTGGCAGACAGCAAGGAAATCAAGACCAACTCCGGTATCGCTCTGACAGCAGACGATGTGGTAGCTAACCTGAAAGGACATGAAGATGAGTACGATGCGCTTGTATTCGCTTGCGGTGACGCCGTCCCCGTATTTCAACAGAATGCCGACAAACCGTATAACGTTACCATGCTGGAAATCATCAAAACATTCGGTGGAAAAGGTAAAATCATGATCGGACACTGTGCAGCCGCCATGATGTTCGATTTTACGGGTATCACCAAAGGTAAGAAAGTAGCCGTTCATCCATTGGCGAAACCCGCCATCCAAAACGGAGAAGCAACCGACAATCCTTCCGAAGCAGACGGGAACTTCTATACCGCTCAGGATGAAAACAATATCCGGAGCATGATAGAAAAGGTAGTAGCAGCCCTAAAAGCATAAGCAATACGTGAAAGCCCTGTACGATGAGACATTCTAACGAATACGGGGCTTTCTTTTTATCTGTAAAACACATACGCACTCACAGAGATTATTTGTACATTTGTTGCATCGTACTTAGATGCAGTATCCTATGAAAGTCAAGATAGAAGAGAGCTGGCGGCAGCGTTTACAAGAAGAATTCGACAAGCCCTACTTTGAGAGATTGGTATCATTTGTGAAAAGCGAATACGGACGCGCCAATGTGCTTCCGCCGGGACATCTTATCTTTCATGTTTTCAACTCATGTCCTTTTGAGAAGGTAAAAGTGGTTATCTTAGGACAAGATCCTTACCCTACCCCCGGACAATATTACGGAATATGTTTTTCCGTACCGGAAGGAGTAGCTATACCGGGTTCACTCACCAATATCTTCAAGGAGATACATCAGGATTTGGGCAAACCGATTCCTACTTCCGGTAATCTGGACCGTTGGGTAGCTCAGGGAGTACTCTCCGTGAATTCTGTCCTTACGGTACGCGCCCACGCAAGCGGTTCGCACCGTAACATGGGCTGGGAAACTTTCACAGACGCGGTAATCAAGAAATTAAGTGATGAACGGGAACATCTCGTATTCATGCTTTGGGGAGCGTATGCCAAAGAAAAGGCAACTTTGATAGACAGCAGTAAACACCTTATACTGACAACCGTCCATCCTTCGCCTCGTTCCGCCGAATACGGTTTCTTCGGATGCAAACACTTTAGCAAAGCCAACGATTATTTACGAAGCAAAGGCATTGAGGAGATAGATTGGTAAGAAAAAGCCCGATTTTACAACACTCCGTTCACCCCGCTGCCGAACAATGCAAAATCTCCCAAACAAGGGTCATCCGGAAAGACCTCCGCCAAAGCCGCAGTTATGTTCCGCGCATTTTTAAGAGAGAATGTTTCCGCATCGGTAAGCCCTAAAAGATAAGCTACCCTACAAACATGGGTATCTAAGGGAATCAGCAAGTCACGACGGTCAAAGCTGTCCCAAATGCCGAAGTCCACTTCCGATTCTTTTCGTATCATCCAGCGCAGAAACATATTCAGCTTCTTTTGAGGGCTCTTGGCTGAAACTTCCAAAAATGCGCACAACTTCTCCATCGGTGTACCCGAATAGCCCAACAAGGCGTTTTCCAAACTATCAAACTGAGAATAGGCGGCATGCAACCGGGCGAAGTAAGTATAAAAATCCGCATGAGAAAGCATACGGTAAAAACTGCTCTTATCTGTCGGTCGGAAATCTTCTTTCCATTGACAGGACAAGACATACCGATAAGGTGAAGCTCCCATTAATTGATGCAGTTCATCCGCTTTTTTCAATATCTGTTTGCGATTTCCAAAACTCATTATAGCTGTGAGCAAACCGCTAATCTCAATATCCTGTTTCTGCGTATACCGATGTGGAAACTGAACAGGATCACCTTGTATAAAGGCGGCGCAATGATATTCTCTTGCCCATGCCAAAAGTTGCAATCGTGTTTTCTCGGTCATGCCTTATAAGATTCAGCCGTTTGTAGTTTCTGTCTTTGCCTTTCTATCCAATTGCTGTAATCCCGCCACAATCCATACAGCGACAACAAAAGGTGCAGTGAGAGTTGTTATCCCCCATTCCATTCCGCCTATCTGAAGCAAAACGGACAGCAATACGGCCATTACAGCCCCCACACCGCCTTTCCATGTTTTATCCCCCAAAGCAATGGCGCACAACACACCGTTATATCCCATCAATCCGGCATTCAGAGCGGCATAATCCACTCCAAGCAGCAGGGCAAAGGGAATGGGAAGCAATGCCCCCAGTATGGTATAAAGACCATTGATACGGGAATTCACCAAGATACCCAGCAGAAAGAACACCCCTGCCAACACAGTATTTCCCTGAAACATTACCTGACCGATATTCAGACAAAAAGCCTGTAAAAAAGAAAGCGTCTGAGCCGTCACAGCATCTCCGGAAGGCAGTAACAAAGACGGCATCATCCAATTGCAAGTAACCAACAATATCCACACAGAAATAATAAAGGGAGCGGTGAACCCAGATACCAGCCGCTGCAAACCAAAAAGACGGGCTATCCAGGTAGACAAGCACGAGCCTGCAACCAACAGTAATAGGGAAGCAACAGTAATCGGCATAAACACCCCGATTGCTATTCCCACCAAAGTTCCGTTAAACCCGTAAAGTCCGTTCCGTATATCTTCGCGACTATAACCGGAAAAATAAGCCGCCAATGTACTTACAACATTACCTGCAATCGCCAACAAGGCCATTTGCCAAGAATTCAGAAGAACACCTACCAACATTAATAACCCTGACAGTGCATTATTCTGAAACATCACCTGCCCTATACCGCGTCCTAAAATAAGTAAAGCTCCTTTCATATACTTTTTCAAAAGCTATTTATATAATATAATTCCATTGCAAAAGTACATATATTTTATCTTTACAGACAAACTAAACAATGATTATTAACAACCTTCCGTTCAATAAATATGTGATAAACCATATTTATAGCAACATCGGACAAGTCCTCTATCCCTTTTCCCCTTATTTTTGCATCGTGAACAAACCGATAGAATATATGGAAACCAAGAAGACAACCCGGGAAGAGTATCAAAAATGTGTGAATGCAGTGGTAGATTATATCAATCTCCACCTCGGAGAAGAAATCGACCTGAAATCACTGGCCAAGATTTCCCATTTCTCTCCTTTCTACTTTCACCGCATCATGAAAGCTTTTTTGGGCGAACCCATAGGTACGTTTATTGTCCGGACACGTACCGAAGCAGCTGCACGGTTGTTGCGTCATTCCGAACTGCCGATAGCCGACATCGCTTATCGCATCGGTTATTCGTCACCCTCGTCGTTGTCTAAAGTATTCAAACAGTTCTATGGTATTTCACCTTTAGAATATCGTAACAATAAAAACTTTGTAATTATGAAACCAGCCATTATCCGTCCGGAACTCGAACTGAAACGAGAAATCAAAGAGCTCCCGGCCCGAAACGTGATTTATATCCGATTATTCGGAGACTATAAACTGAATGATTATTGCGGCACATGGATACGCCTTCAACAGTTTATCCAAGAGGAGAAACTGCCAATGGGAGAAGTGATGCCCTATTGTATTTATCATGATGACCCCAAAGTAACTCCGGTAGAAAAACTGCGTACCGATGTATGTATGGTTATGCCAGCTGCCGTAGCACCTAAAGGTGATATCGGTTTCAAACAGCTTCCGGCAGGACGTTACGCCATATTCCTATATAAGGGGTCTTATGAGCACCTGCAAGCCGTGTACGATACAATCTATGGAAAATATATCCCTGAAATGGAATGTACTTTCAGAAATGAAGCCAGCGCCGAACGATATCTGAACAATCCTGCAGAAACAGCACCGGATGAACTGTTAACAGAGATTTATATTCCTATAGAATAAATTTCGATACCGAACTTTCATTATAATATTTATAAGTTTATGATTTAGTATTCGTACTTTTGTGAAGCACTAAACAAAAACAAAAATGAAGCAAGAAGTATTGTTTGTAATATTAAATGAATATGCCGACTGGGAAGGCGCTTTCATAGCAGCCTGCCTGAACATGGGAGTAATGCCGGGCAGCGAAGTGATGTATACACCCAAAGTCGTTGCCCCGACATTGGATGCTGTGCGTTCTATCGGCGGTTTCTGTACGCTACCCGATTATAGTTTCCAGACGATGCCCACAGATTATGCGGCATTGATACTGATAGGCGGCATGCAATGGAATTCTCCCGAAGCGGCACAAGTGGTTCCTTTGGTGAAGGATGCTCTACAACGTGGAAAAATCATTGGCGCCATCTGCAATGCCGCCTCTTTCATGGCAAAGCACGGCTTCCTTAATAACGTAAAACATACGGGAAATACCATACAACAGTTGAAGCTTTGGGGTGAACAGAACTATACCAACGAAACCGGTTATGAAGAGAAGCAGGCCGTCAGCGACCAAAATATCGTCACAGCCAACGGCACCGGGCAGCTGGAATTCTGTCGCGAGCTTCTTTTGTTGTTAAAAGCCGATACGCCGGAAAGAATTCATGAATCCTATGATTTCTATAAAAACGGATTTGTAAGATAAAGAAAGGAGGCCTATGGACTGAGCCTAAGACAGCCTTAGTTCAAGCTCAGTCCATACGTACCTAAGGTCTCCATCTCGTCTGCCGTATAACTTCCCTGAGACTTGATATGCTGTACTTCTTTCATGAATGCCTCGACATGAGCCAGAAAGTCCCGGAAAGTCTTCATCTCTCGAGGATGTCCTTCCACCGTCGGCAAACGTTTGGCAATGTCCAACTGAATAACCAACTTCATCATTTTCATATCCAGCCGGGGCATATCGGGAGAGGGTTTGCGCATACACAATTGCAGAATACTCTGCATCGTGGCAGACATCCTGTTCATGGCAAGTATCTGTTCCTTCATCGGGTTATCATTCAGCAATACCTTCTGCGCTTCCTCGGTAAAAGGAGACAGCATATCAAGAATATTCTCTTTATACTCCGCCATCTCGACGCTCAGCCGGTAATTAACAGGCAGCAGTTTATCGGCAGCAGACTTATCTTTTGTTTTCAGCGAGGAAAGATACCGATTGAAATTAGCATAAAATTGCTTTCTAACCTGAAACAACTGCATAAAATTCTGTTTCAGATTGCGCCGGGTCTCTTCATTAAAATACGTACCGGGATTAACGACCGATGCAGAATCTTTCTGAGAGAAAGCCGGAGGAACAACAGCCGTCAGTATCGGCGCATCCCCATTCTGTTCCATATATCCCAATACGGAATTCACATCCTTCTCCACCACCAGATTCTTCAACAGGGCGAGCGAGGCATTGTAGTACTTCATCACCTTATCCGCCTGTTCCACTTCCGCTGCAGAATATTTTTCGGAAGTTTTCCGCTGAACACCGCTACCGCAAGCAGCCAACATAAGAGTAACCGCAAACGCTCCCGCAAACATTAAATTCTTTCTCATAAGGTTTCCTTTCATTTTTCAATATGCACGTACCATTCGCATGTACGCTTTTATTCACTAATTTTGCAAATCATTATGCGGAACAAACAAACGATGAAAGAGATAGGTTCCGGTATATCGTTTAATTTTCAAGAAAAAGATGCAAAACACTACTATAAAAGGTTTTCTATATGCGGCACTCTCCTCGTCCACATTCGGACTGGCGCCTTTCTTCAGCATATCATTGTTGGTAGCGGGATTCTCATCCTTTGAAGTGCTGACATACCGCTGGGGAATCGCTTCACTCATTTTGGCAATTGCCGGCATCATATTGGGAGAGCGGTTCCGAATCACCGGGAAAGACTGGCAGACCGTATTCATACTAAGCCTGTTCAGAGCCACCACCTCATTCAGCCTCGTGATAGCCTACCAAAATATTGCCAGCGGCGTAGCATCCACCATTCACTTCATGTACCCTCTGGCAGTAGCGCTCACCATGATGCTGTTTTTCAAGGAAAAGAAGTCTTTCTCCATCCTGTTTGCAGTGTTCATTTCATTGATAGGCGCGGCGTTACTGTCATCGGGCGAGATAGATTTCAAAGGCGGAGATACTGCAACAGGACTGATCGCCGCCGCCATTTCCATATTCTCGTACGGCGGATATATTATAGGTGTACGGAAAAGCCGCGCTGCCAACATCCCGTCTACGGCACTGACCTGCTATGTCATGGGATTCGGAACCCTATTCTATATTATAGGCGGCTGTCTGACAGACGGCATCCGACCGGCAACAGACAGCCATGCATGGCTGAACATCCTCGGACTGGCAATACCGGCAACGGCCGTTTCCAATATCAGTCTGGTAAAGGCAATCAAACATGTAGGCCCCACGCTTACATCCATCTTCGGAGCATTGGAACCTCTGACCGCCATAATCATCGGATGTTGCGTATTCAAAGAAAGCTTCACATGGAGCAGCGCTATCGGAATCGCCCTGATTGTGACGGCAGTGACAGTAGTCATCCTGCACGAAAACGGCACGGGCAAAGTGCGCAAGAATCCTACTTCGTCCGCTTATAATCCGCGATAAATCCTTCCATCATCCACTTTGCCAAAGCCTGGCGGTTGGAGCTGATAACGAAACGACGTTGGTCGAACGTATTCTGGATATTGCCCAATTCCACAAAAACGGAAGTCGGCGCGGCTTTCAGCAATACATAAAGGTTGCGTGAGCTGACAGTCCCTTCAAACCCGCGGTTTGGCTGGTGTTTGTCGTACTTCGACTCGAAAGTTTCTTTCATGGTAACCGCCAGCTTCTTTCCCAACACGCTTTTCGGGGCATGGTAAAAGAAGACATCCGTCTGCGCGCTCTTGCTACGGCTGTCTACGTGCAGAAAGATGGCCCGGCAATACTTATATTTCTGACGGTCTTTCCGATAGAGTTCATTGATTTTGGCACAACGCTGTTGCAGACGGGCTACCTGGTTCAGCGGAATAGCTTCTCCCATACAAGTTTCCCGCTTACTGTTGGATAGATAGCGGTCGTCACGAATCCCGTCTTTGGCATCCTGAATGATGATACGTACTTCCGCCCCTTCCTGCATCAGGTTACGGGCAAGGCGCAAGGCAACATCATAGGCATATTCATCCTCATGCAACTCCACCTTTCCTATTTTCCCGATAGCTCCCGGGTCGGGACCGCCATGCCCGCTGACTACATAGAAGCAAGCGCCCTGTAAGCGGTTGGAAGTCACTTTCACATCAGCCAGTTTCTTCCCGAACAACCGTTCCCGAACCGCTCCCTTTTTGCCGGCGGCAGATTTGGATGAAGCGGCGGCAGAAGTCCCCTTCTTCAAGGGAGGCAATATATACTTCACTCCCAATCGCAGTTCCTCTTTTCCACGCAGACGCTTCTCGTTCAGCTTCATAAACTCGTTATAGCAGGCTTTTCCGGGACGCTTGTTCCGCTCCAGAAAAGCGGAAATACCCTCACCCGCCTTGGGTGTGGCATATTCTCCCTGAGCAGAGACCTCAAAAACAAGAAAAGTACAAAAGAAGATAGCCAGCAAGCAAAATATACGTTTCATATTCCCGTTATTCGTCATTTATTCGTATCGGCAGTAAATTTTCAACTGCTAAATTATTGCATTTTACCATTCACGCGTACAAATTTATATTTTTTTCCCTACTTTTGCGACAACTTACGCGTTTTAAAGAAAAGAAACTCTAAAAACAGATAGCATTATGGCAAAGCAATTCAAGCCGGAGACACTGTGCGTACAGGCAGGGTGGACTCCTAAAAAGGGTGAACCCCGTGTACTCCCCATTTATCAAAGTACAACTTTCAAATATGACACCAGCGAACAAATGGCTCGTCTGTTCGACCTCGAAGACAGCGGTTACTTCTACACCCGTCTGCAGAATCCTACGAACGATGCCGTTGCCGCCAAGATAGCCGCTCTTGAAGGCGGTGTAGCCGCTATGCTGACATCGAGCGGACAGGCTGCGAATTTCTATGCTATCTTCAACATCTGTCAGGCAGGCGACCACTTCGTATGCTCATCCACTATCTATGGCGGAACATTCAACCTGTTTGGCGTAACAATGAAAAAACTGGGCGTCGACGTGACTTTTGTCAACCCGGATGCGCCCGAAGAGGAAATCTCCGCAGCTTTCCGTCCGAATACCAAAGCCTTGTTCGGCGAAACGATCTCCAACCCAACGCTGGAGGTTCTCGATATCGAAAAGTTTGCCCGCATCGCCCACAAGCATGGGGTGCCGTTGATTGTAGACAACACTTTCCCCACTCCTATCAACTGCCGCCCGTTTGAATGGGGAGCCGATATAGTAGTCCACTCCACCACCAAATACATGGACGGACACGCCACCAGCGTAGGCGGCGCAATTGTAGACAGCGGTAATTTCGACTGGGACGCGCATGCCGACAAATTCCCCGGCCTCTGCACTCCGGACGAATCGTATCACGGGCTCACTTATACAAAAGCTTTCGGCAAACTGGCTTACATCACGAAAGCTACGGCGCAGTTGATGCGCGACCTCGGCAGCATCCAGTCTCCACAGAATGCCTTCTTGCTGAACCTCGGTCTGGAAACGCTGCACCTGCGTATGCCTCAACATTGCGGCAATGCCCAGAAAGTCGCCGAATACCTTTCTAAGAATGACAAAGTGGCATGGGTAAACTATTGCGGTCTGCCCGACAATAAGTACTACGAGTTGGCACAGAAATACATGCCGGGCGGTTCGTGCGGCGTTATCTCCTTCGGGCTGAAAGGCGGTCGTGAGGTATCCATCAAATTTATGGATTCACTGAAGCTGGCTGCTATCGTAACCCACGTTGCCGATGCGCGTACCTGCGTGCTTCACCCTGCCAGCCATACGCATCGTCAGCTTTCTGACGAGCAACTGTTGGAAGCCGGTATCCGTCCCGACCTTATCCGCTTCTCGGTGGGTATTGAAAATGCGGATGATATTATCGCTGATATAGAGCAAGCGCTGAATGCGTAACCAAATAAATTTTGCACCACAGCGAAAAAGAAATATCGCTGTGGTGCAAAACCTTTTTCAGATGATTTCGGCCTGATAAGCCGGAAGTCTTATTCCACTTTCAACGTAATCGGCAAACTCGCCTTACCCTGATAGAATGTCCCTGCCTTAACGACCGAAGCATCGCACTTCACCGGCATTTCCCACAAAGCGGAATTTACAGTCGGTTCTGAACCATCCATTGTATAACGTATTTCAGCGCCTTGAATGGCTGTATTGGCGTAAAGTGTACCGTCTTTCACCAGCAATCCCGGATGCGGCAGGCGGAAATTGATACCGTTCTTCGCCCAATAAGGCATTTCCATATCACTGATTTTTTCATAATACAGCGCCAGCGCTTTGTCGAAAGCTTGTTGTTCCTGTGCGCCTCGCAGTTTTTCCCATGCCGGATAAGCATTCCAACCACGCTCTGCCAGTCCCATGATTTTCGGGAAAAGAAGATATTCCACACCGCTGAAGCTACGGATTGTTTCGGCAAACAGCTGACCTTGCACACCCAGAATATTCGTTCGGCCTTCTGCCGTCAGAACAGTTTTTCCTTTTTCCGCTTTATCCAAATCAACAGAATCCCCTGCTCCGTCCGTACGCAATGAACGATAGATGCTGAAAGGAAGCATGGAAAAAGAGATTGCCTCATCCACATAGCCGCCCCAGTCGAGCCCGCGCTCATCAGGATGCCCGTTGTAAGCCATATCCATATAGAAATTGCCCACATTGCAGAGAATCACCGGATAACCGTTATTGGCAATCTGATAAACCACTTCATCGTAGCCCGGAACTGTATTCCAGCAGTACACGCCTGCCGCCTGAGTCCGCAATTGCCGGTGAGCCTCTTCGGTATGCCCCAAAGCCACTTCCTGCCACCCGCTGAACTTCAGACCATTCCTTTGCATGATGCCGGCCATTTGCGTGATGAAATACTCTGCCAAATCATGCGGTTTCGTCATACCTTCCTCTTTCATCAATGCCCGGCACTTGGGAGAACCCAGCCATACGCCGCGCGCCACCTCATCACCGCCAAGATGCACCGTAGTCAGCGGTACTCCGGCTTCCTCATACATAGCCGCAAGTTCCTGAATCACTTTCTCCATAAAGCGGTAGGCGGAAGGCATGGCCACATTTATCACATTGTCTGTATAATACTGCACGGACGCATAGCGGGAAGTATCTTCCGGCTCACTCAACAGATATTCGGCGGCCTTTTCCATATCCGTATCCTTATACCTGTTGTAACGTGCTTTCATGGAAACGATAGCCGCACGGGCATGTCCGGGAGATTCTATTTCCGGTATGACGCGGATATGCCTTTCGGCGGCGTAACGTAGCAAACCGATAAAATCCTCGCGGGAGTAATGTCCGTTGCCTACTGTTGAGGCATCCGGGTCATAGCCGCCATCGTAACAGGGATAGAGGCATCGGCTCTCGTCAGTGGTATGTCCGCGACGGCTGCCTACGGCCGTCAGTTCTTCCAGTCCCGGAATTTCCAAACGCCATGCTTCGTCATCCGCAAAATGGAAATGAAGCACATTCATTTTGTAAGAAGCGAAAATATCCACCAGCTTTTTCAGATTGTCCGCGGTAGTGAAGTTACGGGCAATGTCTATCATCTGCCCGCGGTACAAAAGGTCGGGATAATCTTCCACGGACATGGCGTCCAGCCGGTACGGCGCTTTTTTATCTTTCAGCATCGCCAGCAAAGTCTGCGTACCGTTGAAAACTCCGTGCGGCGTGGCGGCGCTGATTTTTATCCGGTCGCTGCCTATAACCACATCATAGTATTCATCGTTCACAGCTTTCGCCTTGTCGGCCAAAGTTTCCAAAGCAATTGTGACGGGAGCTTGGCCAACTATCTCCAAACCATACAAGGCGGACAGTTTCTCTTTCAGCAGCTTCGCCTCGCCGGCATACTCGTCCGGATAAACCAAAGCCACCTTACCGTCCAACACAACACCACCCTCGGCAGGCGTTACTTTCTTTACCGACGGCAATATATCCGACTGTTTCAAAGCCGGCGCATGCGCCAAACGGAGGTTCGATTCGTATATCTTAACCGCATCCGGATAGCCGGGCAGTGATTCCGGCGAGGGCAACCCAAGCGCATTCAGCGTTACGGGAAGCGGCTTGCCTTCCTTACCGTCTGTCGCAGCTACCCAATAAGTACCCTCGGGCGCATGCGAGTTCCGGTCCAGCTTGTAAGAACACAGGAAAGTGATACGCATGGAATCGCCGGGTGCCAGCGAAGTGAAGCTTTCCGTCGGATACATCTTAAAGAAGTTTCCGTTCACCGACTCCACCTTAACGGCAGGATTCCCCGCCTGCTTCACATTGCGGGGAAGCTGTGAATAATAGATTGTCCAATCTTTGGGAAGAGGAGCATCGGAGATGTTTTTAAGAACAAAGGAGTTCTCATAATAACCGGGAGCAATGTCGCTCGCCCCCATTTCCCAGGTCAGGGAAACCGGAGCTTCGGATTTGTCACTCGTTCCGCATCCCGTCCAAAACGGCACGGTGCAAAACAATAATCCTGCAAGAGGAAGTTTCAAAATTTTCATAAAATACTTGTGTTAAGTTAATAATCGGGGGTAATTACTTAAATCTACTGCCAAAAATAAGCATTTTTAGTTTATTTACTGATAAATCTAATAGAATTTATCAGTCACAAGCTACAATTTAGAACTTTTATCTCTAAATTTGCGACCAAATTATAACCATTTTAACTAATCTACCATGGCTAAGATAACCAAAGAAGCCGCCTTGCTTTATCACTCGCAAGGCAAACCGGGAAAAATTGAGGTAGTGCCGACCAAGCCCTACAGTACACAAACCGATCTTTCACTCGCTTATTCTCCGGGCGTTGCGGAACCTTGTCTCGAAATCGAGAAGAATCCGCAAGACGCGTACAAATATACAGCAAAAGGTAATCTGGTAGCTGTAATTTCCAACGGAACCGCCGTTCTCGGTTTGGGCGACATAGGCGCGCTCAGCGGCAAGCCCGTTATGGAAGGAAAAGGGCTGTTATTCAAAATTTATGCCGGTATCGATGTATTCGATATTGAAGTGAACGAAAAAGACCCCGATAAGTTTATCGAAGCGGTCAAAGCAATCGCCCCCACTTTCGGCGGTATCAATCTGGAAGATATCAAAGCTCCCGAATGTTTTGAAATAGAACGCCGTCTGAAAGAAGAGCTCGACATCCCCGTGATGCACGACGACCAGCATGGTACAGCCATCATCTCCAGCGCCGGACTGCTGAACGCCCTGGAAGTGGCAGGCAAGAAGATTGAAGATGTAAGAATCGTGGTGAACGGCGCAGGCGCTTCCGCCACCTCTTGCACCAAGCTATACGAGTCGCTCGGCGCGCGCCGTGAAAACATCCTGATGCTGGACAGCAAAGGCGTCATCACCAGCGACCGCGAAAACCTGACCGAACAGAAACGTTACTTTGCAACCGACCGTCGCGACGTGCATACCCTTGCCGAAGCCATCAAAGGCGCCGACGTATTCCTCGGCCTGTCCAAAGGCAATGTATTGACACAGGATATGGTGCGCAGCATGGCCGACCATCCCATTGTGTTCGCCCTTGCCAACCCTACTCCGGAAATATCTTACGAAGACGCCATGGCCGCACGCCCGGATGTATTGATGTCTACCGGCCGTTCCGACTATCCGAACCAGATTAACAACGTCATCGGCTTCCCTTACATCTTCCGCGGCGCGCTCGACACGCAAGCCAAAGCCATCAACGAGGAAATGAAGATTGCCGCGGTACACGCCATCGCCAACCTCGCCAAGCAACCCGTACCCGATGTAGTGAACGAGGCCTACCATGTAAACAACTTCACTTTCGGTCCTGAATACTTCATCCCGAAACCGGTAGACCCGCGCCTCATCACCGAAGTATCTTGCGCGGTAGCCAAAGCCGCCATGGACAGCGGCGTAGCCGGCAAGAGCATCGAAGATTGGGATGCCTACAAACTGCAACTGCGCGAACTGATGGGCTACGAAAGCAAACTCACCCGCCAGCTCTACGACACTGCCCGCCGCAACCCGCAGCGCGTAGTCTTTGCCGAAGGCATTCACCCGAATATGCTGAAAGCTGCCGTTGAAGCCAAAGCCGAAGGTATCTGCCACCCTATTATATTAGGTAATGACGAAGCAATCGAGAAATTGGCGAAAGAACTCGACCTCAGCCTCGAAGGCATCGAAATCGTAAACCTGCGCCATCCTGACGAATCGGAACGCCGCGAGCGTTATGCACGTATCCTCTCCGAAAAGCGTGCCCGCGAAGGCGTTACCTACGAAGAAGCCAACGACAAGATGTTTGAGCGCAACTACTTCGGTATGATGATGGTAGAAACCGGCGAGGCCGACGCTTTCATCACCGGATTGTACACCAAATACAGCAATACCATCAAGGTAGCCAAAGAAGTAATCGGCATCCGTCCGGAATACAAGCATTTCGGTACCATGCACATCCTTAACTCCAAAAAAGGTACGTACTTCCTTGCCGACACGCTCATCAACCGCCATCCCAACGCGGAAACACTGATTGATATCGCCAAACTGTCGGAATATACCGTACGCTTCTTCAACCATACGCCCGTTATGGCCATGTTGAGCTACTCCAACTTCGGAACAGACAAAGAAGGAAGTCCGGTAAGCGTGCACGAAGCCGTGGACTATATGCAGCAAAACTATCCCGACCTTGCCATTGACGGTGAAATGCAAGTGAACTTTGCCATGAACCGCGAACTGCGCGATGCCAAATACCCCTTCACCCGTCTGAAAGGAAAGGATGTGAATACGCTTATCTTCCCGAACCTGAGCTCCGCCAACTCCGCATACAAATTGTTGCAGACAATGGATATGGATTCCGAGCTTATCGGCCCGATACAAATGGGGTTGAACAAGCCTATCCACTTCACCGACTTTGAAAGCTCCGTACGCGATATAGTAAACATCACTGCGGTGGCGGTTATCGACGCCATTGTAGATAAAAAGAAAGCCGGTAAATGAAAAGACGATTATCCAAATTCCAAATAGTTTGCATTACGCTTCTTTGGGCGGCACTTTGTTACATCGTCTTGACTTCCGCTGAACGAATTGACGGGCCAATCATTCTAACGCTTATCATTTCGGCGGCATTGGTATTCATTCCTGTAATAAAAGCTCTCAAAAGAGGATAAATAATATCTTTTTATTCCTTTTTGCGGGATAAAACAACATTTTTGCTGTTTTATCCCGCATTTTCTTTATAAATTGTTTGCTTGTATCATTTTTATGTTTACTTTTGCAACCGCAACGAGAGATAAAGCGATAAGGTAATAAAGTGATGAGGCTTACACTTATGTTCATCGCACGATGATACAGAAGCAACGCCATCACCCTACCGCATCACCACTTTATAACACAAATATGTAACCAATTTAAAGAAATAGATTATGAATGCAGCTAAGGTATTAGAAGATTTGAAAAGACGGTTCCCCAACGAACCGGAGTATCATCAGGCAGTAGAAGAAGTTCTTTCTACCATTGAAGAAGAGTACAACAAACATCCGGAGTTTGACAAAGCCAATCTGATTGAACGTCTTTGCATCCCCGATCGCGTTTACCAATTCCGTGTTACTTGGGTGGATGACAAGGGTAACGTACAAACCAACATGGGTTACCGTGTACAGCACAACAACGCCATCGGTCCGTACAAAGGCGGTATCCGCTTCCACGCTTCCGTGAACCTGTCCATTCTGAAATTCCTTGCTTTCGAACAGACTTTCAAAAACTCACTGACTACCCTGCCTATGGGTGGCGGTAAAGGCGGTTCGGACTTCTCTCCGCGCGGCAAGTCAAACGCAGAGGTTATGCGCTTCGTTCAGGCTTTCATGCTGGAACTGTGGCGTCACATCGGTCCCGAGACTGACGTTCCCGCCGGTGACATCGGTGTAGGCGGCCGTGAAGTAGGTTTCATGTTCGGTATGTACAAGAAGCTGACCCACGAGTTTACCGGAACATTTACAGGAAAAGGCCGCGAATTCGGCGGTTCGCTGATCCGTCCGGAAGCTACGGGTTACGGTAACATCTACTTCTTGCTGGAAATGCTGAAAACCAAAGGCACAGACCTTAAAGGTAAGACCTGCCTGATTTCCGGTTCGGGTAACGTAGCCCAGTACACTGCCGAGAAAGTATTGGAAATGGGCGGTAAAGTTTTAACGATGTCCGACTCCGACGGTTACATATACGACCCCGCAGGTATCGACCGTGAAAAACTGGATTACATCATGGAGTTGAAGAACCTCTACCGTGGACGTATCCGCGAATATGCAGAGCAATATCCGGGCGTTAAATACGTAGAAGGCGCACGTCCCTGGAGTGAAAAAGCGGATATTGCCTTGCCGTCCGCCACTCAGAATGAAATCAACGGTGACGATGCCAGAAAACTTATCGCCAACGGTGTAATGGCGGTATCCGAAGGCGCCAACATGCCTTCTACTCCCGAAGCCATCAAAGTATTCCAGGAAGCCAAGATTCTGTATGCTCCGGGTAAGGCGGCCAACGCCGGCGGTGTATCGGTATCGGGTCTGGAAATGACTCAGAACTCCATCAAACTGGGTTGGAGCTCCGAAGAAGTAGACGAGAAGCTGAAAAGCATCATGAAGAATATCCACGCCGCTTGCGTGCAATACGGTACGGAAGAGAACGGTTACGTGAACTATGTGAAGGGCGCTAACGTTGCCGGATTCATGAAAGTAGCCAAAGCCATGATGGCACAAGGTATTCTGTAAGAACAGACAGCCATAGTATAATAAAACAGAGGCGGGAAGATACAATGTTCCCCGCCTCTATTTTTTTATTTAATAATATTGTCTACATTTACTCCCCGTTAAAAGAGATTTCAAAACGATATGACAACAAAAGAAATTCCCGTACTGCTCCTTACCGGTTATCTGGGCAGTGGCAAAACGACCTTGGTAAACCATATTCTCGCCAATAAACAAGGTATCAGATTCGCGGTTATTGTCAATGACATAGGCGAGGTAAACATCGATGCAGACCTCATCCAAAAAGGCGGCGTTGTGGGCAAGAAAGACGAAAGCCTCGTTGCGCTTCAGAACGGTTGCATCTGTTGTACGCTGAAAACGGACTTGATAGAGCAAATAGGCGAAATCATGCGGATGGAGCGTTTCGATTATATCGTCATCGAAGCCAGCGGCATCTGCGAACCGGAACCCATCGCGCAGACCATCTGCTCCATTCCCCGCCTGGGCGGCATGTACACCAAGTATGGCATCTGCCGCTTGGACTGCATCACTACCGTAGTGGACGCCCTGCGCCTGCAAAACGAATTCTCCTGCGGCGACGACCTTACCCGGAAAGGGATTGACGAGGAAGACATTGAAAATCTTATCATCCGGCAGATTGAATTCTGTAATATCATTCTTCTGAACAAGGCGGCGGAAGTAAAGCCCGAAGAGCTGGAACGCATCAAGCTGATTATACGTACCCTGCAACCCGCGGCCGAAATCATCGAATGCAATTACGCGGATGTGAATTTAAAGAAGATTATCCATACAGGCATGTTCGACTTTGAACGGGTGGCTACTTCGGCGGGATGGATTCGCGGAATAGAGAAACAGGCCACCGAAGAGGAAGAGAAAGAAGCGCACGGACATCACCGCCACCATGAAGACGGACATGCGCATCCTCACGAAGAACACGAGCACCGTCACGAAGCGCACGGACACCATCATCACCATCACGAAGGGGGCGAAGTGGAAGAGTACGGCATCGGCACTTTCGTTTACTACCGCCGTCCGGCATTCGACATTCACAAATTCGACCACTTCATCGCCACCAGATGGAGCCGCAACATCATCCGTGCCAAAGGCGTATGCTATTTCAGCCACAACCGCGACATGTCCTACCTCTTTGAACAGGCAGGCGCCCAGAAGCAACTGACCGAAGCCGGCTTGTGGTATGCCACAGCACCCGAAGAAGACCTGATTGAATTAATGCGTCAGGAACCCGGCCTGATGCGTGACTGGGATGAAAAGTACGGAGACCGTATGCAGAAGATAGTCTTCATAGGACAGCACATGGACAAAGAGCAGATTATACGCGACCTCGACGAATGCCTTGAATAAGGCGCATTTCCGTTTCCACCGGAGAAGACGGCTGTTTCCCTAATGGAAACGCCCGTCCCCCTTAAAGGAAACCCGAATTTCCAAGCAGGGAAACCGAAGTTTCTACCGTAGGAAACTGACGTTTCCCTTTGAGGAAACCGGAGTTCCCGCCATAGTGCAGTCACATTACGCTGCATTCCAGCCGGCTATCCCCACCAGTCATACCGTTCTACATACTCGTCGAAGTAGTCATCAAGCCGCAGGCCGAGAGCTTCCGCCTGGCTGACAATGTACTGCTGGGCGGTAGGGTCGATAAGGTATTCCCCTTTACGGGCGAGGTAATAGTTCTTACGTCCGAAGTAGGAAATAAGCCGCAAGCGGAATGTGCCCGCCACCCGAACCGTCAGCAACTCTGCCACCCGGGTGAAACCGCGGGCGTAACGCACCGGCGTATTCGGACGGTAATATTCGCACTCTCCTTTCATCGACTCCAACTTCCGGGGACTAAGCGTAGGCAGGAACGGATATTGCGGGGAAGCGTTCTGCAAGGCTATATAACGCAGGCAGGTAAAGCGTTTCGTACAATCGGCAGAGGCACATACACCGAAGTTGTAAGGCGCCTGCGAATTCTCTAAGTTATTCATTTATTTTACAGATTAGTTTGTCTCAACGCTTCATAGACAGCCGGATGCAGGAAATAGCGCACGTCCCTGCCCTCTTCCATCGCCTGGCGGATAAAGGTAGAACTTATTTCGAATGTGGGCGAAGAGGCCAGTTTTACATTTTGAGGTAAAGTATTCCCGTCCACCGCATAACCGGGACGGGGATAAATAAGAATAAAGTTTTCCGCAAGAATACGCTCCGACTGATACCAGCGGGAAAAGAGCGCCCAGTTATCAGAACCTATGATAAGGTGAAAAGTATCTTGCGGGTAAGCCTGTTTCAATTTATCAAGCGTATGGACGGTATAAGACGGGCGCGGCAGATGAAACTCGAAATCGGAAGCCCGGAACTTGGGATACCCCTCGATGGCAAGCCGCACCAGCTTCAGGCGAAGCTCATCGCTCATCAGAGAAACTTCTTCTTTCAGCGGATTATGCGGTGTCACCATAAACCAAACCTCATCCAACCCTTCGTATTCACAAAGATAATTGGCAAGAGCCAGATGTCCGATATGTACCGGATTGAACGAACCGCTGAAAATACCTATATTCACTTGGTAAATTGAAAATTAAGAATTGAGAATTAAAAAATGCCGGAGACTATGCTGTCAAAGTTCTCCTTTCAGACGCTTCCAACAGCCGTAAATATTTACGCCGCTTATGAACATCACGATGAGCATGGCTGCGGCCGGAGTGTACTCCTTCAGGTCGACATTCAATATAGCCAAAACAATAGCTCCCAGGAACAGAACGATATTCAGGACTAACAGGAGCTTATTGGCTCTCGGCGATAGCTTTTTGATTTTGGTCCGCTTCATCGGTTCAAGAATTGAGTTATTACTTTTAAAGCTTCCGCTTTAGCCGTCTCCAAATCATCGTTCACAATCACCGTATCGAACTTCGGCGCGAAACCCAGTTCGTATTCGGCTTTCGCCACACGGCTCTCGATTACTTCGGGAGCATCCGTGCCGCGACCTACCAAACGCTTCCGCAGTTCTTCCACCGAGGGCGGCTGGATAAAAACGGACAAGGCACGCTCTCCGTAGAATTTCTTGATATTACAACCGCCCACTACATCTACGTCGAATACAACATTCTGTCCGGCCGCCAACTGCCTTTCCACCTGCGCTTTCAGCGTTCCGTAAAAGCGGTCCTGATACACTTCTTCGTATTCCAGAAACTCATCATTGGCGATGCGGCTCCGGAACTCTTCGGGAGTGAGGAAGAAATATTCCACACCATTCCGTTCGGCGCCGCGTGGCGGACGGCTGGTTGCGGAGATAGAAAAAGCCAGGTTCAGGTTCTGCGTCAGCAGATAGTTGATAATTGTGGACTTGCCCGAACCGGAGGGGGCGGAAAATATAATCAGTTTACCCATCTATGGTATTTGCTATTTGACGATTGACAATTTACTATTTAATACGCTGCATGAATATTCGGGACTTGTTCCTTACATCACATTCAGGACTTGTTCCTTAATCTGCTCCAACTCATCTTTCATCTGCACTACAATCTTCTGCATTTCAGCGTGATTGGATTTACTGCCCAAAGTATTGATTTCGCGTCCCATCTCCTGCGCGATAAAGCCTAACTTCTTGCCTTGTCCGCTGCCGCTCTCGAGCGTGCTGATAAAGTATTTCAGATGATTGGAAAGACGTTGCTTCTCTTCATTGACATCAAGTTTCTCAATATAGTAGATAAGTTCCTGTTCCAAACGGTTCTTATCATAATCTACGCTCAATGTCTTTTCAAGGGCATCCGTGATACGGTCTTTGACCTTTCCTACCCGTTCCTGCTCGTACGGGGCGACCGACTCAAGCAACCGGGCTATATTCCCGATTTTCTCACGGAACTTCTTCTCCAACGCCGCGCCTTCCTGCTTGCGGAAATCTATCAGATGCCCGATAGCCTCTTCTACCGCTACGTGAACCACCGCCCACTCCTCGTCACTCAATTCCTGCGTTTCATTCTTCGTCATTACGTCCGGCATACGAAGCAGTGTAGCAAACCAATCGGCAGGTTCGGGGATACCGGCAGACGCGGAAATCTCCTTAATCCGCTTATAGTACGCCTCTACCAACTCCTGGTTGATAGGAGTGGCCAGTTGTTCCGCATCTTTCTTTTCAATCCAAAGGCTGAAATCGACCTTGCCGCGTTCCAGCATCCTGGATATTTCATTGCGGATTTCCATTTCCTTTTCCCTGTAAAGCGGAGCGATACGCGCAGACAAATCCATAGCTTTGCTGTTGAGCGACTTAATTTCAACATTGATTTTCTTATCGGGCAATTCGGCAGTTGCTTTGCCATAGCCTGTCATAGATTGTATCATAACAGTATAATTTTATTTTCTTAGCTAATTATCAAAGAGTTACAATCCGCGTAAATCTCTCTCGCCCGTAACTCTTCTCCAAAATATCCGACAAAGATAGCTATTCTCAATGATTATTTATTGCATTCATTGAGAATTCTTTGAGCAAATGTCAAACCAAGCTTTCCTACAAACAACTTGTGTAATCGAAACAAATCACGTAAATTTGCCACAATAAAATTCAGAATAGAAGTTATGTCATGTATCTTGCACATTGAAACGTCCACTTCAGCCTGCTCCGTAGCTGTGAGCGAAGACGGGCAGAACGTTTTCAAAAAAGAAGACCTGAACGGTCCTTCACACGCAGTATCATTGGGAGTATTCGTGGACGAGGCGTTGTCGTTTGCCGACAGCCATGCCATGCCGCTGGATGCCGTTGCCGTAAGTTGCGGCCCCGGTTCGTACACAGGATTACGCATCGGTGTATCCATGGCGAAAGGCGTTTGTTACGGCCGGAACCTGCCTCTCATCGGCCTTCCTACCCTGAAGGTGCAATGTGTGCCGGTGTTGCTTTATCACGACGATTTACCGGAAGATGCATTGCTGTGCCCTATGATTGACGCCCGGCGCATGGAAGTGTACGCCGCCGTGTACGACCGCGCACTGAAACCCGTACGTGACATAGCAGCGGACATTGTAGATGAAAACTCATACCGGGAGTTCTTGGATAAGTCTCCCGTCTACTTCTTCGGTGACGGTGCGGCCAAATGCAAAGAAAAGATAGTCCATCCCAATGCGCATTTCATCGACGGCATCCGTCCACTGGCAAGCATGATGTTTCCACTGGCGGAAAAGGCAATAGCCGAAGAAGATTTTAAAGACGTCGCCTACTTCGAACCGTTCTATTTGAAAGAGTTCGTAGCGAGCCAACCGAAAAAACTTATTTAGTGATTAGTGTTTAGTGATTAGTGATTAATGCCATGCGGCATAATAGCGCAGCCTACTAATCGCTAAACACTAATCACTAATCATTAATCACTAATCATTAATCGTTAATTACTAAAAGATTATGCAATATAATACTCAACAAAAACGGATGCCTTTGCCCGAATACGGACGTAGTATCCAAAACATGGTAGACCATGCATTGACAATCGAAGACCGCTCCGAACGTCAACGTTGTGCAAACACGATTATCAACATCATGGGAAATATGTTTCCCCACTTGCGTGATGTACCCGATTTCAAGCATAAACTTTGGGACCATCTTGCCATCATGTCCGACTTCAAGCTGGACATTGATTATCCATACGAAATTATCCGCAAAGATAATTTGAAAACCAAACCGGAAACAGTCCCTTATCCCAGTACCAAAATACGTTACCGCCACTACGGCCGTACTTTGGAAGTACTGATTAAGAAAGCCATTGACTTCCCCGAAGGAGACGAGAAACAAAATCTCGTTGCACTGATATGCAACCACATGAAGAAAGACTATATGTCCTGGAATAAAGATACTATCGACGACCGCAAAATAGCGGACGACCTTGCAGAACTGTCCGACGGCAAACTGCAAATGACCGATAGCCTTCTCCGCCTTATGTCTGAACGGATCGAGCAGAATTATCGTCCGAAAATGAATAATCAGAACAACAGGAATAACAATAGAAATAATAAAAGAAAATACTAAATAAAGTGATTAGCGATTAGTGGTCAGTGATTAGCTTTTAATGCCATACGACATCACCCTTCCACCACTAATCACTAATCACTAACCGCTAATCACTAACCACTACTTCCATGGCCTCATTTGTAATAGAAGGCGGACACAGCCTTTCCGGTGATATTTATCCTCAAGGAGCGAAGAACGAGGTGTTGCAGATTATCTGCGCCACGCTGCTCACCGCCGAAGAGGTGACAGTGCACAACATACCGGATATTCTGGACGTGAATAACCTGATTCAACTGATGCGGGATATGGGAGTGAACGTATCGAAAAAAGGCATCGATACATACAGCTTCCAAGCGGCCAATGTTGATTTTGCCTATTTGGAGAGCGACGAGTTCCTGAAAAGATGCTCCAGCCTGCGCGGTTCGGTTATGCTCGTAGGACCAATGGTGGCGCGCTTTGGCAAGGCTATGATTTCCAAACCGGGCGGAGACAAGATAGGACGCCGCCGTTTGGATACACATTTCATCGGTATACGGAATTTAGGAGCCGACTTTGTTTACAACGAAAGGCGGGAAGTCTACGAAATATCCGCCCGGCAGTTGCAGGGAAGCTATATGTTGCTGGACGAAGCATCTGTAACGGGAACCGCCAATATCGTAATGACGGCTGTACTGGCGAAAGGTAAAACAACCATTTACAATGCCGCCTGCGAGCCTTACATACAACAGCTATGCCGGATGCTGAACCGTATGGGCGCAAAAATAGAAGGCATCGCTTCCAATCTGCTCACCATCGAGGGGGTAGACGAACTGCATGGAACAGACCATACCATTCTTCCGGACATGATTGAAGTAGGAAGCTTTATCGGTATGGCGGCCATGACGAAAAGCGAGCTAACCATCAAGAACGTTTCGCACGAAAACTTAGGTATCATCCCCGACAGTTTCCGGCGTTTGGGCATCAAAATGGAACAACGGGGTGATGATATCCATGTACCTGCACAGGACACCTATCAGATAGAATCCTTTATCGACGGTTCTATCATGACAATAGCCGACGCTCCCTGGCCCGGCCTGACACCGGACTTGCTGAGCGTATTACTGGTAGTCGCCACACAGGCAAAAGGCAGTGTGTTGATTCATCAGAAAATGTTTGAGAGCCGCCTCTTCTTTGTGGATAAACTGATAGATATGGGAGCGCAAATCATTCTGTGCGACCCGCACCGTGCCGTAGTAATCGGACATAATCACGGCTTCAAACTGCGTGGCGGTAATATGACGTCACCGGATATCCGTGCCGGCATCGCTTTGCTGATAGCCGCCATGAGCGCCGACGGTATCAGCCGTATTCATAACATCGAGCAGATAGACCGGGGGTATCAGAACATAGAAGGACGGCTGAATGCGCTCGGAGCGAGAATAACGAGAATATAAACGTGATAAGGCGATAAAACGAGATGATACGAAAAGAAGAAGTATATAAAATAGGTATATTCAACAAACCTCACGGCATTCACGGAGAATTGTCATTCACCTTTACGGATGATATTTTCGACCGTGTAGAGGCTGAATATCTCATTTGCTTGCTGGACGGGATATTCGTACCGTTCTTTATCGAAGAATACCGTTTTCGCTCAGACACCACGGCTCTCGTCAAACTCGAAGGAGTAGATACGGCGGAACGCGCACGGATGTTTACCAACATTGAGGTTTATTTTCCAGTGAAACATGCCGAAGAAGCCGGACCGGGAGAACTCAGTTGGGATTTCTTCGTAGGTTTCCGTATGGAAGAAGCGCATCACGGCAAACTGGGTGAAGTAACGGATGTAGATACTTCTACCATCAACACTTTGTTCGTGGTAGATTATAAAGGAGAAGAATTGCTGATTCCGGCACAGGAAGATTTTATTATGGACATCGACCAAAAGCATAAGGTTATTACGGTAGACTTACCGGAAGGATTACTCGCTTTGGACGATACGGAAGAGGTGTAAATAAGGCAGTAAAGTGTAAGGTTCAAAGTATAAATAGAAAAGTTTATAAGTGACAGCGAATAAGAAGAAAAAAAGAAGAAAAGCCTTCTGGAGTAATATCAAGTTCAAATACAGGCTGACCATTACGAACGAGAATACCCTCGAGGATATTGTCACATTACGTGTGTCCAAACTGAACGGAATCTCCGTACTGCTTTCCGTACTGACGGTACTCTTTCTTATCGCCTCTCTGATTGTCGCTTTCACTCCGTTGCGCAATTACCTGCCCGGATATATGAACAGTGAAATTCGCGCACAGGTCGTAGAGAACGCCTTGCGTGTGGATTCACTCCAGCAACTGGTGGACAGGCAAAACCTGTACATAATGAATATTCAGGATATTTTCCAGGGTAGAATAAAAGCCGATACGGTTCATTCCATTGACTCGCTGACGACTGTACGGGAAGATTCACTCATGGAACGTACGCAACGCGAGGCTGAATTCCGTAAACAGTACGAAGAAACGGAAAAATACAACCTGACAAGTATCACCTCACGCCCCGAAGTAGACGGACTGATATTCTACCGTCCCACCCGCGGTATGATTTCATCTCCCTTCAATGCCGAAAAGAAACACTTCGGAACGGATATAGCCGCCAATCCGGGAGAAAGCGTATTGGCTACTCTGGACGGAACGGTCATTCTGAGCACCTACACGGCCGAAACCGGTTATTTGATAGAAGTACAGCATAATCAGGATTTTGTATCCGTCTACAAGCATTGCGGTTCTCTGTTGAAACGTGAAGGCGATACCGTAAAAGGCGGAGAAGCCATTGCTCTGGTAGGAAATACCGGACAACTGACAACCGGACCGCATCTGCACTTCGAGTTGTGGCACAAAGGAAGGGCGGTGAATCCGGAACTTTATATTGTATTTTGAGAATGAGAAATAAAATATAAAGTAAGATATAAGGTATAATTTATAAATCTGAAATCATAAAGCTGATGAAGAAACAAATTGCCATACTTGGCTCTACCGGTTCTATCGGTACACAGGCATTACAGGTCATAGAGGAACATCCCGACCAATACGAAGCCTATGTACTGACTGCTAATAACCGGGTAGATGATCTGATTGCCCAGGCTCGCAAGTTCAAGCCCGAAGCAGTGGTAATAGCAAACGAAACGAAATATCAACAACTGAAAGACGCGCTTGCCGACCTGCCGATTAAAGTGTATGCCGGTGAAGAAGCTTTATGCCAAATTGTAGCGGAAGCTCCTATCGACATGGTACTGACCGCCATGGTGGGCTATGCCGGACTGAAGCCGACCATGAACGCCATTCGCGCGCGCAAAGTGATAGCCCTCGCCAACAAGGAAACATTAGTCGTAGCAGGCGAACTCATCAATGACTTGGCGCGTTTCAGCGGCACTCCTATCCTACCGGTGGATTCCGAACATTCCGCCGTATTCCAGTGTTTAGCCGGAGAGGTAGGCAATCCCATCGAGAAAGTTATACTGACAGCCTCCGGCGGTCCGTTCCGCACTTGTACAATGGAACAGCTTGCCACCGTAACCAAAGCACAGGCTTTGAAACACCCCAATTGGGATATGGGAGCCAAAATCACAATAGACTCTGCCTCCATGATGAACAAAGGCTTTGAAGTGATTGAAGCAAAATGGCTGTTCGGCGTACGCCCCGACCAGATAGAAGTAGTGGTACATCCGCAATCCGTCATTCACTCGATGGTACAGTTTGAGGACGGAGCGGTAAAAGCACAGTTGGGAATGCCGGATATGCGACTGCCCATTCAATACGCATTCTCTTATCCGGAACGCCTGAAAGCGTCTTTCCCCCGACTGGACTTCAAGCTATGTACAGACCTGACTTTCGAGCAACCGGATACGAAACGTTTCCGTAATCTGGCGCTGGCATACGAAGCCTTGCATCGCGCAGGAAATATGCCATGTATCGTCAATGCCGCCAATGAAGTGGTAGTAGCCGCTTTCTTACGGGACGAAATATCGTTCCTCGGCATGAGCGATGTCATTGAGAAGACAATGACACGCGTCTCTTTTATACAGAAACCTACTTACGAAGACTATGTAGCAACTGACGCAGAAGCCAGACGAATAGCCAAAGAACTGATAGTTAAAAATTAAATTGTAAATAATAAAATAGTAAATAATTAGATGGAAACATTCTTGATTCGTGCCCTGCAACTTATAATGAGCCTTTCATTGCTCGTAATAATCCATGAAGGCGGGCACTTCCTCTTCGCCCGCTTATTTAAGACACGAGTGGAAAAATTTTGTTTATTCTTTGACCCGTGGTTCACTCTGTTCAAGTTTAAACCGAAAAACAGTGAAACAGAATACGGCATCGGTTGGTTACCTTTAGGCGGGTATGTCAAAATCGCAGGTATGATAGACGAATCCATGGATACCGAACAGATGAAACAGCCTGTACAACCGTGGGAATTCCGTGCCAAACCGGCATGGCAACGTCTGCTGATTATGGTAGGCGGTGTATTGTTCAATTTCCTGCTGGCGTTGTTCATCTACTCCATGATACTCTTTACCTGGGGAGACGAATATGTACCTTTGCAGAAAGCTCCGCTGGGTATGGACTTCAACGAAACGGCTAAAGCGATCGGTTTCCGTGACGGTGATATATTAGTTTCCGCCGACGGCGTTCCTTTTGAACGCTATGGAGGCGATATGCTGACAAGCATCGTCGATGCACGTCAGGTTACCGTATTGCGTGACGGACAGGAAGCATCCGTATACATTCCCGAAGATATGATGGAACGCCTGCTTGCCGACAGTGTTCGCTTCGCTTCATTCCGCTACCCGTTTGTCATTGACAGTATTATGCCGGGACAGCCTGCCGCACTTGCCGGATTACAACCGGGTGACAGCATCACGCAATTGGACGGACGCAATATCGCTTACTTCGACTTTAAAGAAGAAATGCAGAACCGGCAAAAAGCGGCTGACGACAGTACCGGCCGTCTCCTCACCCTGACTTACGTCAGAGCCGGAGTAGCGGATACCGTAACGCTGACTGCAGATTCTTTATATCAAATCGGCATCGCCGCATCCCTGCAGACAAACAAGCTGCTGCCTGTTGTCAAGAAAGAATATAGTTTCTTCGCGTCTATTCCTGCCGGAGTTACTCTGGGGGTAAATACGCTGAAAGGGTATGTCAGCCAGATGAAGTATCTTTTCTCTAAAGAGGGCGCCAAGCAACTTGGCGGTTTCGGAACAATCGGCAGTATATTCCCTGCAACATGGGACTGGTATCAGTTCTGGTACATGACGGCATTCCTTTCGATTATACTCGCTTTCATGAACATTCTGCCCATTCCGGCATTGGACGGCGGACATGTTTTGTTCCTCATCTACGAGATTGTAGCACGTCGCAAACCCAGCGATAAGTTTATGGAGCGTGCACAAATGGTGGGAATGTTCCTGTTATTCGGCCTGCTAATTTGGGCAAACTTTAACGATATACTCCGGTTCTTCTTCTGATAACAAGATACAAAAAAACACATCGTCTGTTATGGTCAAACAGATGATGTGTTCAGTACTGACAGATGGTGCATTTCATATAAACGCATCATCTGTTTTTTTATATTCTTATACCAAGTGTGCAATCCACTCCTCGCGGTCGCCCGGCAGAAGGTCGATAACCGGAATCTCAACCATTGTATAGCAACCCGGTTGCTGACGCATTGCGGCACGCGCCACACATACCAGCACTTGCGCGGTAAGCGCAGGATTATTGATACGCATATTGAATTCGAACAACTGGTTCTGCGTTTTTCCTGAAACGCCTTTACGGGTCAGGTTTACACCATGTCCCATATCGAGCAACGCGTCTACGCTCGGAACAAGTTTCACATGCGTCTCATCATTTACAAAATACGGATCGGCCTTGATAGCGGCAGCTACTTTCTCAAATTCGTAACCGTCGTTCAGTTCGATGTAGACCATACGGCGATGTATACCCGTACCGGTAGGAATAGTCATTGAGAGGGCAGCTTTTACACCTTCGATGGCTTTTACCGCCACCGTATGTCCCATACTCATACCCGGACCGAAGTTGGTATAAGTAATTCCCTTCGGCGCAATAGCTTCCAGCAAGGTGCGTACAACGGAATCGCTTCCCGGATCCCAACCCGCAGAAATAATAGAAACAGTGTTATGAGCTTTCGCTTCAGTATCCAGGGTACGACGTAATGCCGGAATGCCGGTATGAATATCGAAACTGTCTACCGTGTGAATTCCAAGCGCCAATATCTCTTTTGCATATTTCTCAACGCTACGTGTAGGAGTACAAAGGATGGCCACATCCACATCCTTCAGCTCTTTAATATCTTTCACAACGGAATACTCACTCAATTCCGCAGGACGGTTCTCCGCCCCCGCACGACGTACTACTCCGGCTATTTCAAAATCAGGAGCCGCTTGTAATGCCTCAAGTACAAAATGTCCGATATTGCCATAACCAACGATGGCTGCTCTTACTTTTTTCATCTTTTTATCGATTTTAGTTATCAACTTTCTATTTTATGAGCGCAAAAGTAAGCATTTTCATTTATATCTTAGTATAGAAGAGTTCAAGTTTCACAGAGTTTTTCTTTTTTTAGAGACTAAAAGTCAATAATAATTCCTACATTCGCAGAATAGGAATAATAATTATATGATAGAATACATTAAAGGTGAAATTGCCGAGTTGAGTCCGGCAAGCGCAATTATAGACTGTAACGGTTTGGGGTATGCCGCAAATATCTCCTTGAACACATATGCCGCCATACAAGGAAAAAAAAGCTGCAAACTATATATTTATGAAGCTATCCGTGAAGATGCATATATCCTTTATGGTTTTGCAGACAAGCAAGAACGTGAGTTGTTTCTGCTGTTGATTTCCGTATCAGGTATCGGTGGCAATACGGCCCGTATGATTCTTTCAGCCTTATCCCCCTCCGAGTTGATAAATGTTATCAGCACGGAGAATGCCAATCTGCTGAAAACGGTGAAAGGAATCGGTTTAAAAACAGCCCAGCGTGTGATAGTTGACTTAAAAGATAAAATAAAAACCGGTGGAATGGTTTCCGGAGCGGCCGATATAACCGGTCCTGCCTTTACTGCCGCCAATGCGCAAGTACAAGAAGAAGCTGTGGCCGCCCTCACAATGTTGGGATTCGCACAAGCTCCTTCGCAAAAAGTAGTAATGGCCATCCTAAAGGAAGATGCCAATGCACCGGTAGAACAGGTTATCAAACTGGCTCTGAAAAGATTATAACCCCATACATATTATTCACACATTAAAAGCAAACAAACAATGAAGCCAGTTCCTATTCTCATGAAACAATGGTTGGGCGCCAATGAGCGCACGCGTGTGCTACCCGGCGACCAATGGTATCTCAAATTTGCAGCGAGTATCTTCCCGCTAGTACAACAATCTCCTCTGTTTAAGGAAAACGACTATGTGCAAAAAGACGCCACGGTCTCGCTCTGTATGTATTTTCAAGATGTAATTGCCCAGACCGGCGGTTGGAAAACATTCACCGAATCATATTATGCGCTGTATAATACGTATCTTCCTTTCTATCGGTTATCCGACAGCTACATCCCCGATGAAATCAATCCGGAAGACATTGCATTTGTACTGTGGACATTAAAATCCCACTTCGCACTCTATGGACCGGATGAATACACATTGCAAGATCCGTATGATAAGGACTTGCTGGATTTGGCTCAAGAAGTTTATAAACTGATGGATGAAGAATTTGAAGAAGCGCCTATCAACGAAGAACCCTCTTCATTTTTATGGGTAATGGGACCGGATTTGTTAGATATGCCTTCCACTCCTCTTCCGGAAATCACTCCTGAAACAAAATTGAGCAAGGATGTTGAACATTGCCTGGAATACAGCGGTGGCAAATCTTTACTATACTTTGCTACCTATAAAGAACTCTGCAAATTCTTTGTTGAAGTCCTGAGATGGGAAGATACTCCTTCCGCTCTACTCCCCGACTTAGAGTATAAGAAAGAATTCGTAATATACGCCAATGCCAAAGGCATGCTAATAGCCCATAATGTAGCCGCCTATTTTTGTGAAGGGCACAACCCGATGTACAATGCCGAACGCGCTGCTGCCGAAGGCTACAAACTCTTTTGCCGTCCGGGAACCTGCCCGTTCGACTTAATAAAGTACGGTATGCTCAAAGGAATATTACCTGACGTGCAGTTTCCATTTACCAACGGCAAAGAAGTATTACAGAAAAATTGGGACTTTATCGCCCGTTATTATCTATGTGAATATTATGAAGGTGAGTAAAAACACACAATCGCACCCCAATCGAAACAATAAAGCCAAACCTACAGGAAAGAGAATCGGTAAATCAAAACCATCCAAGGCTAATAACCAATTGAACAGAAGGGTGAAGTGAGTGATAAGCGGTTAGCGATTAGTGATAAGTGATTAGTGATTGCCATACGGCATAATTGCCAGCTAATCACTTATCACTAATCGCTAACCGCTTATTGTTTATCATAATTCTATGATTTCCTCTTTGCACAAAGTCAGTTTCTCCAAACCATCGGTTGTTACAGCCCATGAGTTTTCAATTCCGACAGGACCTATACCGGGCAAAACGATTTTGGGTTCCAGGGCAAAGACCATACCCGGCTCCAACTCCTGCTTCATACGGGGCGCCAATACGGGCATTTCATTTATTTCCAGGCCAATGCCATGACCTATGAATTTCGCTTTTTGATCTACTCCCATAAAGTAATCCGCAAAACCGGCTTTCGTTACTATTTCAATGGCTTTGTTGTACATATCTTCACAAACAGTTCCCGGTTTTGCCATCGCCGCAATCTCCTCTTGTATTTCTATACACGTCTGATGCGCGGTATATGCCTGTTCCGGCAACCTGCCTATGGAAAATACACGGCTCATATCACCCATATAGCCATAGAAATTTCCACCCATATCTACCATAAAGCACTGTCCCGCTTGCAGGAGAGTACCACTCACACCGCCCGGCAAGGAAGGATCGAGCCCTTTACCGCCCAATGCAAAATCATACGGAGAGGGAACCGCCGCATTGTCACCGGCCAAAAGACTTCCCATAAAAATCTCCATACTCTGTCCGAATACGCGGAATATCCCCAAACATCCCTCCAAACGCATCAACCGTTCTATTTCAATGGATAGCTGACGGTCGGTCATTCCCGGCTGATAAACCGAGGGAATCTGTTCGTACGCCTTTGTATGAGCAGCTCCGGAACGACGGAACATTTCAATTTCTATCGGAGTCTTTACGCTTCGAGCCTGACGAACCAACGCGGTACCGCAAGGCACAACCTCTGTTTCGGGAAAACAGGCAGCCAAGCGATTATATTCCGTAAAGGATAATTCATCACCTTCCAGCATCAACTTAGCAGGCAAAGGCAAACCACATTCCTTCAACAATTCGGTAATTTGTTCCGGCTTACGGATAGGATGGATATGTTCGCCCTCGATATCATTAGGGCGTTTTATGAACAAACGCGCAGGAGCATTCAACGGCAAATATAAATATCCGCTGACAACGCGACCGTACGTATAGATTAAGTTTACATTGCAGGTGATAAGAGCAGCATCAATGCCTTGCTGAACCATGAGAGCACGTATCTTATCACGTCTTAATTTCAATTCCGGTTGTAACATCTCTTTGTTATTTATTATTCTGGAATGCAAAGGTAAGAAAAATAGTGATTAATCATTAACCGCCCATCATTAAAAAAGATGCTGCCCACACCTTCGCAGGCCGGGGCAGCACAAACCACAAATACAAATACAACTAAACAAAGTTTTTCCTTAGATAATTCCCTGACCCATCATGGCATGGGCTACTTTCATGAAACCGGCAATATTAGCGCCTTTCACATAGTTAATGTAACCGTCAGGTTCGGTTCCGTATTTCACACACTGGGTATGGATACCGTGCATAATGGCATGAAGTTTTTCATCCACTTCGGCTGCGCTCCAGCTGATATGCATAGCATTCTGTGACATTTCCAAACCACTGGTAGCCACACCGCCCGCATTCACAGCCTTACCCGGTGCATACATAATCTTGTTTTCGATAAATAGGTCGATGGCTTCGGGCGTACATCCCATATTGGAGATTTCACCTACGCAAGTCACCTTATTATCAATCAGATGCTGTGCGTCTTCACCATTCAGCTCATTCTGCGTTGCACATGGCAAAGCAATATCGGCTTTCACTTCCCACGGACGTTTACCCGGAACAAAAGTAGAACCCGGGAATTCATCGGCATACGGAGCTACAATATCATTGCCCGATGCACGAAGTTCCAACATATAATCTATCTTTTCGCCACTGATACCGTTCGGATCATAAATATAACCGTCGGGACCTGAAATAGTAATGACTTTCGCCCCCAACTGGGTAGCTTTGGTAGCTGCTCCCCAAGCCACGTTTCCGAAACCGGAGATGGCAACCGTCTTACCTTTAATATCGATACCTTTGGTTTCCAACATCTGATGTACAAAATACAATCCGCCAAATCCTGTTGCTTCAGGACGTATCAATGAGCCGCCGAATTCCAACCCTTTACCGGTGAAAGTTCCCGTAAACTCACGCGTCAGCTTCTTATACATACCGAACATATAGCCCACTTCACGGCCGCCCACACCGATATCACCGGCAGGCACATCCATATCCGGACCAAGATGGCGCCATAATTCAAGCATGAAAGCCTGACAGAAACGCATCACTTCCGCATCGCTCTTACCGCGCGGAGAGAAATCGGAACCACCTTTACCACCCCCCATAGGCAGAGTAGTCAACGCATTTTTGAAGGTTTGTTCAAATCCCAAGAATTTCAGAATAGAGAGATTTACAGAAGCATGGAAACGGATACCGCCTTTGTACGGACCGATGGCGTTATTGAACTGTACACGATAACCGAGGTTCGTCTGCACCTCGCCTTTATCATCTACCCACGTAACGCGGAAAGTAAAAATACGGTCAGGTTCAACCAATCGTTCTATAATCTTTGCCTTCTCGAACTCAGGATGCTGATTGTAGATATCTTCGATAGAAAGAAGTACTTCCTTTACGGCTTGAAGATATTCAGACTCGCCGGGATGCTTTGCCTCCAAAGAGGACATGATACGTTCGATATTCATAATATTACGTTTTAAAGGTTCTTACCTCGTTATTCAATAATCATTCGAGCAAAATGTCAATAAACAACATTGCAAATATAGGAAAACTTTTCAAAACACCTAAACTTCACGGCAATATTTTGATTAAATAATAATAAAACGTCAAATCTCATAAATTATAAAGAATAACAAAAACAGAATCGAACAGCGCCGTACAAGTGTCTTGCAAAGGTAATTCTTCATTCTTCATTCCTCATTCTTCATTTAAATTGCTACTTTTGTCCTCCGAACTAATAAACCATGAGAAAACATGCTTAGTAAGTTTAAACTAAATCAGCTCTATTTCAAAGATACGCAGTTTGCAAACCTCATGACACGACGTATCTTCAATGTGCTTTTAATCGCCAACCCTTATGATGCTTTCATGCTGGAAGACGATGGCCGTATCGACGAAAAAATCTTCAATGAATATACCTCGCTCTCCCTGCGTTACCCGCCGCGCTTTACACAGGTATCTACTTGCGAGGAAGCGCTGGCCCAACTATCGTCCATGCCATACGACCTTATCATATGTATGCCGGGAACAGGAGATAACGAGGGATTTGACGTAGCGCGAACCATCAAAGGACGATACGAGCATATTCCCATGGTAATTCTAACGCCGTTCAGTCATGGCATTACCAAACGTATTGCCAACGAGGACCTCAGTTCGTTCGATTATATCTTCTGCTGGTTGGGAAATACCGATTTACTGGTGTCCATCATCAAACTGATTGAGGACAAAATGAATCTGGAGCATGACGTCAGTGAAGTGGGCGTACAGATTATTCTTCTGGTAGAGGACGGAATCCGCTTCTACTCCTCTATCCTGCCCAATCTTTATAAATTCGTATTGAAGCAGAGCCAGGAATTTTCTACCGAAGCGCTGAATGCCCACCAACGTACGCTACGCATGAGAGGGCGCCCTAAAATCGTCCTTGCGCGTACCTATAATGAAGCAATCGGCATATACGAAAAATACAAAAACAATATACTGGGAGTTATCACAGACGTTCGCTTCCCCCGTGTAGAACGTGGTGAAAAAGACGCGCTTGCCGGTATCAAGTTATGCGCCGCCATACGAAAGGAAGATCCGTTTGTCCCGTTGATTATACAATCTTCCGAATCGGATAACGTTTCGTACGCAGCTAAATATGATGCGTCTTTCATCGATAAAAACTCCAAGAAGATGGACGTAGACCTGCGACGTATCGTATCGGACAATTTCGGTTTCGGCGACTTCATCTTCCGTAATCCCGATACGCTGGAAGAGATTGCCCGCGTCAAAAACTTGAAAGAACTCCAAAACATCCTTTTTGCGGTTCCGGCAGAGTCGTTCCTCTATCATATCAGCCGCAATCATGTGAGCCGCTGGCTCTATTCGCGTGCCATGTTCCCCATTGGCGAGTTCTTGAAACCTATTACCTGGAACAGTCTTCAGGATGTAGATGCCCACCGTAAAATCATTTTCGAGGCAATCGTAAAGTATCGCAAGATGAAGAATCAGGGTGTGGTGGCTGTCTTTAAGCGTGACCGCTTTGACCGCTACTCGAACTTCGCCCGCATTGGCGACGGTTCATTGGGCGGTAAAGGACGTGGCCTGGCATTCATTGACAATATGGTGAAGCACCATCCGGAATTCGACGAATTTGAGAATGCCCGCGTCGCTATACCCAAAACGGTAGTGCTTTGTACGGATGTATTCGACGAGTTCATGGATACCAACAATCTGTATCAAATAGCCCTCTCTGATGCGGATGATGATTTGATTTTACGATACTTCCTGAAAGCCAAACTGCCCGACCGCTTGGTTGAGGACTTTTTCACTTTCTTTGATGTAGTAAAATCCCCTATCGCTATCCGTTCTTCCTCACTATTGGAAGATTCGCATTACCAGCCTTTCGCCGGAATATACAATACTTATATGATTCCTTATCTGGACGACAAGTATGAAATGCTCCGCATGCTCAGCGATGCCATCAAGGGAGTTTACGCTTCTGTATATTTCCGCGATTCAAAAGCCTATATGCAAGCAACAAGCAACGTTATCGACCAGGAGAAAATGGCAGTCATCCTGCAAGAGGTAGTCGGAAATCAGTATGGCGACCGTTACTATCCATCCATGTCGGGTGTAGCACGCTCGCTCAACTACTACCCTATCGGAGATGAAAAGGCGGAAGAGGGCATTGTCAATCTGGCACTCGGATTGGGTAAATATATTGTAGACGGCGGTATGACACTTCGTTTCTCTCCCTATCACCCCAACCAGGTCTTGCAAACCAGCGAGATGGAGATTGCACTAAAAGAAACCCAAACACGTTTTTATGCGCTCGACCTGCGTAATGCCGGTCATAACTTCTCCATTGATGACGGTTTCAACCTATTGAAATTACATGTTAAAGAGGCTGAGAAAGACGGTTCCCTCAATTATATAGCTTCCACCTATGACCCTTACGACCAGATAATCCGTGACGGTTTATATCCGGGTGGGCGTAAAGTGATCACCTTTGCCAATATCTTGCAGCATGATGTATTCCCACTACCCCGTATCTTACAATTGGCATTGAAATACGGACAGCAGGAAATGCGCCGCCCTGTTGAAATCGAATTCGCAGCTACCATGAGCCGGGAAAAAGACAAGACCGGCACATTCTATCTGTTACAAATCCGTCCGATTGTCGATAGTAAGGAAATGCTTGATGAGGACCTTACAGCCATTCCCGATGAACAACTATTGCTCCGTTCCAACAATTCATTAGGACATGGAATAATGAATGAATTGCAGGATGTAATTTACGTAAAAACCGATGATTACAGCGCTTCCCACAATCAGGAAATAGCCTGGGAGATAGAAAAACTGAACCAGCAATTCTTGAACGAAGGAAAGAACTACGTCCTGATAGGCCCGGGCCGCTGGGGCAGTAGCGATACATGGCTCGGCATTCCTGTAAAATGGCCTCATATCAGTGCAGCACGTATTATTGTAGAAGCCGGGCTGACAAACTATCGTGTCGATCCCAGCCAGGGAACGCACTTTTTTCAGAACCTGACTTCTTTCGGTGTCGGTTATTTCACAATCAACGCGTTTATAAATGACGGTGTATATAATCAAGACTTTCTGAATGCGCAACCTGCTGTACATGAGACCAAATACCTGCGTCATGTACACTTTGAACATCCGATAACAGCTAAGATGGACGGAAAGAAAAAGCAAGGAATAGTATTACTACCCGAACCGTAACATTTTATAATTAAAAATAAGCTAAAAAGTACATTAATCAACTTTTCTTTTTTTGTAGGAAATGGGACAAATGATGTCCCATTTTTCATTTATCGCTGTAAAATAGAGCTTTACACGGTTATTTTATTGCCAAAAAACAGTATCTTTGCGCCCAGTTTCAAGTTTTAATAGGTAAAAAAGATAATTAAGTATTGTCAATGGGCAAAAAATACACAACTATTTTAACTCTGTTTGTCATAATATCAGTTTTATTCGCGGGATGCGAACAAGACGAAAGACATGCTACAGGTTATGGCACAATGAACATACAACTATCCGCTAATCCAAGCATGATAGAAGTAGGCAGTTCATCCGATACACGCGGTCAATCCGATAAGCAATCGGCTATTACGACCACCCGTATGGAAGAAGTACCGGAAGCGTCATCATTTTCATTATCTTTATCCAATGAAAAGGCAGAAGTGAAGCATTGGGATTCTTATGCAGACTTTAAAGAAGGAGAGAAAATAGCTATTGGCAATTACACGCTGAAGGCCTACTATGGTGACGAAAAGAAAGAAGGTTTTAATGCTGCCTACTATGAAGGAAGTACAAATATCCAGATCCTTGAGAATCAGAATACCACTGCTGACATCACCTGCTACATAGCCAATGTACAGCTTACCGTGATTTGTTCAGAAGCTGTTCAAAAGTATTTTACAACATTTGAGATGCAGGCCCGTTCAAACACCGGCACAACTATTGATATTGCAAAAGACGACCAACGTCCTGTCTATTTAAAGCCCGGCAGTTTACAACTTGAAGCAAAAGTAAAAAAACAAAATGGTATAGGACAAACTTTAAGACTACTGGATATTGATGAGACCGAAGCACGCCAGCACTACATTATTCAAGTCGATGTAAATGGTGGTGATACGGGAAGTGGAACATTGAACATTACCTATAATACCGTCAAATCCGAAGAGGTTGTAACAATAGATATTTCGGACGCATCGCTCAATTTAAAAGCTCCGGAATTTACTGCGCAAGGTTTTGATAACGGTCAAACTATTACCTTACGTGAAGGTTCTCAACCGGAATCAATGAAAGTTACTTTAAATGCCCGTGCAGGTATCAGAGAGTGTGATTTACTTATAGAATCTCCTTATTTGAATTCTGAACCAGTAGGAATAGATGGTTTAGTGAAGCTTGTGCCTACAAGTGATGCCGCCAAAGCGATGAAACAGAAAGTAGTAGACAAAGGACTACGTCTTCTCGGACTGGAGGATGGAAAGATAGAACGGTTGGCATTGATTGACTTTACACAATTAATAATGAATATGGTATGTACCGGAGATAATGACGAATCCAGTAAGTTTACCCTACGTGCAGTGGATAAACGAGGTGTAGTACATGAAACGGAACTCTCCTTTACTACTACTTTGCAAAGCAATCAATTCTCATTCCCTGCAATTGCCAAAACGGTACTTATTGGAAGCACTGAAGCCGAAGCAGAAATTAACCTCTTAACATCCGGCATTACAGGAGAACAGGATGTTAATAATGTTATCTTTGAATACAAAAATGAAGCGAGCGAATGGGTAAAAGCTACCACCGAATGGGTAAGCGATAATACAGAAGAGGTCAAAAAACATAAAGTAAAAATCAAGAAGTTGCCCGAAATACATAGAAACTTAGTAGTACGCGCACGATATGGTAGTAAAATTTCTGAAGAACAGACATTGAGCTACCATATACCAGAATTTACTATTACGGCTGATGAGAATGACATCTGGGCACGGAAAGCAACTTTACAGGTAAAAGCTAACACAGTAGAAGCTCAAAATGCAGTACTGAAATATTTAAAATTGACATACAACGGTTCTGAAATATCAACTACGCGAAAAGGAAATACATACTTGTGGAGTGGATTAGAACCTGGAGTTACATATACCATAGTCGGAATATGCAATGAAGGTGGAGAGGTTACAAATAATGTAGAATACTCCTTACTAACAGAAGCAAAAATACAGTTGCCCAATCCAACATTTAACGAATGGACTTCTGGACGTTACAACGGGACAACTATAAATAAAGGTGGCCCATGGGCAAAACGAGGAGCTGCTGGATTCGATTTTTCTGGATATACAACAACAGAAGAATATCAAAAAACAACATTAAGTGTAAATACGCCTGTAGCATGGGAAAATGTAAATGAAAAAACAATGCCAAATTTAACAGGAAATGCTGTTAATACTTGGTATATTGTACCCTCTACAGATAAAGTCATAATTGATGATAACACATATGTAAGAATAAGGAATGTAAGTTGGAGTGGAGTAGGAGGCGATATTTCCCCATTAGGTAGTATTGGATATTTTATAAATAAAAACGAATGTTATGCCAGTTTTCCTGGATTTGAACAATTAAATACTCCATCAATAACCTTACAACAATCTGCAGGTCGATTATTTTTAGGTTCTTATTCATATCAAAACGAAAAAGATATAGTAAATGAAGGATATCCTTTCTTTAATCGTCCTTCTCAATTAAAATTTAAATACAAATATACATCCAAAACAAGTGGGCTTACCACCGACAAAGGATATGTAAGAATTATGCTACGGAAAGGTTCTAAAAGTATATTAAAGGATAAAGAATATCTTGAATTAGATTTGGATGAAACAGCTAATATATTAACAAAAACTCTTGATATCCAATACCCATCAGTAGGATGTGAAAAACCAGATAATATATGTATAATGTTTTGTTCTTCTATTGGTGGAAAAGATTGGTTAACGAGCGAAGAAAAAATTGATAATCCAAGTGTTACAAGCCCAGAAAGCAAAGCTCAAGCCTGTGTTACCGGCTCCGAATTATATATTGACGATATTGAATTAATCTATTAATTATATAGATATGAAGAAACTATACACCTTTTTTTATTTATGCTGTATTCTAATCAGTTTTATTGCATGTGATAGAGAAAAAGTAGAATATACAGAAGGAGGCGATCCTCAAATGGTGGATATACGTTTAAAAGAACTTTTAAACGTACAAGTAACAGAAGCTCCTACAGCACGTTCTGTTACAAATACCGATGAATACATTGTTTCATTATACACAAAAGACAATAGTTTAGTAGAATCATGGACTTATAAAGATATTCCGGACTTAATCAGTGTATTATCCGGTGATTATTATATCAAAGCAATGTCCCATCAATTAAAACAGGTGGATACGAAAGCATATTTTGAAGGGACTTCGGAAGTCTTCAGTATTAAGCCAAGTGCTATTACAGAAGTAAAACCGATTACATGTGAAATGAAAAACATAAAAGCGGTGGTTACTTTCGATGAAGCCCTTAAAAAATTTTTGGGGACAGATGTTACCGTTACCATAGTTGTTGGAGAGAACTCCCATACTTATTCAGATATTGAAGAGGCCATCAACAATCCTATCTATTTTGCACCTGCAAAAGGTGAAATTACAGTGGTCTATGTAATCTTTGACGGTACAGTGGATACCTATAAAGAAAACTTTACTAAAACATACTCTGCGACATCAGGCAGTGCAGTGAACATTAACTTTACATTAACAAATGTGAGTGAAGATGTTATCGAAGATTCCGGTTTGGTATCTTTAAAAATGAAAGTAGATTTAAGTGTGACAATTATTGATAAAAATTATAACATCATAGCTGGTGAGGAAACAATCCCTGATGATGAAGAAGAAGATAAAACTAAGCCTACTATTACAGGGCGTGGTTTTGATATAAAAGAAGCCCAAAAAGTTCCTTCCAGTGGCCAACTGACGTGTGTAGTGGATATTACTGCTTCTAATCGTTTGACACATTTGTATGTGACGATTGACTCGGAAGTTCTTACCGAAGACGAATTGGCCGGAGTAGGCTTGAAAAAGAGCTTTGATCTTGCTTATCCGGAAGAATTGCAAGAAGGATTAGGTAGTTTAGGATTCCCTGTTGCAGATCAGGTAATCGGACAGAAATCATTAGAATTCAATATTACAACTTTCGTTCCATTGCTTGCCGGTTTAGGTTCCGGTACGCACAAGTTCATAATCAAAGCAGTTGATCAAAACAACGTGGTAACAGAAGAAACGTTGACATTGATTACCGGCAACTAATAAAATATGAAAAAGCTATTTTTATATATCTTATTATGCGTTCTATGCTGTCTGACTTCTTGTAGTGAAGAAGAATTGAACGGCAATGGAATTTTAGCCTTATCGGTTAAGATGGGAGCAAGTGTTCCTTCTACTACCCGCACTCTGCCAACGCTTGATGAACTCAATAACGGCTGTGTCGTCAAACTTCGTAATAGCGATAGTAAACTAATCCGGGAGTACGAAGGAATCAGCACTGTACCTTCAAGTCTAGAATTAGTCACAGGCATGTATACAATAAGCGGGTCAGCCGGCATCAAAGTAGATGCGGCATATGATGCACCTTATTATAGTGGTTCTATGAACTTTGAGATTAAACGAAATCAAACGACCCCCATTACTCTTCCTCTCTATGTACAGAACACTGTGGTAACCACAGCTTATACAGAAGTAGCTGCTGCAAAGTTTAAAAGCAGTAAAGTAACCGTATCCATGTCAAGAGGAGCTTTGGAATTTGATAAAGAGCATCCGGAACTGACTGGTTATTTTATGCTTCCTACAGGAGAAACGGAATTGGACTGGAAAGTCGAAGCAGTGACAGTAGATGATATTTCCTACACTAAAGAAGGCACATTGAAAGATATAAAAATATCTACCAAATATACTCTGACTTTTGATTACGAAGAATTAGACCCACAAGATGGCGGTATGGCCATAACCTTGAATGTAGCCGAAGAGCCTATGTTAAAAGCATGGAATATAGGGATTAGCCGGCAACCTCGTATAGAACGATATGAAAATGGTGTTTTTCACTCCTTAAATGACCCTGTTAACTTTGCTCTTGACGATTCCGGAAAAGATGTAGACGTATTTGTTCTTACTACTTCGGAACTTAAAAGTTTAACACTAACATGCCCGGAATTTATTTCAAAGGTAGGCTTAAAATCAAGCTCTATTGATGTACTGACGATGGCGGATAATGTCAAAGAAACTATCAAAGATAAGGTTACTTTTGCAAATTACTATGACGAAGAGACTACCAACTCTATTGTTAAAATGACTTTTAAGGCTGCATTTTTTGCCGCTTTCGCAAAAAAAGAAGGAGAAGAAGACAAAGGGGGAGATTATCTGGTAGTTATAAAAGCAACCGATGCCAATGGTAAATATCGCACGGCAAATTTACGTATTTTAGTATCGAATGCTATTGTAACCACAGAATTGGTAAATGACTATGCCGTTTGGGCACATAGAGTTACAGTAGAAGCAAATGTCAACAAAACGGCCTATGACGCAGCGGAATCAAAAGATTTAGCTTTTGAATATAGAGTATTAGGCAGTGAAAATGAATGGGATAAAGCTGTTGCCACAATTGAAGAAAACAACCAAAGTAAAATGTCCGCACTTATCACAGGACTTACCCCTGGTACAACTTACGAATATCGAGCATGGTGCTCAGGTCAAAGCAGTGAATCGCCAACCTATACATTCACCACGGAACGAACAATCCAACTTAAGAACTCCAGCTTTGAGGATTGGTCGCGACCGGACAAGCCCCGACTCTTATACAAAAGTGGAGACGATATGTATTGGGATAGTGGTAACTGGGGGTCCACAACCCTTTCTGCTAACGATAATGTCACTACTTATGACGAGTCGTTGAGAGCACCGGGAACAACCGGCACACGTTCTATCAAGATGAAATCCGCCTTTGTCGGTTTAGGTTCTATCGGCAAATTTGCAGCTGGTAATGCCTTTGTGGGCAAATATATCAAAACTATCGGAACAAGCGGTGCGCAAATAGGTTTTGGGCGTCCACACGCTGCCCGCCCGGATAAATTAGTAGGATATGCCAAATACAATCCCGTTGCCATAAATTATTCCGATTTAGATTATGTAAAAAAAGGCGATATGGACAACGGATATGTTTATGTAGCTATTGGTGACTGGCCGGAAGACGGAACCGGTGACAATAATGTTCCATTTCTGGTAGACACTTCTGCTAAAAAGTTTTTCGACAAAACAGGGCCAAATGTCATTGCCTATGGAGAGATTATTTTCCCGGAAGCAACAGAGGGGGATGGTATGATACCTTTTGAAATAGAGTTAAAATACAAAGATACAAATCGTAAAGCCAAATATATCATTCTGGTAGCAACTTCCAGCCGATACGGTGATTACTTTACCGGTGGTACCGGTAGTACATTATGGTTAGACGACTTAGAATTGATTTATAATAATGATTAAACTAATAATAAAGTTTATATTTCTCATTAGCCTGCTATGTAGCATAATTCCGACAATAAATGCTCAGGGAATGAGAAATATAACGATGCATAAGTTTGTACCCAAAGGTCAATGGATCGTGGGCAGTTCAATCTCTTATTCACAGTCCGAACAGAAAGATTATAATTTTCTTGTAATAGAATCTGTGTCTGGAGATGGATACACTTTCAAAATCAGTCCATTATTATGTTATGCTTTTGCAGATAATATGGCTGCAGGCGGACGTTTCGGTTATAAACGTTCGCTGACCAAAATCAACCAGATGGATTTGGAAATAGGTGAAGACCTAAGTTTTAACTTGAACGATGTTTATTCTTTGAGCCACAGTTATTCCGGTATGGCTATGTTTAGAAATTATATCAGCCTGGGTAACAGCAGACGATTCGCTTTATTTGCAGAAACCCAGCTAACGTTTGAAGGCGGACAGTCTAAATTCATAAATGGTAAAGGAGATGATCTTACCGGTACATTCAGTAAAAAGTACAGTGTAGAGTTAGGAGTAGCTCCGGGATTAGTAGCTTTCATAAACAATTATACGGCAGTGGAAGTGAATATTGGTGTATTAGGTCTCAATTATGGGCATACCCGTCAGGTAACCGATCAGATACATATCGCTAATCAATCTTCCAGTTCCATCAATTTTAGAATCAATATATTCTCTATTGGAATGGGGATTGCTTTTTATTTATAAGAATACAGCCAATGAATACATATATCAGAATATTGTGTTGCACTTGCCTAGTCTGTCTTGCTTTTCCTTTATATGCTCAAACCGACACTTTAAGGATAGCAGATGACCATAAGATAACCAATGTATCAGATACAATCTCTGAAAAGAGATTTTTAGGAAGGTTCGACAGAGGAATTGTGAACCATTTGTTCGTGAAACGAAAAACATGGATGACTGGCTTAACCGTATCCTATGCCGGATACGACAGTGAAGATACTCAATTCTTATCACTATTGAAAGATTTTGATTGTAAAGCGAAGTTATTCACGATCAATCCTTTTGTTGGCTACTTCATTAAAGAAAACATTTGTATCGGTATTAAATTTGGATACCAAAACGTATACGCCAATTTAGGGAATATAAGTTTGGATATAGATGATGACTTAAGCTTCTCACTAAAAAACATGTCTTTTGACGAGCACTTGCTAAGTACCACCGTTTTCTATCGTTCATACGTAGGGCTGGACAGGGGAAAACGTTTTGGGCTTTTCAATGAAACCTCTCTCTCATTCAACACAGGCAGTTCACGTTACAAACGTGGTAGTGAAGAAAATTTTAAAGATACTCAAACACGTATTCGTGAAGTACACATCGGATTAAATCCGGGAGCTACAGTATTTATTATGGAGAATATCAGTGCAGAACTTTCATTCGGAGTGGCAGGATTCAAATATAGGGAAGAGAATCAAACCACCAATGGAGAAAGTTCCGGTTGGAGAAAATCAAGTGGCGCGAATTTCAAAATTAATATACTGAATATAAGCATAGGTATTGTTGCATATTTATAATTATGAAGAGAAGAATTCTAAATATCAGCCTCATATTGATTTGTTTCCTATCTTGTATGCAAATCAATATTTCCTGTATCAGCAATGATATTCCCTACCCGGTCATCTCACTTCAGATACTTACATTTGAAGTAGAAGGACAGGAAGGAAGTACAATTATCGATAAGGTAACTCGTACTGTCACTGTACCGTTAAAAGAGACTATCAATTTAAAAGAGGTAGTAGTCAAACAGTGTAAGGTGACCGAAGGTGTAGAAGCTCCATTGGACTCTGCAACAGTTATTGACTTATCTTCACCCAAGAAGTATACTATATCTTTATATCAAGACTATGAATGGACAATCCAAGCAAGTCAGACAATTGAAAGAAAATTGACAATCAAGAATCAGTTCGGTAAACCTAAAATCAATAGCAAGACACATGAAATCACTGCCGAAGTTGCTAAAACGGCCAGCCAAAAGAACGTATATATATCAGATATCAAATTAGGTCCGGCCGAAATCTCAACCCAGACTTTCTTAGATCCATCAGGAAACGAGATAGAGATTCCATTAAACACTGCCCTTGATTTTTCTTTTCCAAAGACCGTGATAGTACGCTACCATGACATTGAAGAGAAATGGACTATCTCCATATCTAGAAGTGATAAAAGTGTGGCAACCGGCGAAGCTGACGCATGGGTCAATGTGGCATGGCTTCATGGTAATGGTGAAGAAGGCGCCAACAATGGATTTGAATATAAACCTGCAGATTCTTCAGAATGGAAGGTCATAGCAGCCGAAAATGTAAACGACGATGACGGAGAATTAACTGCACGTCTTTCAGGATTGAAGTCTAACACAACCTATGTTTACCGTGCTTATTCGGGTAGTGACTACGGAGAAGAAGTATCTTTTACTACAAGTGAACCCGTTACACTGCCGGGCGGTTCTTTCGACGAATGGCATCAAGTAGATAAAGTTTGGAATCCTTGGGCTATAAACGGTACTCCTATTTGGGATACTGGAAATAAAGGCGCCACTACAATGGGAGATAGTAACACTCAACCGACTGATGACACTTGGAATGGTAAAGGAAAAGCGGCCAGGCTTGAATCCAAATTTATAGGTCTCGGCAGTATTGGCAAGTTTGCTGCCGGTAATTTATTCATTGGAGAATATATCAGAACTGAAGGAACGAATGGAGTACTTGATTTCGGGAAACCTTTTACAGCTCGGCCGACCAAACTAAAAGGACATTACAAATACTCTACAGCCCCAATATCTTATGTATCTTCCGGATATGAACATTTGAAAGAAAAGCCGGACACTTGTGCTATCTATATAGCACTGACAGATTGGAAAGAACCTTTAGAGATACGTACCAAACCCTCTGATTTATCTGTATTCAACAAGAATGATCCGGGTGTCATTGCCTATGCAGAATTTTATAGTGGCGAGACAGTCACAGAATATAAGTCATTCGAACTGACTTTGGACTATCGGGACACAAGTCGGGTTCCTACTTATTTAGTTCTCGTTTGCTCTGCCAGTAAATTTGGTGATTTCTTTGTAGGTGGACCTGGAGCTTTACTTTATGTAGACGATTTCAGTTTAGAATACGATTACTAAATAAACACACCGTGTATTCACTCATAATGCATGGTGTGTTCTATATTAACAAACCGCCGCAGCGTTATCACCACCACCTCGCTCGGCGCAAAAAAACGTACGTTCTTACGGGACGTACCGATACCATTAGTAATGATAATCGGCGTATTATTTGAGTTATACCTCAACCCGGTAAGGAAACGCTGCCCATAACGAGACGGAATGACAGGAGCATACAGTCCGAATAAAGTAACCTGTCCGCCATGCGTATGTCCGGCAAGCACAAGGTCGGTATTGGTAACAGGAACATCCTCGGCATAGTCGGGAGTATGCGAAAGCAATATAACGAAGTCATCGGGAGAGAGCGAAAGCGTAGGCGACTGCCCGTTCTGTCCAAGGTTAAAAGGATTGCGTACTCCGGCTATCACAATCCGCCCACCGTTTCGTTTCAGAGTATCGGCTTCATGCTCCAGTAAGTGAATACCTTGACGTTCCATTTCCTTCAGGATATCATCATAACAAGCTTCATAATCATTGTTTCCAAGAACGGCATAAGTCCCCAAAGGTGTTTTCACAGCTCCCAATGCCGCAATGACATCCGGAACATACTCACAACCTTCATGCAAATCACCACCTATCAGCAGAGCATCGAGACGCAAATCATTCAGCAGGCGGGTTATATCCCTCAATCCTTTCTCCTTCAACAAACTCCGGTAATGCAAATCGGAAACAAACCCCAGCCTGCATCCGTCGAACGCGGCAGGTACATCACGGTGTGCAAACTCATACTTCCTGACACGCTTCACATTCTTATATCCGGATGCCGAAGACTTGGACATCCGAATGGAATACTCTTCAGGGAGAGGTGAGGTAAAACTTTGCGTAGACCGACACGAAGAAAAGAACAGCAATCCCAAAACAGAAAAAAACAACAGGCTCTTACACCCTCTATAACACAACACCTGACCCATAGACTTATCTTTATTGTTTGATACAATGAATAATTTTACCCGAACAGTAGTGCAAAGATAACAAATCCTTTAACTATCTTTGTGGTATAACTTTCTAAAAGAACAACATGAAAGCAATAACGACCAACTCGTTCTACGCATGGATACTCGCCGCCCGTCCCAAGACATTGACGGGAGCTGTCATTCCCGTACTGATAGGCTCTTCCCTGGCATTCGCCGATGGAAAATTCGACATCATACCGGCACTGCTATGCGTATTGTTCGCCTGCGGCATGCAGATTGCCGCCAACTTCATCAACGACCTTTACGATTATCTGAAAGGCAGCGACCGTGCAGACCGCCTCGGCCCCGAACGCGCCTGTGCACAAGGCTGGATTACCCCCATAGCCATGAAACGAGGAATAGCAGGAACGCTTATATTCTCCTGCCTCATGGGTTGCGCCCTGCTGCAACAATGTTGGGGACGCTTACCCCACGGCGGCTGGGAACTGATACTGTTAGGGCTGCTCTGCGTAATATTCGCATTCTTATATACCACCATCCTCTCCTATCAAGGATGGGGCGACCTACTCGTATTGGTTTTCTTCGGCTTCATCCCCGTAGGCGGAACTTACTACGTACAAGCCCATATCATTACGGCCGACGTATGGGTAGCCTCGCTCATCTGCGGCCTGGTAATAGACACCTTACTGGTCGTAAACAACTACCGCGACCGGGAACAGGACGCTCTCAGCGGCAAGCGCACACTGATTGTCCGCTTCGGCGAACCTTTCGGCCGTTACCTGTATCTGGGATTAGGCATAGCAGCCGCCTTGCTCAGCCTATGGTTTGTTTACAACGATAAAATAGAACCGCTTGCTTTCATCTGGGCTCCCTGTGTCTACCTGTACCTGCACGTACTGACATGGCGTAAAATGGCAGCAATACGAAGCGGTAAAAAACTGAACAGCATATTAGGTGAGACCTCACGTAATATGCTGTTCTTTGGCCTGCTGCTGAGCCTTGCCTTTATTCAGTAACTATTATTTCTTTCCGTACATTCTTTCGTAGTACTTCTGATAATCGCCGCTGGTCACCTCTTCCACCCAGTCCTGATTATTCAGATACCATTCGATAGTCTTAACGATACCGACTTCAAATTTTGTTTCGGGATACCAGCCTAAGGCGTCCGTTATCTTGGTGGGGTCGATGGCATAACGCTGGTCGTGACCTAAACGGTCTTTCACGAACGTTATCAACTCTTCGTTTATCCAGCTGATGTCAATCTGTCCGTCGGCGTCTTTCACTTGTTTTTTCAAGACTGCGCGATATTTCGGTTCTTCTTCCATCAGACGGCGGATAGTGGCGATAGTCAGTTTCACAATCTCCAGATTGGTCTTTTCGTTATGGCCGCCTACATTATAAACCTCACCCTCTACGCCTTTGCGCACAACGAGGTCGATGGCTTTGCAATGGTCTTCCACATACAGCCAGTCGCGTACATTGCTGCCGTCACCGTATACAGGAAGGTTCTTACCTTCGAGGATATTCTTTATAATCAACGGAATCAGTTTTTCGGGGAAGTGATACGGGCCGTAGTTATTGGAACAGCGGGTAATGGTAACCGGCATTTTATAGGTATCATGATAGGCCATCACCACCATATCGGCACTGGTCTTAGACGCACTGTACGGGCTATGCGGACACAGCGGCGTATTCTCCGTGAAGAAACCTTCCGCTCCCAGCGAACCGTAAACTTCGTCCGTAGACACCTGGTGATAGCGCACTCCGTTACGCCAGGTAGGATAACCGGATTCGTCCTTTCCCGTTACCCACGCACGACGAGCGGCATCCAGCAGATTCTGAGTACCCAGAATATTAGTCATAAGGAAAAGCTGAGGATTCTCGATACTGCGGTCTACATGACTTTCTGCTGCAAAGTTCACCACATAATCGAATTTATATTTCGCAAACAGTTCGTCGGCAAGAATGCGGTCGCAGATATCGCCTTTAACGAAAAAACAACGTTCATCATCAATATCTTTGGCAACAGTACCCAAATTTCCGGCATAAGTCAGGGCGTCCAATATTACAACTCTTATATCATCGTGCTTCGCCAGAATATACTTTATATAATTAGCTCCGATAAATCCGGCAGCGCCGGTTACAAGATAAGTCTTCATAAATTAAAAATTGAGAATTAAAAATTAAGAAATAGAGAAGTCACATGCTTCTTGTCAGCGGTACGAGTCCGCAAGTTCCATCAAATACTTGCCATATTCCGTCTTGCCCAGTTGTTCACCGAGGCGATGGAGCTGGTCTACATCTATCCATCCTTTGCGCCATGCTATCTCCTCGATACAGCTCACACGGAATCCCTGACGGTTCTGTATGGTAGCAACGAAATTGCTGGCTTCGAGCAGACTGTCGCAGTTACCCGTATCAAGCCAGGCGAAACCACGGCCGAAAAGCTCTACTTTCAGCGTACCTTCTTCCAGATAAAGACGATTGAGGTCGGTAATTTCATATTCACCGCGGGCGGACGGTTTCAAAGCGGCGGCTTTTTCCGTCACTGTGGAGTCATAGAAGTATAAACCGGGAACCGCATAATTGCTCTTGGGCTGTGCAGGCTTCTCTTCCAAAGAAATGGCCTTACCGTCGGCATCGAACTCCACCACGCCATACGCACGCGGGTCTTTTACATAATAACCGAAGATACACGCGCCTTTCTCGATGGAAGCGGCACGCTTCAACATGGCGGAAAAGCCCTGACCATAGAACATATTGTCACCCAGAATAAGGCATCCCGGCTCACCGTTCAGAAACTCCGCTCCGAGCACAAAGGCCTGCGCCAATCCGTTGGGATTCTCCTGTACCTTATAAGAAAAAGACATGCCAAGCTCCTCGCCTGTTCCTAACAAATCGCGAAACATGGGTAAGTCGCGCGGAGTGGAGATAATCAGCACTTCACGTATTCCCGCCAGCATCAAAGTGGAAAGGGGGTAGTAAATCATGGGCTTGTCGTAGACAGGCATAATCTGCTTGGAGATAGCCTTGGACAATGGATAGAGACGAGTGGCGCTGCCACCTGCAAGAATAATTCCTTTCATATTTCAGTTCTTTATTGGATTGACTTCAAATGTAGAATAAAATAAGAAGGAGGACAATGCCCCACGGCTCTCGTTGCTATTCAAAGCGCAAAGTTCAGAAAAAGTTCTGACATGGCAAAATTATACAGTCAAAATCAGCCTGCAAGCTCTATGACTTCAAGGTCTTTAAACACACCGCCGTCTATAACGAAACGCACCATCGTACGTACCTTGTGAAAACCGTAAATACCTGCCGCACCGGGGTTTATATGAAGCATGCCCAGTGTCTTGTCGAACTTCACCTTTAATATGTGCGAATGCCCGCTGACGAACAGCTTGGGCGGACGTACCAGAATGCTTCCCTGTACGGACGGATCGTACTTGCCGGGATAACCGCCGATATGTTTCATCAGCACCTCGGCACCGTCTACCGTAAAACGGAGCACCTGGGGATAAAGCTGACGCAGGTCTTGCCCGTCTATGTTGCCGTACACCGCGCGAAACGGACGGAAAGCCGCCAGTTTCCGCGCAACTTCCAATGTACCGATATCACCCGCATGCCATATTTCGTCACACGGCTCGAAGTATTGCAAGTACTTCTCATCCCAATATCCGTGCGTATCCGACAGTAAACCAACTTTTGTCATCTTTCCTTTGTTTATATCTGCAAAGGTAGCTATATTTGGAAAATAAACCTAATCTTATGGAGAGCAGATATTTCAAGCGCGACATCAGTTGGCTGTCATTCAACTACCGGGTACTCCTGGAAGCAGAAGACGACACACTGCCGCTGTACGAGCGCATCAACTTTATATCCATATACTCGTCCAACCTGGAAGAGTTCTACAAAATACGTGTAGCCGACCATAAGGCCATCGCCACCGGCGCCGCGCATAGCGATGAAGAGAGCGTACAGTCTGCCATGCAGCTGGTAGCCGAAATCAACGAGGAAGTAAACCGCCAGTTGGAAGAGCGTATCCGCATCTATGAACAGAAGATACTGCCCGCACTGCGGCAACAGCACATCATTTTTTATCAGAGCCGCAACGTAGAGCCTTTCCATAAAGAATTCCTGAGACGCTTCTTCCGGGAAGAAATCTTTCCATATCTCACTCCCGTGCCCGTCAGCAAGGACAAAGTCATATCATTCTTGCGCGACAACCGCCTGTATCTGGCCGTACGCCTCTATTTAAAAGGTGTGCCCTCGGACGATCCCAACCGTATACAATACTTCGTCATGAAGCTGCCCTACAGTAAAGTGCCCCGCTTCATCGAGCTGCCCAAGCATGAAAAGAACTATTACCTGATGTTCATCGAGGACATTATCAAGGCCAATATCGATACGATTTTTCCCGGTTATGACGTAGACAGCAGTTATTGCATCAAGATTTCACGGGATGCGGATATACTGATAGATGAATCGGCCAATACATCCGAGATTATAGAGCAGGTAAAGAGTAAGGTTAAAAAGCGCAAGATAGGAGCAGTCTGCCGTTTTGTATACGACCGTGCCATGCCCGACGATTTTCTGGACTTTTTGGTAGACGCTTTCCGCATCAACCGTCAAGAGCTGGTACCCGGCGACAAGCACCTCAACATGGAAGACCTGCGGCATCTGCCCAATCCGAACAGTGCCGTACGCCCCATCCGCAAGCCCCAGCCCATGAAGCTGACTTGCCTGGACGAACGGGAGTCCATCTTCCGGTATGTGGAGAAAAAGGATTTGCTGCTGCACTATCCCTACCACTCTTTCGAGCACTTCATCCATTTCCTGTACGAAGCCGTACACGAGCCTACCGTACGCGAGATTATGGTCACCCAGTATCGTGTCGCGGAAAACTCCGCTGTTATCAACACCCTGATAGCCGCTGCGCAGAATGGCAAGAAAGTAACCGTTTTCGTGGAGCTGAAAGCCCGCTTCGATGAGGAGAACAACCTGGCAACCGCCGAGATGATGAAAGCAGCCGGCATCAATATCCTGTTCAGCCTGCCCGGACTGAAAGTACATGCCAAAGTAGCCCTTGTGCTGCGCCGCGACAGGCAAGGACACAAACTGCCCAGTTATGCCTATATAAGTACCGGAAACTTTAATGAGAAGACAGCCACGCTCTATGCCGACTCCGGCCTGTTCACCTGCAACCCGGTGCTCGTAAACGACTTGCACAACCTGTTCCGCACTTTTCAGGGTAAGGAAAATCCCGTATTCCACCGTCTGCTGGTGGCGCGTTTCAATCTGATACCCGAACTGAACCGCCTCATCGACCATGAGATAGAACTGGCAAAAAGCGGAAAGCAGGGAAGGATTATCCTCAAAATGAACGCCCTGCAAGACCCCGCCATGATAGAGCGGCTGTACGAGGCTTCGCAGGCGGGAGTCAAGACAGACCTTATCGTACGGGGTATCTGCTGCCTGATTCCCGGACGGAAATTCAGCCGTAACATCCGTGTAACACGTATCGTAGACACTTTCCTCGAGCATGCCCGCGTATGGTACTTCGGGAACGGCGGAAAACCGAAACTCTTTCTCGGCTCACCGGACTGGATGCGCCGCAACCTATACCGCCGCATCGAAGCCGTAACTCCTATCTTAGACCCGGACTTGAAACGGGAGCTGTCTGATATGCTCTCCATTCAGCTATCGGACAAGCGCAAGGCCTGTTTTGTGGACGACCGCCTGCATAACCGTTGGAAATCAGCCCGTCCGCAAAAGGAGAAGATACGGTCGCAATATACTTTCTACGAATACTTGAGGGACAAGCAACGACAATTCCCCTCATAACATACCCCTTCAACATTGTAAAGTAGCCCTTCAGGCTTCCAAAATATTACTTCAGGAAGCGTAAAGGGCTACTTGTATTTTGCACATATACCGTGCTATCTATTGTTATCCTGAACTACGATGCGCGTGTCAACGAGCCGCTACGGTAAAGTCGGCAGACAACCCCTCGGCACTGCTTGTTCCTACCCATAACCTGAAGTCACCCGGTTCCACGCCGTAAGTCATGTCATACCCCCAAAAGGCAAGCTCGGAAACAGGCAGGGAGAATGAAACGACCGTAGACTCTCCTGCCTTAAGTGCCACACGGCGAAAAGCCTTGAGTTCCTTTACCGGGCGGGTCACCGAGCCTACCTTATCCTGAATATACAGTTGGACAACTTCCACACCGTCATACCGCCCCGTATTCTTCAAATCCACTGTTACAAGCAGTTCACCGCCTACGGTAAGCATGTCCGAAGCCAACTTCAGATTACTATACTCAAACGTCGTGTAAGACAAGCCGTAACCGAACGGGAACAACGGCGTATCACCTGCATCAAGATAGAATGAACGGCATCCTACGGAAGTCTGTCCCGCCTCAACAGGAATTTCGTCTATCAACATTTCGGTAGGATTGGCAGGACGTCCGGTATTATTATGCGCGTAATACATAGGTAGTTGTCCCGTCATACGCGGGAAAGTAACCGGAGTCTTTGCACTGGGATTGACCTTTCCGAACAGAATGTCGGCAATGGCAGGGCCGCCCATTGTACCCGGGTGGAATAAGTAAAGTACAGCATCCGAAGCCTCCACCTCTTTACCGATAGTGAGCTGGCGACCTGCCATGACTACCGTCACCAACGGCTTGCCGACAGCAGACAATGATTTTATAAGTTCGCTCTGCGCTCCTTGCAGGTCGAGGTTGGCAAGAGAATGCGCTTCACCCGAAAGAATAGACTCCTCTCCTACAAAAACAATTACCGCGTCCGCACGGCGTGCCGCGCTTACGGCTTTCACAATACCGCTCCGGTCCTTGTCGCGGCTATAAGCCAGCGCAGGTTCGAATATGACATTCACCTTGTCGCCGTACATCTCCTTAATGGCTTTCAACGGGGTAACGGTATGTTCCTTTTCGCCGTCGAACACCCATGTTCCCAGTTGCTCGTACGGAGCGTCCGCCATAGGGCCGACGACGGCTATCGTACGTACATTATCCGTCAGCGGAAGCGTCCCGTTACTGTTCTTCAAGAGAATTACCGATTGTTCTACAGCTTCTTTTGCGGCCTTCAGATGTTCCTCCGCGTATTTCACACGTTGCGGTGTAGCGATATAAGGATTATCGAACAAGCCCATACGGAATTTCAGGCGGAGAATATTACGCACCGCATTGTCTATCGCCTGCATGGACACTACATTTTCCTCCAAAGACCGCTTCAGGTTCTTGATAAAGGTCTCGCTCACCATATCCATATCCACCCCGGCATTGACCGACTTCTCGGCGGCATCCTTACCGTCTGCGCAGAAGCCGTGATTTATCATTTCGGCAGCCGAAGCCCAGTCTGTCACTACCATTCCGTCGAACTTCCATTCATCGCGCAGGATGTCTTTCAGCACGAACTTGTTTGCCGTACCCGGCACGCCGTCGTTATCATTGAACGAAGTCATGAAAGTGGCACATCCCGCATCTACTGCGGCCTTGAAAGGGGGAAGATACACATTACGCAACACTCTTTCGGGAACAAACGTAGAATTATAATCCTTACCGCCTTCGGAAGCGCCATAAGCCACAAAGTGCTTTGCACATGCTGCCATTGAAGTAGGGCTGTTCAGTAAGCTTCCCTGAAAGCCCTTTATCATTGCCGTACCCATTACCGAAGTCAGATAAGGGTCTTCTCCGCAACTTTCGGCGATGCGTCCCCAACGCGGGTCGCGTGAAATGTCTATCATAGGCGCAAACGTCCAGCGGATACCATCGGCAGAAGCTTCCACGGCAGCTACACGTGCACCGCGTTCTACTATCTGAGGATTGAATGTGGCAGCTTGCCCCAGCGGAATGGGGAAGATAGTCTTATAGCCATGTATCACATCTCGGGATACCAACAGGGGAATACCCAAACGGGACTCCTCTACCGCCACTCTCTGTATCTTGTTCACCAATGCCGAATCGGTATAGTTCAGTATAGAGCCTACCTCGCCCTTACGTACCTTGCCTGCCAGCTCGTCGAAATCCCACGGGCTTAGCTGGTTCATCTGCCCCAACTTTTCTTCAAGGGTCATCTTGCCGAGCAAGGCTTCCACTTTATTCTCTATTTCCAAGTCGGCATTCGTATTTTTTGTACCGCAAGCTGTCAGCGACAAGGCGGCAACGGCTACGGTAAATAATGTATTGGTCAGTTTCATATATAAAGATTAAAATTTAGTTTACAGCAAGAGTATCTGCCATTAAATTATACGCGGTTACATCAAAAAGCACAAATCGGATAAAAGACTTCACCGGGCACACCATGCCAGTCTTTCTCTGTTCCTGCTTCCATTAGGCACAAACCATGGCCGCCTGTACCATTATAAAAGGTAACGGAAGGAATAGTACCTGACAATTCATCCGCCCCGATTTTCTTCAATGACTTATTGATGCGTTCTTGCCCTGAAGTAGAAGCCTCCTCTGATGCCGCATCTTCCCCCTTGATAAGATATTTAAGTTCATTGAACGAAGGAGCATACCAGGAAGTGGCATTCGGTATGCTTTCCTTATGGTTTGCCAAAGCAGTGAAAGATACCCCCTCTGATGGTGCCAATAAGCCCTGTGTCGCTTTATAGCCGTTGGATACGTCCATACTTGTATAATTGTCCGAATCTATCGCCTGCAAAGCAGCTTCTATCGCATTTACGTCTCCGCTTCCGAAGACTTGCCCCTTCTTCAATGAGACCACCAAACCATGCTTATTTTTATATCCGTCCAAAGTCTCACCGTCCAAATCATTCATTTCCTTAAAGGCATTGAAATCATCATCCAGTATATGGAACACAACACCTTTACATGTCAGTCCGGCAGGAATAGCAGCGGCGTTACCCGGAATGATAACCACATTATTGGTAGCGTCGGATACGCAATAAAAATCACCTGCTGCCACAATTTCCTCATCACCACCCGCCGACGGTATCGTGCACGGGAAGGTATATTGCGTACCGGATACCATAGAAGTAGTGCTGCTTATCGTCTTTGCCGATACGTTGCCCGATATGGTATAGAAATATCTGAATTCGTTCTGCTCCAACTGTACACCATCCTTTATCAGACAAACATAAGTACCGTTTAGAGTAGCCGGAGTGTACATGGCATCACCTATGGATAATCCAACATCGGACATTTCCACATTGTATGTGAACTCCTCCCCGTCCACACCTACAACAGATTCAGCCGAAAGCTCTATCAAAGAAAAAGCGTGCTCGAAGTTGATATCCAGTTCCGGAGCAGGATTGGCAATCTCGCATACCAGCAAATCCATTTGCTTAAAATCGTCTAAAGAGCTTTGATCGGCCTTTATCTCCACTGTATTCTTCAAGGCTTCTAAAGAAACTACATTCGTTGGGAGACTCTCGTTATACGGATAGTAAGCGATAATCTTGCTTATGGCAGAAGTATAATATGCGTCATCACCGCCAACCCAGCCTCCGGCTTCCGTATAGGAGAATGGAACGTTGCCTATCTGTTCATTATCATCTATCAGTATAAGCCCGAGTTTATCATCGTTCTCAAACTTTATGGCATAGCCCGTATAGGATGAACGCGTACTCTGATTTGCTCTAAAACCGGTTTGCTCTACTGTATGGATAATGAGAATGTCATCAGAAGCACCTGTTGCGCTTTCTTCGTCCAAGCCCGGCATATTATCTTGTGCGCAAGCCGAGAGCAGCAATAACACAGATGCCAGTCTGATATATAAATATAGTTGTTTCATAATTGTTTATTTTTAGTGATTGATTAGAAAGTCAGGATAAGACGAACTTTGTTTTTAGCGTCCACCTGCTTATAAAATTCGGTACTGCCTATGGCTCCGTTCGCATTGAAGTTTACAACGTAAGCATTGGTATTCCCGCCATCGAATGAACTATCCCAATAAGTACCGTTCAACGGAATGTAATTGAGGTATGAAGTATTCGCAAGAACAGCTAAGTCCTTCAACTGTGTGTGAGAAGGCAAATACCAACCGGATGTATTCTCCGGTGCATCCTTACTGGTAGAAGCCGATGCCGCCGGCACTTCTATCCTTTTTTCCTTAGCTTTCGCTATAAGATATTTCGTATTAGGATATCCCAAATACTTAGTGGTTTTTCCATCTCCTACTCCATTCTCCGGATAGTCATCCCCGGATAAACCTTCACTATCAGTTCCTGTTCGCCATTGGAAGGTATCATCTTCATCATTTACCTCATCCTTTAAAGCCACTACATAGCCGCGGATATTGTCTTCAAGTTTTGAACCTGCATAATTTGCAATATCATCCGTAGCATGCTTGCCTACCTTATATATTATACCTATTGCATTCTCTTTAGGCTCCGCACCGAAATTTCCGTCATCATAGAAGTAATAACCTATTTCCATATACTCCTCAGTGTATGCCAACTTTATGTCTGAACGGATATTGCTGAAAGTGAACTTAACCTTACCTTGCTCTGTATCTTCTACCGTACGTACCCGGTCACATAAACCTTCGAAATTGATACCGCCGCTCGGTTTACTCTCCTTATAAGTTATGGAGAAACTATTATCAGTATTGATTATAAAGCCTTCATCATCCAAGCCATCATATCCATAACCATCCATTTCTTTTATTTCTTCAGGAATCACAACCTTAAAATTAGCATCCACAATATCACCACCATCGATATTCCCATTGCTCCAACCTATTTCACCGGACTCCATATCCACTTTCAATCCCTGTTTGCTGACCGATAAGTAATACCGCTGCCATACATTAGGCAGCAAGTCACCCGTCTTCTTCGCCACATCGTTCGCATCGTCCTTGCTCGGGGTATACGTATATACGTCTCCTCCGATTTCTATCCGTATCAGAGGTTTTCCCCACATATCACCCGACACCAGCATGGCTTCTCCGTTTCTGTAATATTCTCCTCTCGTATTGTGAGTAGCAATCAGTTGGTCTGCCTCGCCTACCGGTGTCACCTCACCATCCGTGTACATTACCGCTCCATAGCCTACAAACGAAATCTTCGCGTTGTTCACCTCTTCTTCCGTGTACCCTTCAAACTTCTGAAGCTCCCACCACATCCGGGTCATCCGGTGCTTAAACACAAGGCGCATATTCTTGGAATTGACTTTGGCGGTACTTACCAGCAAATCGCAGTCAAAGAGTTTCTTCTCCGTAGTCTGGTCTGTCAGGTCTATCGGTTCATCGGTAAGCGGGCTCCATGCCAACACGTCGTAGCTTGTTCCGTCCCACACATAAGGCGTATCCTCGGTAGACATTTTTCCATCGGCTGCCACTTTGTAGGTTTTCACGGTTTCGCCTACTTTTATGCCTACCAGTTCGTCACCGTCCCATTGATTATTTGTTATTCTGCTTACCGCCTTGCCTATCTGGGCGGAGAAAACGATGTCACCTCTCTCCCGGCTGTTATCCAATCCGGTTTCATCCGCGCACGAAACGAGCACAAGGGACATAACCGCCATAAGTCCTATATAACAGTTGTGTATATTTATTAGATTCATAATTCTGATTCTTTAAAAGTAGATTGACAAATTAATTAAGGTCGGGCTCTAAAAGTCCTTTGTCGGAGTCTGCTCCGTTAAAGTCCCAGCTTCCTATCGTTCCGTTGGAAGAAACGTCGCCTCCCGCGGCACCGGGTTGTTCGGGACTTGTCGACTTGCGGTACACCCTTACATAATCCACATACATGCTTTGGGGAAATACGGTGTCTTCCGTAGGATTGCCGCCGAAAGTTCCTCCTACCGCCACATTCAGGATAATGAAGAACGGGTGGTCGAACACCCATTCGCCATCGGTTACATCAACAGCCTTTACTCTTTTATAAAGCACATTATCCACAAAGAAGTCTATTTTAGTCTCATCCCATTCTGCCGCAAACACATGGAAGTCGGTGTCAAACCGCTGTTTCTCGTATCCAAACGTCTGGGTTATGGCGTTTCCCGCCGAATGCCCCGGAAGATGCAAGGCGCTCGATACGATATTGGGCTGGTATCCCTTGTTCTCCATAATATCTATCTCGCCGCATGCAGGCCATTCGTCCGTAGCGTAGTTGGCGCCCAGCAACCAGAATGCAGGCCAGATGCCCGGACCGTACGGCAACATCAGACGCGCTTCAAAGCGTCCGTATTTCTGTTCGAACAGTCCTTCCGTCTTAATTCTGGCGGAAGAATACGTTATCCCCTCATAGTTGTCCTCCAATGCGGTTATCTTCAGGCATCCCAGGTTGTTGTAAGTTGCATAAGAGGCGTTCTCTACTCTGTCGGTGTAGTTTTGCAGTTCCTGGTTGCCGTTTCCCGTAACGCCCGTTTCGTGCACCCATTTCGAAGGATCGGGTTTACCGTCTTCGGTCGGCGTATCAAATTCATCCGACCAGGAAAGTACCCATTCCGTACGCTCGATGATTTCCTCATCCTTTTCGCAGCTACCCAGCAACAATGATAAGGAAATGGTAAATAAGCCCAATAATACGATTCTATAATGTTTCATAAGTCATCATCTTTAATAAAAATAAATATTATCCAAAAGAATGTTCTTGGTATTACTGTCACATCCCAGAACCAGTTGCGTTATCTGCTTGCCCGCATCGTTCAGCGGAATATCGAGCGAAAGCCATTGCCCCGCTTTGAAATCGGGATGCGTGGCCTTTGTAGCCAAATAGACAATATTGTTATTGCTGTTACTTTCGTGTATCTCGACTTTGAATTCAGAGCCTGTACCTATCTCGTCCATGCTCAATACATCCAAATGAAGATGTGTCATCGCCGAGCAATCGGCAACCGAATTGAATACGATGCCCACAAAGTTCAGATTGCTGTAATATCCGATATGATTGTCGCCGGTATCCATATCCTCATACTCCGCTGTGGAGTACTGCCACCGGGGATTCCAGTTGGCGGTAATCTTGTTCCTATAAGAATCGCTGAACAAAGAGAGTACTTCCGATTCATTTCTTTCGGGCGTAGGAGCGAAATCATAACAGTGCAGTTTTATCTGTCCGCCCGCCTCTTTCAAAGAAATAACCGCCTCTCCGCTTTTATGAACCGTTATGGCGTTATCTGCCACAGAAGCCACATCCGGGTCGGAAGATTCGAAGGTGAAGAACTTCGAGGAAACCTGCATCGTCTGGTTTACTCCATTCGGCAGGTTTATGGTTTCCGTAAGTGTCCCTATATTCACTTTTCCGGGGAAGCCGGGTCGTTCCACATCCTCTATATGGGCATGAGCCAACGTACCGAGGTATTCAAACTTAACCTCATCAATCCATATCGTATAGCCCTCGCCATCCACCGCGCCGGCGGAATAATAGAACAAGCCTTTTTCCGAAAGCAGCTTCGCCGCGTTGGGAATAGGAATAATAACCTTGTTCCAGTTGGCATTCAGCTTTACGTCCTGTAATCCTATCAAATAGTCTTCCGTGTCATAATTTCCTATCCCGACTTCCATTTTAGCCGGCACGGAAGATTTGGCATAGAATGTCAACGCGTCATACTCCGAAAGATTTCTGCCGGTAGAAGAATAGAAGACACCTCCCGCATAGTTGCCCATCGGGTCGCTCGGAACAGGCACTTCCACTCTTATAGATGTAGTACCGCTGTATTTGGTATCCGTATCCGTATCGAAATTTGTCACTTTTCCCCATGCCTGATACTGCAAATCGGACGAGAATCCGTCGATAAATACCTCCGACAGATTGGGGTAAGTCGCCAACACATCCGTATCTATCTCCCTTGTGCATCCGGACAGCGAAAGCACAGCCACCGCAACCAGAAGTTTGGCTGATATATTGTTTTTGTATTTCATAAGTATCGTATTTATTTATCCGTTGATTAGAAAAGACTGAATGCTATGTAAGTTCTCACTTCCCATTCGTTGCCGCGTCCCGCACCGATGATATCCGTACTCGACTCAAAGCCGCCTACTCCGTCCGCAACATATCCGGCGACATAGCGGGGAGAGTATTGGTCCAATGTCCTGTACGTACCTCTGATACCCACACGGGTAGACAACTTGCCAAGCCATTTAGGCTGCGCGAGGTTGGTGGACAAGTCCAGCATACCCTGGAAAGGGAAAGTCAGGTTAAAATCCTTGTGGTAGTCATAAGGCCCCCAGTCGTTGAACTTTGCCTCCATGTTCAGTCTTAATTTCTTATAAATCATTCTCACTTCGGCACCGGCCCTTCTGATAAGGCGCGCATCGTCTCCATTAGCCTGACCCGTTCCGTAGTATGCGCTTCCTATTATTCCGAAATCATTGGTGATGCGCGAAGTTATTTTAAGGTTCGTTTCCCAGAGATCGTGCGCCGGGGCAGCTCCCCCAAAGGCAAAAGTGGAACGTCCGTTAGCCTGTATACCTATCGCCGCATCCTGTGAAGTGGGATGATGACGGTAAATAAAGCCCAATGAAGCGGCAAACGGAGCATCTTCGTTGTTCTCATTCTCCCAGTCGTACATCCATGTGGCGGGTGTAGGGTCGTAGGTCAACAGAAGCTCGCCCGCAGTCGTTTCCCTGTTATCTCTCACGGCAAAGGGGTCATCGAGGATATTTCTGGGTCGGCCGGGAGCATTCACGCCATTAGGCATCGGGCCTACAAGCGGTTTCTGCCATAAGAAATTAGGCGCTATCTGGAAATTGCCTATATTATAGGTAAAACCCGCAAGAACATTGGACTGGTTTCCGCTGCCGCTATCTTTCAGCCGCCACCCGGTAAGCGTACGGGTATAGTCCGTTCCGCCTTCGGCCACCAATCCCATTATCGCACCCTGCGCATAGGCGTTGAACCGGCCGCCGCTATAAGTAAGCTTCAGCTTGCCGCCAAACGTATCGGAGGTCTTCACTACGTCCGAATAGACAACGGCATCCGCCTTATCTTCCTTGGTAGCCTGAAATGTACGTCCCACCAACGTCGTTCCCGACCATAAACCGCCGGCCACGATGTTGAAACGTCCGAATGTCCGCCCTACCATAAGGGAAGCCCTGGTGTTCTTGGGCGAAGGAATGGCGTATGACGTAGTAGAGCCTCTGCGTTGCGATAAGTCGTAATGGAAAATACCGGCTACATCGAACTTGCCTATATTCCGTTGATACTTGACGAGCAAAGCCGGGTTCGCTCCCCACCACAATTCCGGACCGAAGGCCGCTTTAAAGCCTTTAAAGAATCCCTTACCTTCGATTTCCGTCCCGAAAGGGGCTTCACCGCCATAAATGTCCATATTGTCGCCATAATTGGCTTCCGGATAAAACCCGAAGAAGTCTCCTTCGTATCCCCAATGATAGTGCCCCTTGCGGAAGAATGTTTTCAGGTTAAAGAGTTTGCCGTTCCAGTCAAAGCCCGCGCTATAAAGTTTAAACCGTTCCAACGGACCTAAATCCACATACTCGCCGTTTCCGTCCACTATATATCTGGAACGTCCCCTGTTCTCATAGAATATCTCATCTATCGGGTTCTCGGCTACATTTCCCAGAAAGTTTACGGTAACCTCCGCCTGCACATTCTCCGTCGGATTCGAAGCGACGCCTACATAGAAAGACTCCGTATGGTCGAAACCTTTAAAAGCGGGAAATTCGGTAGGAACATCCGGTTTGGAGCTTGGAGTAGTCGTGTGCGTCCCTCCCGTATTGTAAGTCGAAAATTCTCCTCTAAGCTCGCTGAGCCGTATCAACCGGGTGGTTTCACCCTGCAAGGCAGCCTTGTCGCTACGGGCGGATAAGACAGAAGACATTACGTTTATATCGGAAAACTTATTCAGGATTGAGGAAGTATTGGTTCCCGAAACATAAGGATTAATCTTATGTATATCTCGCAGCACATAGTATGCGGCACGCGGATAAAGCTCGTATATCCCCCTGTTGTCAGGCGTTCCTTTGGCGCATATGCCAAACCACTCCTCATTCATATTGTTTTCTCCCTCCACGTGGTCGAACAAATATCCGCCGTTGCTCCACGAAGCCTCGGTATCGTGTACATCCAGATTGGTCGTCTGCCCTGATTTCCACCATCCGTCGGCAAACTGGAAGGTAAAACCGCCGATGGAGTTATTGTTGTTGCCTACTCCGGCCGCATTCAGATATATCTCCGCCCAGTTTTTGAACAATATATCCGCCTGTTCCTTTTGGGCTTCTTTCATCGTTACGGCATTGAAGGCGTCCGAACCGAACTCGGTAAACAGTACCGGCTTTCCATATTCCGCCTTTACCCTGCTGAACAAATCACCGAAAGAGTCGCCGCGATAGCAGTTCACGCCAAAGATATCAACATCCTTGCACTCCCGGGCTATGATGTCGAGGAACAAAAGGTCGCCGTTACAAATGGCTATGGGATAGGATGCGTTCATCTTCTTCATTTCTACCGCCGCCTCATTAAACAATTTATAGAGATGAATTGCCTGAATGGTAGATTTGCGGTCTTCCACCGGAATATCTTCGGTTTCGGCTCCCTGCCAGAACAAACCGTAGTTGTTTTCATTACCGAGCAGATAGAGGAGCAATCCCGGTGTATTATCATATTCTTTCACCAGTTCCTTGGCCTCATCCAACAGGACTTTCCGCACTTCAGGCAAAGAATAGTCGGTATTGCTCATCCACGCGCCGTTCAGCGTCACTCCATAACGTCCGAAAGAACTGTATATCATGGTATAGATACCGTATTTCTCATAAATATATTGTATCCACCTGGCAGGTACACCCATATGCTGCCTGATGGCGTTTACTCCCATATTCTTCAATAAAGACATGTCGATATCCAACGCGGCTTTAATCACGTCGTCCGGTCTGGTCCATAAAGAATACGAATAGTTGGTCCCTATCGGGAAGTAATCCCAGTTCATGCCATTCACCATAAAAGGCTTGCCGCCTACAAGCAGTTTAGCTCCCGTATGGTCGTTCAATACAGAAACTTTCTCCTGCTGTGCCCGCAGAGGACCTGCCAGAAGAATTAATAAAGATAATAATAATGCATTTTTCATAATTAGTAAAAAGATAACAAATTAGCACTCTGTGAATTGTTTTTTTCTTGTCTCATAAATTAAATTTAAAAGGTAACACTATTTTTAATTTTCTGAAACAAAGGTAACATGGCAGTACATACCATGTATGCGCAAGTAAGCAATAGAAGTAAATAAGCGTTAATATCACTTCACTGATTACCAGCAACATAACAAACACAAAGAGTAAACTTTTTCCGATGATAAATGATAAAGACACCTTTCCTATTTCTGCATTTTCCCTAACAAATGCACTCTTTCGGCAAATTCGTCTTTAGGGATAGCCGCCTTATTCCGGGTCTTCAGCCGATTGTTATAAACCGTCTGCGGAGAGCAATGGAGAAACTCCGCAATCTTTACACTGTCGTTTATTCCGAGCCGGACGAGAGCATATATTCTCAACTCCGTATTCAGGAGTTCGCCTTCTTTCAGGACAATTCTTTCTTCATCACGCAAAAGAGAATTGAAGTCCTCCACAAAATCCGGATATACATGAAGAAAAATAGCGTCGAAGCTATGGTAAAACTCTTTCAGTTCCCCCTGTACAATGGTATTGCCCGAAACCAGTGATTTTATATCATCTATTTGACCTGCTTTAAGCTTCCTGCCGATGTTTTTCCTATACTCCTCGAGTTTGGTGATATAATTGGAGCATAGAGAAAACACATATCCTATGTATTCCTCTTTTACATAATTGGATTCCAGCAACCTGTTATTACTTTCCTTCAACCGCTCGTTTATCTCGCTGAGCTCCTTGTTTACATCCGCCAGCATCCTGTGGGCATCGGAAAGTTCTCCAACGTGCAAGTTAAGAAGCCGGTTCGCTTCATCCAGTTTTTTGCGGGAACGCGACAATTTCCCGAATTGAAGGCAGATGAACAATACGGATACGAACAGAACGACGGACAAGATGCTGACAATGCGGAGCGACTTACGCAATTTGCCTTCCTGCATTTCATTCCTTTGGCTGTAAGCATGCTGAAGTTTGTCCATTACCGCCGAAATATTTATCACACGTACCCTGTTGGGATATAACAAGGCCGCCTTCAGGCAATGGCTTATATAGACATACCCCCTGTCTATGTCTCCTTGCAGGTAAAGCATATTGGAGAGTTCTTCCAAAGAAGCTATATCGCGGTTACAGTTTTTTATATCCGCTATCGCCGAGCAGGCCAGATACTTTTCGTAATTATATTCATCGCCCTCATTATAATACATAACGGCAAGCGCATAGGCGTTGATAGCGTCAGTCCGGGTGGCAAGCAACGACTTATCCACTATCTCCTTTAGCTTCGCTTTTATGCTGTCGCCTTCCGCGGAACGGGGATACTCCTTGTGCAGCGATGCGCAAAAGCTATAATACGAAGGATGTTCAGGCGTAATGTGATGCTTGGCCTCATGCTTTAATTCCGTTTCAAGAGTATGATAAGAGTTTACCAGTTCCAGACGGCTCCCGATAAATTGCACCAGGTGCGAGTACAAGTATATTTTCGTATCATAATATTGAAATATCGTCTCCTCACCCAGCGAAGCCATGTCCACATGTTGCAGCTCCTTTTCGGCTTCGTGCAGCAGACCTTGAGCCGTAAGAAGAAAAACTTTATTCAATATCCACTCCTGCTTCTTGTCTTTCCGCCCCAACAAACCCGCTATCTCTATATTATCATCCACATACGCCATAGCCGAATCTGCATTATAGACAAAATATTCATCATACAACATTTTGTTAATCCACAGTTTGTCTTCCAGTTTCAATGCCGAAGCCCGCTTGCCCTGCAGTTCTTCTATCCTTTCTTCTTTCTCCAAAACATACTTTCCGCTGTTTGCCAATACCGAATCCAGTCTGGCAAGCAGCAAACTCATTTCGTTACTTCTGGAATAAAGCGTTCCAGAGACGACAAGCAATAACAATAGTGCCGATATCCTTCTCATCATAAAAAAATGTATCACATTAATTTACATCTATCTTATATTATATTTTACTATAATGAACAAAAGTACAAAAAATAATATTAACAACAAGCAGACCATTTATACAACCCTCTATTCGCCGATGTAACATTTCTGTAACATATATGACATTTCCTTGCAACACGAAAAACGTTCCTTTGCAGCCGGAAATAAAATACATGTTATGGAAACTATCTACTTATGCATTGTCATCTTCCTGTTCGTCCTCGCGGTCTTCGACCTTGTGGTGGGTGTCAGTAATGATGCGGTTAACTTTCTACAATCTGCTGTCGGAGCAAAAGCAGCATCGTTCAAGACCATACTGTTCATAGCGGGTATCGGCGTATTTATCGGCGCCGCCCTATCCAACGGTATGATGGACATCGCCCGCCACGGTATCTACCAGCCGGAGCATTTCTATTTCGCGGAAATCATGTGTATCCTGTTGGCCGTGATGCTGACGGACGTGGTGCTGTTGGATGTATTCAACACCATGGGAATGCCGACATCCACTACCGTGTCCATGGTCTTTGAATTGTTGGGCGGTACGTTCGCCCTCGCGCTTATCAAAGTGTACGGCAGCGACACTCTCGGACTGGGAGACCTTATCAACACCGACAAGGCATTGTCCGTCATCATGGCTATATTCGTGTCGGTAGCCATCGCTTTCTTCTTCGGTATGCTGGTACAATGGCTGGCGCGTATAGTCTTTACCTTCAACTACACCGGGAAGATGAAGTACAGCATCGGTATCTTCGGCGGTATCGCGGCTACTTCCATCGTCTACTTCATGCTGATAAAAGGCTTGAAGGACAGCTCGTTCATGACACCGGAAAACAAGCACTGGATACAAGACAACACCGCCATGCTTATCGGCTGTTTCTTCGTATTCTTTACCATATTGATGCAGGTGCTGCATTGGTGCAAAGTAAATGTGTTCAAGATAATCGTGCTCTTGGGAACTTTCGCCCTTGCCCTCGCCTTTGCCGGCAACGACTTGGTGAACTTTATCGGTGTGCCTCTCGCCGGTTACTCCTCTTTCATCGACTATACCGCCAACGGCACTGCTGCCGGACCCGACGGCTTCCTGATGACCTCGCTGCTCGGCCCCGCCAAAACGCCGTGGTATTTCCTTATCGGCGCGGGCGTCATCATGGTATATGCGCTGTGCACATCCAAAAAAGCCCATAATGTAATCAAAACTTCCGTAGACCTTTCCCGTCAGGATGAAGGTGAAGAAAGCTTCGGCAGCACCCCCATAGCACGTACATTGGTACGTTTCAGCATGACGGTGGCCAACGGGCTTTCCAAGGTAATGCCCGAAAGCGGCAAACGCTGGGTTGCCACCCGTTTCCAAAAGGACGAAGCCATTATCGCGGACGGTGCGGCATTCGACTTGGTACGCGCTTCCGTCAATCTGGTACTCGCCGGCCTGCTGATTGCCTTGGGTACTTCACTGAAACTTCCGCTCTCCACCACTTACGTCACTTTCATGGTGGCTATGGGTACCTCGCTCGCCGACCGTGCCTGGGGACGCGACTCCGCCGTATTCCGTATCACCGGTGTGCTGAGCGTTATCGGCGGTTGGTTCATTACTGCCGGAGCGGCGTTCACCATCTGTTTCTTCGTTACTTTCGTCATCTATTTCGGCGGAACAATCGCTATCGTCGCCCTTATCGGCCTGGCCGTATTCATGCTGATACGCAGCCAGGTAATGTACAAGAAGCGTAAAGAGAAAGAAAAAGGCAACGCCACCATCAAGCAACTGATGCAGAGCACGGACAATATGGAGATTCTGGAACTATTGCGCAAGCATACCCGTGAGGAACTTGGCAGAATACTGGAATTCACCGAAGATAATTTTGAACGTACGGTTACCGCCTTCCTGCACGAAAACCTGCGCGGATTGCGTCGTGCAATGGGTTCCGTGAAGTTCGAGAAGCAATTGGTAAAACAGATGAAGCGTACCGGAACGCTCGCCATGTGCCGCCTGGACAACAATACCGTTCTCGAAAAGGGACTTTATTACTATCAGGGCAATGACTTCGCCAGTGAGTTGGTATACAGTGTAGGACGTCTTTGCGAACCGTGTCTGGAACACATTGACAACAACTTCAAACCGCTCGATACAATCCAGAAAGGCGAATTCGCAGACGTAACGGAAGATATCGTGTACCTGCTTCAAGTCTGCCGTCACAAGCTGGAGAATAACGATTACAGCAACTTCGAGGAAGATATACACAAAGCCAACGAGCTGAACGGCCAGCTTGCCCACCTGAAACGTGAAGAATTGCAGCGTATTCAAAGCCAATCCGGCAGCATCAAGGTCAGCATGGTATATCTGACGATGATACAGGAAGCGCAGAATATAGTGACCTACTCCATCAACCTGATGAAGGTGAGCAGAAAGTTCCAGGCGGAAGAGTAGCCAAAGCGGCCAAGAGAGTATATCAAAATGAAAATCGCTCCGTCCAGAATGACGGAATGATAACCGAAACCCGTTCAGTTCGTCCCGTGAGATGTTTTATTTCGTCTTACGGGACGATTTATTCTATCCCGCAAGACGAATGTCTTCATCCCGTGAAAGGAATATTTCCGTCCTGCGGAACGAATATCTTTATGCTGCGGAGCAGACTCATTTTTTTCGTAAAAAGGGACAAACAGAACAAGTATTATATATTATTTTTACCCAATAAAACCCGCTTTAGGGTTCAGAAGGTTCAAAGGTTCACTATGACCCTATTTGGCGGCCCCTTTTGAAGACATTTATTTGATTTACAATATATTGACTATTTCAACAATCCCTAATTCAATCAATTTCCGTTCTCATGCGGATTTACCGCATTGTAAGGATATATCCATTACCGCCGATTGTAGGATATACACAAAAAGGATAATCAGCAGGATATAGTAAAAAAACAAGTCATTCCATACTTGCTTGGAAGTGATTTTCGGGGGGTAAAGGGGTTCAAAGTGAACCTGACCCCGAAATGAACCCTAAAGCCTCGGACATACCGATAAAAACGCAAGATAAAGCACTAATTACCAAATAGATGGGCTACATCCGCCGTTTTATCTTTTCACCACTCATTTTCCCGGATTTCCCGTGATTTTCTCCTTCTCCGGTAAACGCCATGTTAAGAAAAAACATGTCAAAGCCTATTTCAGTCCCATCTTTTCCGCCCGTTGCAGCATAAACGCGCGGGCGGCTTCGTACTCATTGGGAATGATGCCGTCCAATATGGCGTCCTTGATGGCGCTTTTCAATGCCCCGACTTGCCGGCAGGGCGGCAGATTGAATGTTTTCATAATCTCCTCACCACTGACAGGGGGCTGGAAATTGCGGATACGGTCGCGTTCTTCCAAGTCTTTCAGTTTCTGGCGCACCAGTTGGAAGTTGTTCAGGAAGCGTTGTTTGCGCTCCATGTTCTTGGAAGTGATATCGGCCTCGCACAGCGTCATAAGGTCGTCTATATCGTCTCCCGCCTCAAACAGCAAACGGCGGACGGCGGAGTCGGTCACCACATCGTCCGCTATCACGATGGGACGCATGTGCAGCCCCACCAGTTTCTGCACATATTTCATCTTCTCGTTCATGGGAAGCTTCATTCTCCGAAAGATGTCGGGTATCATCTTCTCGCCGATGAAATTATGGTTGTGGAATGTCCATCCGGCACGGGGTTCCCAACGTTTGGTCGACGGTTTGGCTATATCGTGCAGCAGAGCCGCCCAACGCAGCCAGAGGTTACCGGTCTTTTTGCTGATGTTATCGAGCACTTCGAGCGTATGGTAGAAATTATCCTTATGCGCTCTGCCATTGCGGGTTTCAACGCCTTGCAGGGCAACCAGCTCCGGGAAGATAAGTTGCAACAGGCCGGAACGGTCTAAGTCGATAAATCCTTTGGACGGAACGGGAGACAGCAATATCTTGTTCAGTTCATCCGCAATGCGCTCTCTGGATATGATGGAGATGCGTTCTTTGTTACGGCACAAAGATTCAAAGGTATCATCATCGATGTAGAAATTCAGTTGGGTGGCAAAACGGATGCAACGCATCATGCGCAAGGGATCGTCACTGAAAGTAATGTCCGGGTCGAGCGGCGTGCGGATGGTTTTCTCCCTCATGTCCGCCATTCCGCCAAAAGGGTCTGCCAATTCTCCATAGCGTTCCCGGTTCAGGCACACCGCCAAGGCATTGATGGTAAAATCCCGACGGTTCTGGTCGTCTTCCAACGAGCCGTCCTCTACAATCGGCTTACGCGAGTCGTGCGTGTAGGACTCTTTACGCGCCCCCACGAACTCCACTTCCGTGCCGTGATACTTTAACTGCGCCGTACCGAAATTCTTGAAAACAGAAAGGTGGGCGCCGCGTCCCAAACGCTTGGCAAGCGCCTCGGCCATCGCAATGCCGCTGCCCACCACCACCACATCGATATCTTTGGAAGGGCGTTGCAGGAATATGTCGCGCACGTAGCCGCCGACTACGTAACACTCCAGCCCCAACTCATCCGCCGTTTCGGAAATCCGCTTAAATATGTTGTCACTGAAACGCTGCTTCAGTTCTTCTGTCGTCAATTCAATCATTTGCCAATAAATCATTTTGAGGGTGCAAAGATACGGATATTATTTTTTATTTTTGTCCCCACTAACATCAAGAATGAAAATTATGAAGAAAGCAGTGTTCCTTGCGTGCCTCTGCTGCACGCTCTTCTCTTGCAGCAATGTGGAGAAAAAAGCAGGCGAGAAACTCCGGGCAGCCCGCGAAGCGTTTCAACGCGGAGATTACAGCGAAGCGAAGATACAGATTGACAGCATCAAGATACTCTATCCGAAAGCTTTTGAAACACGGCGCGAGGGTATCGGGCTTATGCAACAGGTGGAGCTGAAAGAGCAGGAGAAAACACTTGTCTACCTCGACAGCATGCTCCAAGACAAGCAAAAAGAAGTGGACGCCCTCAAGAAGAATTATACTTTCGAGAAAGACGCCGAATATCAACGGACAGGCAATTACCTGCATCCCTCTCAAGTGATAGAAAAGAACCTGCACCGCTCTTACCTGCGTTTCCAAGTAGATGAAACAGGGGTTATGAGCATGACTTCCATCTATTGCGGTCCGCACAACATTCATCACTTAGCCGTAAAAGTTACCGCGCCCGACGGCAGCTTTGCCGAAACTCCGGCTTCCAAAGACAGCTATGAAACGGCCGATTTGGGAGAGAAGATAGAAAAAGCGGATTATAAGTTGGGAGAAGACGGCAATGTAATCGCTTTCCTCAACCTGAACAAAGACAAGAACATACGTGTCAACTATCTTGGCGAACGCTCCTATGCCACTGTCATGACACCGAACGACCGCAAGGCGGTGGCGGCTGTTTATGAACTGGCGCAGTTACTGTCTTCCATTACGGAAATCAAGAGAGAGATGGAAGAAGCCAACCTGAAGATTGAGTTCGTGAAACGCAAGATACAGGAAAGAGCAAGCAAAGATATAAAATAACGCTTCGAGCATAGTTGATGACAGCCCGTTACGCAAAACACAGTGAAGCGTCTACTCCCCGCTCATAAAGAGGGCAGATGCTTCATTGCGTTCCGCCCCCTCTCTTATAAATGAGGATTCGCATTCGTCTCCTTTTCCGGAATGGCATATAGATAATACACACTGTTCGGTACAAACTTCGTTCCGTCGGGGAAGGAAGTAAACCAATGGCCTTCGGGATTATATTCTTTATAAGTATCGCCTTGCTGCCAGCAATCGTATTTCCGCTCCGCTTCCTCTTTCGTCAACGGTACACGCTCTACGGAACGTTGCGTACGGAGAATATCGGTAATGCCGAATCCCTCACCCCACAGTTCGCGCCGGCGTTCCAGCAAAATATCATCGATAAGCCGGTCTTGCGTCTTCCCCGTCAGGTCATAGCCGGCAAGTCCGCGGGCATTGCGTAATGTGTTCAACGGTTTCAAGGCGTCCTCCAACCGTCCCTCGCGAGCCAGCGCTTCCGCCGCTATCAGATACATCTCGGCGGAACGCATCACGACAATATCACCGGTCTGGTCGGCGCGGATACGGAACTTGCGATAACCCAAATAACCTTCACGCATCCACTGGAACAAATCCAGGCGAATATCCCCCGCTTCGAAAGTGTCCTTGAAGTGCGGGTCGGCCATGAAGCTGTTATATGCGTCGGGCGTCACCACATCGATATAATAGAAATTATAGCTGGCATCGGACTGGCTTACGGACTGAGGATGTCCCCACATCCACTCGGTATTGGATATATCGTTAAAGCCCATATACGTTTTGGAGCCCGTCATCAAAGCATATCCATCGGCAGCCTCAAGAGCAGCCCCGGCTGCTTCGCCCCATTGTCCGGTAAGCAAATACGCACGTGCCAGCAATCCGTTGACGACGCTTGAATCCGGTTTGAACTTGGAATTGTCGTCCGGACGGACATACCCTTCAAGAAGCTCCTTGGCCTTATTCAGGTCTTTGAATATCTGCGTATATATCTCTTCCAGGGTAGCCTTCCCTTTAGGCTCTGTCGTAGAGGCGGTAGGCTCCGTATAAAGCGGAACAGCCGGCGCGGCAGGGTCTTTCAGGTAAGTAAACTGGTAGTGCTGAGCCAGATGCAGATAACAGAAAGCCCGCAAAGCATAGGCTTGCCCCTGTGAATGACGGAAATCGGCCGTATCATCGTCACCGGTGGCGGTAATGGAAATGGCCGTATTGCAATTGTCTATGGTTTTGTACATCAGATACCAGGCAAATGCGGTACGGTTGTTGGCAGGCATACCCACATCGTTAAACTGATAGGACGAGTTGAAGCCGTACATCGGACGCGACACCACATCGTCCGCCATCATATCGTCCTGCAGCATCAGGGCGCGATAACCGATATTGGCATAGGTGCTGCTGTACTCGAATAGGTTATACCACGCGCCGTTAAATATCCGACCGGCATTGGAAGGCACGGGGACGATACCCGAATCTACGGCGTCCGTAGGTTTGTTATCGAGAAAATCTCCGCCGCACGAAGACAGGACGGATAATAATCCCAGTGTAAAGACTGCTATATTTTTAATTGAAGTATTCATGTGAACAAGTGATTTAGAATGAAACATTAAGTCCGCCCGAAATGGAACGCATGGCAGGATAACGGTAATAAGTCAGTCCTGTAATACCCTGTTCCGGGTCCATTCCCTGATTCTTGGAGAAAGTCAGCAGATTGTCCGCCTGCACAAAGAGCTGCAGACTGCTGAGGCTGATTTTCTTTATCAACGGCTGCGGGAAGTTATAAGACAGCGTAATGTTCTTCATCCGCAGGTACGAGTTGTTGAACAGGTTACGGGTAGAGTTGGAGTTCCAGTTATTGGACACCGTTTTCAAGGCCGGCACGTCCGTATCACGGTTCTCCGGTGTCCAACGTTTCAGTATCTCGGTAGACCAGGCGCGTCCGGGATTGCTTCCATTGCTCCACAGCATCGTAACGTCACGGTCTACGATATAGCCGCCTATACTGTACGCGAAGATGGCGGACAACTCAAAGCCTTTGTATGAGAACGCCGTATTGAAACCGCCGTAAACTTTGGGAAGCGAGGACTTATCCACGTAATAATAATCCGCCTGAGCGTAATCGTTGGTAGTAGTGCGCCCGGTAACATTACCCTGCGCGTCCTTTACATTCCTGTACCACAACGGATCACCGTTATCAGGGTCTACCCCTGCCCATTCGCGCAGATAGAAATCGTAAACCGAACGTCCCTCTTTCAAACGGGTAACCCCTGTAACAGGCATGTCTTTCAACGGTAGGTCGGTCACGACATTCTTGTAGTGCGTAAGGTTGACGCCCATACGCCACATAAAATCACGGGTGTGTATGAGCGTTCCTTTAAGGTCTATCTCAAAGCCCGTATTCTTCAATGCGCCTATATTCTCATCCATCGAGGTATAACCCAGGGAAGTTGCCAAAGGACGGGAATACAGCAGGTCTTTGGAACGGCGCTGGAAGAAATCGAACGAACCGGAGAAACGGTTGTCGAACAATGAGAAATCAATGCCTACATTGAGGTTGAGATTAGTCTCCCATTTCAAGGCGGGCGTTGCAAGGCGGTCGGACACCAAAGCGTTCTCACCCGCTTGCGAAACGATGGAATACAGTCCGCTGCTGGCATAGTAAGTGCCCAGATTGTCATTGCCTTGCGCTCCGTAGCTGGCCTTTAAGGTCAGGGCGGAGAGCCAGTCGGTGGCGCTCTGCATGAATTCTTCGCGGTCTATGCGCCACGAAGCTCCCAATGACCAGAAGTTGCCCCAGCGTGTGCCCGGCGCGAAACGCGAAGAACCGTCGCGACGGTAGGAAGCGGAGAAGAAATACTTGCTCCGGTAGTCGTACCGGGTATTAATAAGATAGCCCAACAGTGAATAGTCAATGCGATACCCCGTACCTGCGGTTACAAGCGAACCGACGGCCAACTCCGGCATATCGGGCACAGCCATGTTGCTGCGTGCGGCCTGTAACACATCATAACGGTAAGAGTAAGCCTCTTGTCCGGCAAGGATATTGAAATGATGCTCGCCGACAGTCTTATCGTAAGTCACAATATTATTCCATGTCCAGGAGAAAGTGCGGGTATATTCGCGGCTTGCTCCGCCACCCGTATTGACCGCAGGGCCAATTTTGGGGTTGGTATAATCCAGCGTATTGTAATCTATCAGGTCGAAGTTGAAGCTGGTCTTGAAATTCAATCCTTCCAGGAAAGTGACCTCAAGGAAGGTACGTCCGGAGAACTCATCCCGCATACGCTCGGATTTATCATTGGGCAAGGTTGCGGGCAGGTTCCAGTTGGCCGTGGCTCCTGACGGCCGGTAGGAACCGAAATCGTAAATCCGCTTTCCTTCCGAGTCGAGCTTGTATGTGCCGTTGGCGTTCATCTCGTAAACAGGGTAGAAATCGGGCATTAGACGTCCGGCATTGATGACATTGCTTGTCTTGGTATCGGACGACACCGGATAATTCTGTATGGAGTGGGCGTAGCTCATGTTCACGCCGCCACGCAACCAACCGGTTATCTCGCTCGAGATATTGGAACGCAGGTTGAAACGTTGGTAACCGGATTCAAGGGCAATACCCTTGTCATTCAGATAACCGGCCGAGAAATAGTACTGATTGGTCTTTCCGCCTCCGGAAACATTCAATCCGATTTCCGTACGCAACGCCTGTTGCTCCATTTCTTTCTGCCAGTCCACATTCCAAAGCGGAGTAGCTCCGGCAAGCAGCTTGCCGTCCGTGCCCACCGGTTGCGGATAGTTGGGGCCATAAGGGTTAGGTCCACCGCCCATCAACTTGCCCACCAGGTCTTTAGAAGCCTGTGCGGCTGCGGTCTGCGGAGTATATTTATCCGTGTTCAGAGCATATTGGTTGCGCAATGCTTCCCAATAGAGCTCAAAGTACTGATCGGTACCGACACGGTCGTAATCGCGGATAGCCCGGTTGGAGCCGCCGAAGCTGGCATTGACGCTGACCGTGGTTTTCGAGTCGGTCTGTCCCTGCTTGGTGGTGATGATGATGACACCGTTGGCCCCACGCGAACCGTAGAGGGCTGCCGAAGCGGCGTCTTTCAAAACCGTCAACGAGGCTATATCTTCCGGATTAATGGAGTTGATGCTGCCGTCGAAAGGTACGCCGTCCACCACATAAAGCGGAGCGCTCGAAGCATTGATAGAGCCGATGCCGCGAATACGTATTTCCGCATCCGTACCCGGCTGGCCGCTGGGCGCGCTTGCCTGAAGTCCGGACACCGTTCCCTCGAGCGCACGCGACACGTTGGATACCTGCATCTTGGCTATTTCGCTCCCCTTGACCGTGGAAGCCGCTCCCGTGAAGCTATACTTCTTGGCAGTGGCGTAAGCCACCACCATTACCTCATCCAGTTGTTCACTGTCCGGAATCAGTTCCGCATTAATGACCGAACGCCCATTGACTTTTTGTTCGGTGGTTTTCAGCCCGATGAAGCTAAAGACCAGTGTAGCGTCCGCCGGTACGGTAAGGGTATATTTTCCATCGACGTCGGTTACCGTTCCGTTGTGAGTTCCTTTCACCAATACCGATGCTCCCGGCAAAGGTTCCCCTTCCGACATCACAACGCCCGATACACGGATATCGCCGCCCGGAGCGGCATATAACGTCACCACGAAGAGTATAAACAGTGAGGTTAAGAAAAAGCGCAGTTTACTATTCATTCCGTTAAAGTTTGGTTAGACTTCATTAACAGAAGAAAATAAACTTTGTTCAGCTACGCCTATTTTTTTTCACTCCCGCTATCCGCGTCGTATACGCTTGTTAATTCAATTAAGAGGATTCCGTCCCTTTCCTGTCGGGAGCCTACCACTTCAGCCTGGGCAGGAAACTGCTCAGACAGTCGCGCAATGCCTGCAACGTAATAGGCTTTACCAATACTTCCGAAGCGCCGCTTTTGATGGCGTTTTCACGGTCGGCGGAGAACGCGTAGGCCGTCTGCATGATGATAGGTAATGTTCCGCCTTCCTCACGTATGAGCCGCGTAGCTTCCAATCCGTTCATAATAGGCATCTTGATGTCCATCAGTATCGCATCCGTTTTGTCACGATTCTCGTGAAACAAAGAGACGATCTCCTCACCGTTCTTCGCCCACATTATCTCACACCTTTTTCCTATAATAGCTTTTATTAATTTAAAATTACTATCATCATCTTCCGCGACGAGAATGAGCGGGCGGTAATCTACTGATTGATTTCCGATTTCCATGACCTATATTATTGTTTGTCCGAGACAAAGATATAAAAAATAATATATTTGCATTATCTTTGCACCTTATTTTTAAAAATGACATAATGATTTCTATTGACGGACTCGCCGTAGAATTTGGCGGCACAACCTTATTCAGTGACATATCTTTCGTAATCAACGAAAAAGACCGTATCGCCCTCATGGGCAAAAACGGAGCCGGGAAAAGTACGCTGTTAAAGATACTTGCCGGGGTGCGGCAACCTACCCGCGGTAAAATTTCCGCTCCCAAAGATTGCGTCATCGCCTATCTTCCCCAGCACCTGATGACAGAGGACGGACGCACCGTTTTTCAGGAAACCGCGCAGGCCTTTGCCCACCTGCATGAAATGGAAGCCGAAATAGACCGTATGAACAAAGAGCTGGAAACCCGTACCGACTACGAAAGCGACAGCTACATGGAACTTATCGAGCAGGTGTCCGCCCTAAGCGAGAAATTCTACGCCATCGACGCCACCAATTACGAAGAGGACGTTGAAAAGGCATTGCTCGGCCTCGGATTCACAAGAGAGGACTTCAACCGCCAGACCAGCGACTTCAGCGGCGGCTGGCGCATGCGTATCGAACTCGCCAAACTGCTGTTGCAGAAGCCGGACGTGCTCCTGCTGGACGAGCCGACCAACCACCTGGACATCGAGTCCATCCAATGGCTGGAAGACTTCCTTATCAACAACGGGAAAGCCGTTATCGTCATCAGCCACGACCGCAAATTCGTGGATAACATCACGACCCGCACCATTGAGGTAACCATGGGACGCATTTACGATTACAAAGTAAACTACTCCAAATACCTGGAACTCCGCAAAGAACGCCGCGAACAGCAGCAAAAGGCTTATGACGAGCAACAGAAGTTCATCGCCGAAACCAAAGAATTCATCGAGCGTTTCAAAGGGACCTATTCCAAAACCCTGCAAGTGCAAAGCCGTGTCAAGATGTTGGAGAAACTGGTACTGCTGGAAGTAGATGAAGAAGATACCTCGGCCTTGCGGCTGAAGTTCCCGCCCTCTCCGCGTTCCGGCAATTATCCGGTCATTATGGAGAATGTAGGAAAGACATACGGAGAGCACGTCGTGTTCAAAAATGCCAACCTCACCATAGAGAGAGGCGACAAAGTGGCTTTCGTAGGCAAGAACGGCGAAGGTAAATCCACGCTGGTAAAGTGCATCATGGGAGAACTGGAACACGAAGGAACGCTTACCATCGGTCATAATGTACAGATAGGTTATTTCGCCCAAAACCAGGCATCCTTGCTGGATGAGAACCTGACCGTATTCCAAACCATCGACGACGTGGCCAAAGGCGAAATACGCAACAAGATACGCGACTTGCTGGGAGCTTTCATGTTTGGCGGTCCGGAAGAGTCCATGAAGAAAGTAAAAGTGCTGTCCGGCGGCGAACGTACACGACTGGCCATGATTAAGCTGCTGCTGGAGCCCGTAAACTTGTTGATTCTGGATGAGCCTACCAACCACCTGGACATGAAAACCAAAGATATTCTGAAACAGGCTCTCATGGATTTCGACGGCACTCTGATACTCGTAAGCCACGACCGTGACTTCCTGGACGGGCTGGTGAGCAAAGTTTATGAGTTCGGCAACAAACGGGTAACCGAGCATTTGAGCGGTATCTATGAATTCCTTGAAAAGAAGAAAATGGATTCGCTTCGCGAACTGGAACGGTAAACTTTCATTAACTAACTTCCCGCAACAAATAAATTGCTCCTGTTGTTTCATTTCCATAAATCCTTAACTACGAATTAAATGAAACAATATGACGCTATCATCATAGGGTTTGGCAAAGGCGGGAAACTGCTGGCAGCCGAACTTGCCAACCGTAACTGGAAAGTGGCAATCATTGAACGTTCCCCGCAGATGTACGGGGGGACATGTGTAAACGCAGGGTGCATTCCCACCAAGACGCTTATTCACGAATCGGAACAGGCCGAACGGCTCTACCGGGACGATTACAGCAATCAGGCCAAGTACTATGCGCTCGCCGTCGGGCGGAAAAACAAGCTCGTGTCATTCTTGCGGGACAAGAATTACGAACATATAAAAGCCCATCCCAACATTACCTTGTATGACGGTACGGCATCCTTTGCGTCCAACGATACGGTAAAGGTCGTTTCCCGGGATAAAAAGGAAATTCTCCTCAAAGGGAAAGAAGTCTTTATCAATACCGGGTCTACCCCTATCCTGCCCGATGTGGAAGGCATCAACGGAAGTAAGCATGTGTTCACCAGCGAAACGCTGCTCCGGCAGAGCAAGCTTCCCCATCGCCTGCTCATTCTCGGCGCCGGAGCCATCGGAATGGAACTCGCCACGATGTACGCGGGCTTTGGAAGCCAAGTCACGCTATTGGAATCGGGCAGCCGCTTCATGCCCAAATCAGACCGGGACATCGCGGAGTCCATGCTGGAATCTCTGAAAAGGAAAGGCATCGAGATACGTTTGAACGCCTATGCCCTGTCCGTATACGATACCGCCGACGGCGTGACACTGACCTATACGGACAATGCCGACGGTACTCCCTACTTTTTGGAAGGAGACGCCCTGCTGCTTGCCACCGGGCGCAGGCCGATGACCGACGAGCTCAATCTGCACGCGGCCGGCATACGCACCGACGCTCAGGGAGCCGTCATTGTCAACGGGCATCTTCAGACTTCTTCCCCGCACATATGGGCCATGGGAGACGTAAGAGGCGGCGCTTTGTACGACTATTTATCCATCGATGACTTCCGCGTTATCGCCAACCAATTGTTCGGCAACAAGAAGCGAAATACCGATGACAGGGTTCCGGTGCCCTATGTAATTTTTACAGACCCGCCACTGGCGCATATCGGCCTGACCGAAGAAGAAGCCGTGAAACGCGGTTATTCGCTCCAAGTGTCCCGGCTGCCTGCCGCCGCCATACCGCGCGCCCGTACATTGCAGCACATAGACGGTATGATGAAAGCCATCGTCAACGCGCATACGGGACGCATAATAGGCTGTACCCTGTTTTGCGTCGATGCGCCCGAAGTCATCAACCTGGTATCGCTGGCCATGAAGAACGACCTGCATTACAGCGCCCTGCGTGACTTCATCTTTACGCATCCCAGCATGAGCGAAGGATTAAATGACTTATTCAAGGCTTTTTAGCATCTTGCGTTTGGCAGTTAAATGATTAACTTCTATCTTTGCGGCCAATCAAAGAGAGAAGAATGAAAACGAAAAGGTACATCGCATATTTCCTGTTCTTCATCAGCATGATTATGCTGATAGTACCTGTCATTCCCCATCATCACCACGAAGACGGCGCAATCTGTATGAAAAACGACCTGCCGTCCGACGGATGCTGTCATCATCAGGGTCCTTGCAACGAGCATTGTTGCTGCGACACCGGCTGCATGACCACTCATTTCTACCAACAGACGCCCAGCTCGGACAACAGTAACTTACAGCCCTGTTTCGTGTGGGTACATACTTTATTTTCCGAACCGTTGCTCAAACTCCTGACTTTACCCGAAGAAACAGGTATAAGGCAAGAGTTCGTCTACTTGGAATCTCTTCATGGCACGTTCATTACACGTGCCAAAGGGCTTCGCGCGCCACCTTTTGTTCTTGCCTGACCGACAGCCGCCAAAAGCGGCCATGCTGCCGGCACCGGAATGTATGCAACTCGGTTGCACCGTCCATTCCCTAATTTTGCAATCCGAAACAAGTTAAGAACAAAAACAATTATCATGAAGAAGTTTATATTCATGGGAGTTATAGGATTATTCCTGTTAAGCTCCTGTAACAGCAAGTCCGGTGAAGGACATAATCACGAAACGGAAGAACACGCTCATGCGGGGCATGACCACGAAGGGCACGACCATGCGAACGAAGGCGCCGGACATAAGCATGACGACGGACATGACCACGGTGCGGAAGCCGCCGCCGCGCACAGTGACGAAATCATATTGCCGCCGGCCAAAGCGCAGGCTGCCGGAGTAAAGGCGGACATCATCGAGCCGGGCGTATTCAATCAGGTAATAAAAACCAGCGGTCAGGTAATGGCCGCGCAAGGCGATGAAAGCGTTGCCGTAGCTACGGTGGCGGGCGTAGTTTCGTTCCATGGCAAAGTAGTAGAAGGTATGAGCGTGAGCAAAGGCACGCCGCTCGTAGTGCTCTCATCCAAAAACATGGCAGACGGAGACCCCGTACAAAGAGCACGCATCGCTTACGAAACAGCCAGGAAAGAGTACGAACGGATGAAAGAGCTTCTCCCCAATAAAATCGTTTCGGAGAAAGACTTCGCCCAAGCTCGACAGGCGTATGAGAACGCCCGTATCAGCTACGAGGCCGTTGCCAAGAACCATTCGGCTCAGGGACAGGCCGTGCCTTCTCCTATCAACGGGTATGTGAAAAATCTGTTAGTAAAGGAAGGCGACTATGTTACCGTAGGCCAGCCGCTCGTAAGCATCACTCAAAACCGCAGACTGTTCCTGCGCGCCGATGTTTCGGAGAAGTATTATCCTTATCTCCGCACCATCGGTTCCGCCAACTTCCGTACTCCCTACAACAATAAGGTATATACACTGAAGGACTTGAACGGCCGCCTGCTTTCTTACGGAAAGGCATCGGGCGACAACGGCTACTATGTGCCCGTTACCTTTGAATTCGATAACAAAGGAGATGTCATTCCCGGTTCTTTTGTCGAAATATTCCTGCTCTCCTCTCCTATGGAGAACGTTATTTCACTCCCCCATACAGCTCTGACCGAAGAACAAGGCAGTTTCTTCGTATATCTGCAAGTGGATGAGGAAGGATACAAAAAGCAACTCGTCACTCTCGGAGCCGATAACGGCGAGAAGGTGCAAATCCTTTCCGGCGTCAAAGCAGGTGACAAAGTCGTGACCCAGGGCGCTTATCAGGTGAAACTTGCAGGCGCTACCAACGCAATTCCGGCGCACAGCCACGAACACTAATTCGGTGATGAGTTATTAGTTATAAGCTATTTGCTGATAAAAACGCGTAACTTGATAACTTTATAACTCATAGCTCACAACTCATAACTAAAGAAATCATGCTAAACAAGATTATACATTTCTCTCTTCAGAACCGCATACTGGTGCTGGTGGCGTCGGTACTGCTGCTGATTGGCGGTACGTATACCGCAATGCATACGGAAGTGGATGTGTTCCCCGACTTGAATGCGCCGACCGTGGTTATCATGACCGAAGCCAACGGCATGGCGGCCGAGGAAGTGGAACAACTGGTTACTTTTCCTGTGGAAACAGCCGTAAACGGCGCTACGGGAGTACGTCGCGTACGTTCTTCGTCCACCAACGGCTTCTCCGTCGTATGGGTTGAATTCGATTGGGAAACGGACGTTTACCTGGCACGCCAGATTGTAAGCGAGAAGCTGGCGGTTGTCAGCGAATCCCTTCCCTCTAACGTAGGCAAGCCGACCCTCGGCCCGCAATCGTCTATCTTAGGCGAGATGCTGATTGTGGGACTGACCGCCGACTCGACTTCCATGCTCGACCTGCGCACCATAGCCGACTGGACTATCCGCCCGCGCCTTCTTTCTACCGGCGGCGTGGCGCAAGTTGCCGTGCTGGGTGGCGATATTAAAGAATACCAGATACAACTCGACCCGGAACGAATGCGTCATTACGGCGTAACCCTTACCGAAGTGATGAACGTTACGCGCGAGATGAATCTGAATGCCAACGGCGGGGTACTTTATGAATACGGAAACGAATACATCGTACGCGGGGTAATCTCCACCGACCGGGTAGAACAACTGGCAAAAGCCGTAGTCAAGCTGCAGGACGGCGGTGCACAGACCGCAACCGCCAACGCCCGGCCTTTGGCCGCCGCTTCTCCCGTATTACTGGAAGACATAGCGGATGTACGTATCGGAGCCAAGCTTCCGAAACTGGGTACGGCTTCCGAACGCGGCAAACCCGCCGTACTGCTGACCGTGACCAAGCAACCCGCCACAAGCACTCTGGAACTGACCGACAAGCTGGAAACATCCCTGAAAGACTTGCAGAAGAACCTGCCGTCCGATGTGAAGGTCAGCACCGACATTTTCAGACAAAGCCGCTTTATAGAAAGCTCCATCGGTAACGTACAGAAATCACTGTTCGAAGGCGGTATCTTCGTCGTTATCGTCCTGTTCCTGTTCCTTGCCAATGTACGGACTACCGTAATCTCGCTGGTGACGCTTCCCTTGTCACTGATAGCTTCGCTGCTGGCGTTGCACTATATGGGATTCACCATCAACACAATGAGCCTCGGCGGTATGGCTATCGCCATCGGCTCGCTGGTAGATGACGCCATTGTCGATGTGGAGAACGTGTACAAGCGATTGCGGGAAAACCGGCTGAAACCGGAAGCGGAACGCCTGTCGATACTGGAAGTCGTGTTCAACGCTTCCAAAGAAGTACGTATGCCTATCCTGAACTCCACGCTTATCATTGTGGTAAGTTTCGTTCCGTTATTCTTCCTGAGCGGCATGGAAGGCCGGATGCTCGTACCTCTGGGCATCGCGTTCATCGTGGCGCTGGCTGCTTCCACGGTCGTGGCGCTGACAGTGACGCCTGTACTGTGTTCCTATCTGTTGGGAAGAGAAAAGATAAAAGATGAAAAACGTTCCACCGGCGACTCGCCGGTAGCGCGCAAAATGAAAGAATGGTACGGCACGGCTCTTACCTTTGTGCTGGGGCATAAGAAGAGCGTATTGGGCGGAACCATCGGCCTGTTTGTGGTGGCGCTTGCCTGCTTCTTCACATTGGGACGTTCGTTCCTGCCGCCGTTTAATGAAGGTTCGTTCACAATCAACATATCGTCCCTGCCGGGTATCTCGCTGGAAGAAAGTGACAAGATAGGACATCGTGCCGAAGAGCTGCTGCTTTCCATCCCCGAAATACAGACCGTAGCCCGCAAGACCGGACGTGCCGAACTGGACGAGCATGCCTTAGGCGTGAATGTCTCCGAAATAGAAGCTCCGTTCGAACTGAAAGACCGTTCGCGCAGCGAGCTGGTGGCCGACGTACGCGAAAAGCTGGGCACGATTGTGGGCGCCAATGTAGAAATCGGGCAACCTATCAGCCACCGTATCGACGCCATGTTGTCCGGTACGAAAGCCAACATAGCCATCAAGCTGTTCGGCGACGATTTGAACCGTATGTTCTCTTTGGGTAATGAAATCAAGAACACCATTCAGGACATTCCCGGCATTGCCGACCTGAACGTGGAACAACAGATCGAACGTCCGCAGCTCATCATCGCTCCCAAGCGGGAAGTGCTTGCCAAATATGGTATTTCCTTGCCGGAGTTCTCGGAGTTTGTCAATGTATGCCTTGCCGGTGAGTCCGTATCCCAGGTATATGAGAAAGGAAAAAGCTTCGACCTGACCGTACGCGTAAAGGACGACTTGCGGGATGAAATGGAAAAGATACGCAACCTGATGATCGATACCGGCAACGGACAGAAAATACCGCTGAACTATGTAGCGGAAGTCCGCTCGGCAATGGGTCCGAACACCATCAGCCGCGAGAACGTGAAACGGAAAATCGTAATCTCCGCCAACGTGGCCGACCGTGACCTGCGCAGCGTGGTAAACGACATACAGGAACGTGTGGACGCCTCGGTGAAACTGCCGGAAGGTTATCACATCGAATACGGCGGTCAGTTTGAAAGCGAACAGGCCGCAAGCCGCACACTGGCCTTGACTTCATTCATGTCCATCGTGGTGATATTCCTGCTGCTGTATCATGAATTCCGTAGCGTAAAGGAAAGTGCGATTATCCTTATCAACCTGCCTTTGGCATTGATTGGCGGTGTATTCGCCCTGCTCATCACAACGGGTGAAGTCAGCATTCCCGCCATCATCGGCTTTATCTCGCTATTCGGTATCGCCACCCGAAACGGTATGCTGCTGATAAGCCATTACAACCATTTGCAACAGGAAGAAGGGTACGGAGTGTACGACAGCGTGATACGCGGTTCGTTGGACAGATTGAATCCGATCCTGATGACCGCCCTGTCCAGTGCGCTTGCATTGATTCCGTTGGCACTCAGCGGCGACCTGCCCGGCAACGAGATACAAAGCCCCATGGCAAAAGTTATTCTGGGCGGATTGCTGACTTCCACTTTCCTGAACGGTTTCATTATTCCGATTGTTTATCTGATGATGCACAAGAAACCGGCAATTACAGGTGGACACGATAACGAGTAAATAACTTAATAACAGAATGTATGAAACATATACTTATAGCCGCCGCCCTCCTCTCCTGCATAGGGATGAGGGCGCAAAATACAGGCATCGACTCCGTACTTCGCCAGATAGAAGCGAACAACAAGGAGTTGCAAGCCAATGCACAACTTATCTCCTCACAGAAGCTGGAAAACAAGACAGAGAACAATCTGCCTGACCCCACCCTCTCGTACGCCCATCTTTGGGACTCCAAGAACAGCAGTGAGACCGTAGGCGAAATGGTTGTTTCCCAGAGTTTCGATTTCCCTACGTTGTATGTAACAAGGGGAAAGATGAACCGTCTCAAAACCGGAGCGCTGGACGCACAGGCAGCAACCATACGCCAACAGATATTGCTGCAAGCCAAAGAGGTGTGCCTGGACATCATCATGTTGCAACATCAGCAGGAACTGCTCGACGCCCGATTGAAGAACGCCGAGGAACTGGCCGCCATGTATGCCAAACGATTGGCGACAGGAGATGCCAATGCGCTGGAAACAAATAAAATCAATCTGGAATTGCTGAATGTCCGTACCGAATCCCGTACGAACAGCACAGCCCTGAACAATAAAATCAAGGAATTGCTGGTGCTTAACGGCAACCGGCCGCTTACTCCCGGACGCCCCTTTCCCGACGGCACGGCAACACCTACCGCCCAAACCCTCGGCCTGACAGAGTATCCCGCCATTCCATTGCCGGCCGATTTCCATCAGGTATGCGATGAACTATTGGCAGCCGACCCTTCCCTGCAATCGTTCGACAACGAGAGTGCGGCAGCCCGCAAACTTATTTCGGCAAGCAAGCAGGGCTGGTTACCGAAGCTGGAGTTAGGCTATCGCCGCAATACAGAGTCAGGACATCCGCTGAACGGCGTTGTCGTAGGCTTTTCCTTCCCTCTGTTTGCAAATAAAGGAAAGGTAAAGATAGCCAAAGCGCAGGCTATGAACATCGACTTCCAGAAAGACAACGCAAAAGTAAAAGCAAGCTCCGAACTATGGCAGCTCTATGAAGAAGCCCGCAACCTGGACGCCTCCATGCAAGAATACAAACAGACCTTCCAAGACCAACAGGATTTGACGTTGCTGAAACAGGCTCTTACAGGCGGACAAATCAGCATGATAGAGTATTTCGTAGAGGTTTCCGTTGTTTTCCAAAGCAAAACCAACCTTTTGCAATTGGAAAATCAATACCAAAAAGCAATGGCACGGATATATAAGAGCAGGTTGTAGGAGTTATAAGTTATGAGTTATGATTCGTAACTTATAACTCATAACTTATAACTCATAACTATTTATAACTCATAACTATTTTTGGTTTTTCCGGCAAGTGGCCGCTGCGAATGCGCCATTCCTGCGGATAAAGATTATTGGCACGGTTACCGATATTCTTAACAAAACCAAGAGGCATATTCTTATACGTGAGTAAAACCACTCCGCGAGGGGCTGCATCCGAAAGGGTGACAGCCTCTTTTCGTAAATAGGCAACGGCCTGTTCATAGGATATTTCTTCGCGAGGGAAAGCATCCGGCGCCAATGCATGGCTCACAGCCAGCGCATGAGCGGGAATCCAGTCTTTACCTTTCTGTCCGGCAATCTCCAATCCGGCCTGCACAATGCGCACAAACGACTGCAATGCCGATAGTTCCGGAAGATAGCGTTTAGGGAAAGCGCTGACACTACCGCCTTTTTGAATAAACTCATATATATCCGGAGCAAGAAGCCATTCCGCCAATACCGAAAGCTGCTCTTTAGAAAGCCCCGGAGTTTTCATCCCTTTCCCCTGGGGTTTCCTTCCCTTTCCCCTGGGGTTTTCTCCCCTCACAGCCGGAGTTTCAGAAGCTTTGCCCAGGGCAAACGCCTGTTCAGCCCCGGACTTACGGACGCTCGCCCCCGGCTTGCGGAGAACAGCCAGAAAGAAGCCTTCACCCTTTGTCTTATGAGGCAAAAAGCGGTAAACCGGAAACCGCTCTCCCTGCAATAAATTACCCGTTATATTCCAATCTTCCGCCACATCGAGCGGGAGTACTTCCGCGCCGAATTCATCTTTTATCCAACGGACGTTTTCTTCATTCTCTTTTGTATTATACGTGCAGGTGCTATATATCAATAGCCCACCCGGTTTCAGACAAGGCCAGATGTCCGAAATAATTCTCCGTTGCCGCTGCCGGCAGATTTCCACATTCTCCGAACTCCACTCGCTCACGGCGACAGGGTCTTTACGGAACATGCCTTCACCGGAACAGGGTACATCCGTCAATATCACATCAAAGAACTCTTCCAACGGTGTAAAGTCCGACGGATCGCTGTTAGTAACCACAACGTCGGGATGTCCCCACTTAGTCAGGTTCTCGGCAAGTATTTGGGAACGGTTGCGAATAACCTCGTTCGCTACCAACAAGCTATTTTCCGGAAGGATACCGCGGACATGCGTCGACTTACCGCCCGGAGCGGCACAGAGGTCGAGCATCACTGCCGGTTCTTCGCCCGCATATTGTCTTAAGGCCTGTTCCACAAACATGGACGAGGCTTCCTGCACATAATAGCATCCTGCATGAAACAAGGGATCGAAGGTAAACGTCAGGCGCTCTTTAAGATAAAAGCCGGAAGTACACCAGGGAACCGCGCTCTCCCCGGACTGAAAGCCAAAAGGCTTTAACGGGTTCAACCGGATGCTGACGGGTTGCTCCGACTCCAAAGCGGTTACTAATTCCGTATACTCCTCATCTCCCAGCAGGGAACGGGTATAGTCTATGAAAGAAGCGGGTAGTTCCATGTGTCGTACTGTTTTATGCCGGCAAAGGTAACATAAAAAGGCGATACAAAGAACTACCCGCAACTTCTTAATAGCTTATTTTTACTCCTGCAAAGTAAGAACGGGGCATGCCGGGACCATAAATATAACCGGAATCTCGCTTGCTGCCACGGTCAAAATCTTTTTGATAGGCATTAAAAATGTTCCGTACACCTGCATTCAACTGTATACCGATATTCTTATAAACGGTAAAGTCATAACCGACTTTCAAATTCAGTTCCCAAAAATCAGGAGTATTCACCGCTATGTCTTTCTCTATATATCCGGCTTTGTGTTCTACCAGCATGCTGCCGGTATATGTACCGGAAAGAGCTACCAGCAAAGACTTCAACGGATTGTAGGTAAGCGTGAAATATCCGTAAGTATCAGGAGTACGGAAAATGCGCTTTTCCATTGGCACCATCTCATCGTCACTCCAAGTGCGCGCATTCTTGTAATCGGCCTTTTGTAAAGTAATGCCGGCCTGCAACTGCAGCAAGCTCAGATAGGCTATCTTTCCCTCCAATGTCAGTCCATACACTTTCGCACCTTTTTCATTATAACGCTCATTAATGATTGTACCGTCACGCACTCCTATCTCCCGCAAAGCAAATACGTCCGACAGATTGGTATAAAAGCCCTCTAACAGAAAGTTCCCCTGAAATGCTCCCCAACGATGGTACACATCGGCGGAAACGCTAAAGCTCTGCGACTTTTCCTCCTTTAAGTTATCAGCCAACTCAATCATGGAAATCGTCCCGCCGACATTCTCAATATGCAAATCTTCGTCAAAAGCCTGCGGGGCGCGGAAGCCGACTGAATAGCTGGCACGTAAATTGACGTTTTCAACCGGATTAAAGCGAATGTTGGCACGCGGGCTGAATATCACATGATTGATTAAATTGTGTTTATCAAGGCGTCCACCCAAAAGAATGCTCCACTGCCTGTTTCTCCATTCATTCTGGAAAAAAGCGCCGGCAATATGTACCTTCTGGTTTGTATATCGGTTGTATCCCCACATATCATCTTTCAGATTATCCTGGTTATACTCTACTCCGCCCGTCAGGTCCGAAGGCATAAAAAGACAACGGTCGAAATGGTAGATGTATTGCGAGCCTGCCACCCAAGTGAAGTCCTTAGTCGCTCCGTAAGCATTCAAGTCTTGATTACCACCATAATAGCTATCCCGCCCTATGTGCTGTGCAGAGGCATATACGCTCAACCGATGTTTCTCATCGGGAGAAAAATAATCGAACTTCAAGCCACCGCTATTAATGGAATGCCGTAATTGCTCCGCAATATTCGCTTCGTGAGGCGGACGGTTCAGCAAGTCGCCGCCACGACGGAACTCCTGCAAATGATGATACTCGAATGTCAGCTTGGAATACGCGCTCGTTTTCAGAAAAGACCGAAAACCCACTGTCTGGTTCTTCAGTTTAGGAAGTTCCGTAAAACCGTCTCCGTCACTGTCATACCCGCTACGTTCACGGTTTTGACCGAAAATATATAATCCCGCCTTACTGTTATCCGTCACAAGAGAAGCATTCATCGTGGTACTGTTATCCCAACTCGAGGTCCCTCCTACTCCTGTGATGGTGTGTGATAGCTGGCCGGAATTGCGCAACGGCTCTTTGGTTATAATATTGATAGTACCGGCAATAGCAGACGAACCGAACAGCGCCGAGCCGCCTCCCCTCATAACCTCTACACGTTCAATCATATTAGCGGGTATCTGCTCCAAACCATATACCCCTGCCAATGCACTGAATATAGGTCGGGAATCTATCAATATCTGCGTATAAGGCCCGTCCAAACCATTAATACGCACTTGCTGAAAGCCACAATTCTGACAATTAGTCTCCACCCTTACGCCCGGCTGAAAATTCAATCCTTGAGACAAAGTAGCAGAATTGGTATTCTCAAACAACTTGAAATCCATTACATTGACTAAAGTAGGGGCCATGCGACGTGTTGTTTCACTACGATTGGCGGTTACTACTACTCCATCCAAAGCAATCAAGTCTTCCTCCAACTCGAAATTCTCTTCCAGCGTTTTCCCCCGTTTCAAAGTCACTTTGCGGCTCTGTGCTTTATAACCTACCGCACTGACTTGAAGAATAAAATCACCTTCCGGCAGGTTTTTCAAAAAATAATGTCCCGTGGCGTCAGTCATCGTGCCAATGGTCGTACCTTTTAAAGATACGGTAATATAAGGTAAATGCTCCTGAGAGCTTTTCTCTAATACGTGTCCGATAATATTAGCATCGGAATTATTTAAATCTTCGGCATAGGCAGTGGCTGAGAGCAACAGACATACCGCTCCCACCACAAAAAAATATATATATTTCTTCATGTACTCTATTCTATAAAATGATGGTTAATACTATTGAATTCCTTACTCCCGCTTCCGGGAACCGCATCAGCAAGAGAGAGGGGGTGCCCGCAGGTTGACGCTGCTACAAGGTTTAACATATATAATACGTTCTATCAACGATGTTCCCAATATGCGTAGTACGAATAAAAAAGCCGACACGGCAGTCAGAAGTTCCGGAAGCGAAGAAAGGATAAAGGAAGAAAGATAAAAAATCGTTTCCAATTGTACCTCTGTATGCTCATGCTCCCCTTTAAACGGGTGAGAGTGTACAATAATCACCCCATTCACCACATGCGAGTGAGTAAACAGAGTAATTCCTCCCAAATAAGTTATGAATAAGAGAGGAAGGAAGATTCTTATTATGCTCCGCAGTTTCTCCAAAATACTTTTTTTAAGATTAAACGGATTATGAGGGTAAAAGTTCTTATAATTGCAAATAATACCTACATATTGTTATAAATAACCTGCGAAATATGGCAACCATTACAAAGTTTTCCGTCCTGAATACAACCATTCTAAAAAAAATATCGTCTCTTTGCAACTTTCCGGATATCCGGATGCGTCTAACACACAAAGAAACCAATAAAAACAAAAATAACATGATTATGAAACGTATCATCTTCGCATTAATGACAGCCATGATGCTCTGCACGTTGGCACAGGGAAAGAACAGAACCGTTACGGAAAACGACAGTCTGGGAAACAAGCAGAGAGTTATAGAACTGAGGGACACCATGATTGACGGAAAAGCCGTTACGGACACCCTTAGCGTCATGACTTACGAAAACAGCCCAAGCAGCGGCACGGAAAACCATAAGGATTACAAGCACCACAGCAGTGCTTACGATTTCGGCTGGAACCTTGGTCATGACGCCAAAGAGGCGGCTATCGCCATTACGGCCATCGTGTTCGTATTCGGATTCCCTCTGGTGATTGTATTCATCATATTCTTCTTCCGCTATAAAAACCGGAAAGCCAAGTACCGCCTGGTAGAGCAAGCGCTGGCCAGTGGGCAACCGCTACCGGAAAACCTGTTTAAAGAGACCGACTCGATAGATATCCGCAGCAAGGGAATCAAAAATGTGTTTGTCGGTATCGGACTGTTCATCTTCCTTTGGGCCATTACCGACGAATTCGGACTGGGCTGCATCGGTCTGCTTATAATGTTCACAGGCTTCGGACAGCTCGTTATCTACTACACGCAGCAGGACAGAGCGCCTAAAAACAAGGAGAAAGCCGATACTGCGAGGACGGCCTTTCCGGAAAAGATTGAAGAAAAATGAGTCAGCTCAATGATATATCGTTAGTCGCACAGGTCGTGGTGTTTCGCAACACCAGGGCCTTCGACCAGTTGGTAGGAAAGTACCAGTCGTCCGTACGGCGATTCTTTCTGCACCTGACCTGCGGCGACAGCGAATTGAGCGATGACTTGGCGCAGGATACATTCATTAAAGCGTACACCAACCTGGCCTCGTTCAAAAACTTATCCAGTTTCTCTACCTGGCTCTACCGTATTGCTTATAATGTATTTTATGATTATCTTCGCACCCGTAAAGAGACAGACTGCCTGGAAACGCGCCAAGTGGATGCACAATGCAGTACGCTGCAAAACGACATAGGACGGCGCATGGATATTTACCGTGCGCTGAGTATGCTGAAAGAAATGGAACGAACCTGCATCACTCTCTTTTACATGGAAGACCAGAGTATCGAGAAAATTGCAGGTATTACCGGTTGCCCCGCAGGAACTGTAAAAAGCCACCTGTCACGGGCCAAAGAAAAAATGGCTACCTACTTAAAACAAAATGGTTATGATGGAAAACGATGATAAACTCTTAGTTGCTTTCTTTGACGAAAACCGGCAGGAAATACCGGACAATGGTTTCACCCGCCGTGTGATGCGCCATCTGCCCGACCGTACCCGACGGATTTCACAATTATGGGCAACGTTTTGTTTCACACTGGCGTTAGTGCTGTTCTTTGCTTTCGACGGTCTGCAACTGGTACTGGGCACGCTCCGTGAAACATTTACCGTTGCCACCCAAAGCGGAGTTACCGAAGCCAGCCCCAAATCTCTATTGGTCGCAGGCATAGTGTTGCTTTTCCTGCTCTATCGAAAAATATGTTCGCTGGCTTAAACGCCGCGGTTATTGCGAACCGTATTTTTCTCGCAGGATAAATAAACTTCCCCGCAGGATAATGTACTTAGCCCCTACCTTATTTACAGTAAGGCAAGGGCTAATTTTTTATAAACGAATGAACATATCTCAATGATATATTGTATATTTGCCAACTCATAAAACTAAATAAACTTACAAAGTTTTGAGACAGGTTCTATTCATCATATTATTTACTTTATTCTTTGGAAGCATCCGGGCGCAAAGTACCAGCGACTCTCTTGTAATGGGCTATATGCGGGAAATGGGAATCCCCCTGACCTGCAACAATAAAGTTGAACTGTTAATGACCGGCCGTGACAAATTCACCGATTTATTTGAAACGATTCGCCATGCCCGGCATCACATCCACCTGGAATATTTCAATTTCCGTAACGACTCTATCGCCAACGCTCTCTTTGACTTACTGGCGGAAAAGGTAAAAGAGGGTGTAGAAGTGCGTGCCATGTTCGATGCGTTCGGTAACTGGTCGAACAACCAACCGCTGAAAAAGCGTCATTTGCAAGCGATAAAGGCACGCGGCATCGAAATTATCAAGTTCGACCCTATCACCTTTCCTTATATCAACCACGCCATGCACCGCGACCACCGCAAGATTGTCGTCATCGACGGAAAAATCGGTTATACAGGCGGAATGAACATTGCCGACTATTACATCAACGGTCTGCCCAAAATCGGTAAATGGCACGATATACACATGCACATAGAAGGAGATGCGGTACGCTATCTGCAAGGTATCTTCCTGACGATGTGGAATCAGGAAACCGGACAACACATCGGCGGTCCGGCCTACTTCCCCGACCTGCCCCAATTTCCGGACAGCATAGCCGAGGAGATTTCGATAGTAGACCGTACTCCGCGGGAAACGCCCCGTTCCATCAGCCATGCCTACGCCGTTTCAATAGAAGCCGCCCGGAAAAACATCCAGATAGTAAATCCTTATTTCGTGCCGACGAAATCCATTCGTAAAGCCATCAAGAAAGCGTTAAAGAAAGGTACGGAAGTGGAGATAATGATACCGGCAGTATCGGACATTCCTTTTACTCCCGAAGCTTCGTTCTACATCGCACACAAACTGATGAAACGGGGAGCAAAAATCTACTTGTTCAAGGACGGATTCCACCATTCCAAAGTAATGATGGTGGACAGCTCTTTCTGCACAGTAGGCACGGCAAACCTCAACAGCCGCAGTTTACGCTACGACTATGAAACAAACGCTTTCATCTTCGACCCGCTGACAACGCATCAACTGAACAGCATGTTCGAAAGGGATAAGAAGAACAGTACCCTGCTTACTCCCGAAATATGGAAGAAGCGTTCCGGCTGGAAGAAGTTTATCGGTTGGGTGGGTAATTTGCTGACCCCGTTCCTATAAGCCGTTCCACTATTTTTTAATCCCGAATCTTTAATTTCCCGAGAACTTTGTCTACCTTTGGCAAAGCGTTTAATAAATAACCCATGAAACAATATTTAGACTTGCTCAACCGCGTGCTGACTGAAGGCATAGAGAAAAGCGACCGCACGGGTACGGGTACCATCAGCGTATTCGGACATCAGATGCGTTTTAATATGGACGAAGGTTTTCCTTGTCTGACAACCAAAAAACTCCATTTGAAATCTATTATCCACGAACTGCTATGGTTCTTAAAGGGGGATACGAATGTAAAGTACCTGCAAGAGAACGGGGTACGCATCTGGAATGAATGGGCTGATGAAAATGGGGATTTGGGACATATCTACGGTTACCAATGGCGTTCGTGGCCGGATTACAAAGGCGGAACAATTGACCAAATCAGTGAAGCGGTGGAAACAATCAAACACAATCCAGACTCACGCCGTATTATAGTGAGCGCCTGGAACGTCGGTGATTTGGACAACATGAATCTGCCGCCCTGCCACGCATTCTTCCAGTTTTATGTAGCCAACGGACGGCTCAGCCTGCAACTTTACCAGCGCAGCGCTGATATTTTCTTGGGAGTGCCTTTCAATATCGCATCGTACGCATTGCTCCTGCAAATGGTGGCGCAAGTGACCGGACTGAAAGCAGGGGATTTCGTACATACTTTAGGAGATGCGCATATCTATCTGAACCATTTGGAACAAGTGAAACTCCAACTGAGCCGTGAGCCGAGAACGCTCCCGCAAATGAGAATCAATCCGGATGTGAAGAGTATCTTCGACTTTACGTATGAGGACTTCGAATTAGTAAATTATGACCCGCATCCGCATATCGCCGGAAAGGTAGCGGTATAAAAAGATGTCCTTTATCATTGAAAACCATTTGATTATATTAGATATATGATTAGCATTATTGCCGCAGTAGACCGCCGCATGGGTATCGGTTATGAAAACAAGTTATTATTCTGGCTCCCCAATGACCTGAAACGCTTCAAAGCGCTTACCACGGGAAATACAATCATCATGGGACGAAAAACGTTTGAGTCACTCCCCAAAGGCGCCTTGCCAAACCGCCGCAATATCGTCTTGTCTACGCATCCCGACACCCAATGCCCGGGAGCAGAAGTGTTCCCCTCTCTTGAGGAAGCCTTGAAAAACTGCGAGCAGGATGAGCAAGTCTATATCATGGGCGGAGCCAGCGTGTACCGTCAGGCGCTCCCTCTGGCAGATGCACTCTGTCTTACTGAAATAGATGCTGAAGCTCCCCGGGCGGACGCTTACTTCCCGGACGTAGACCTCGAAATCTGGCAAGAAAAAAGCAGGGATGCTCATCCGATAGACGAGAAGCATCCCTGCCCTTATGCTTTTGTCGATTATATCCGCCGATAGGACTATTCTTCCTCATCGTCTATTACTATCGGCATCTGACGTTTAATCGCTTCATGGAATGAAATCAGCGTTTCCGTACGTGATAATCCCAACGGTTGCAGCTTATCATGAATAATGCTCAACAGGTGATGATTATTCCGTGCATACAGTTTAATAAACATATCGTACTTACCTGTAGTAAAGTGGCACTCCACGATTTCGGGAATAGCCTCCAACGCTTTTGTCACGGCATCAAAAGTAGCGGGATCTTTTAAATAGATTCCGATATATGCACAAGTTTCATATCCTATCTTCTCCGGATCTATAACGTATTCCGAGCCTTTCAATATTCCCAGATTGGTGAGTTTCTGGATGCGCTGGTGAATAGCCGCTCCAGAGACATTGCAGGCTCTGGCTACTTCAAGGAAAGGAATGCGCGCATTATCGGCGATCAACTGCAGTATTTGCTCGTCTAAAGTATCCAATTGATGATGTCCCATTTCTAATCTCAATAATTAATTAAATGAATGATTTCACCGTATTCCGCTACGGCAATGTGCAAAGTTAGCCATTTTTTCTCCAATAAAAATACGAATTATAACTTTTCTTGCTAAAAAGAGAATAATCGCATATACCGGGTTATACAGACAAAAATCGTATCTTTGTGAAATGATTAAATTATAATGGATATGAAAAAGTATATTGTACTCTTACTCTGTTTAATAACTGTCGTGCCCATTTATGCACAGGTCTTCACCGCCCTTTTTGCAGATAAAACTCTTCGTATAGATTATATCTTTAACGGCAATGCATCCGAACAAAGTATCTGCCTGGACGGATTATCTTCTCTTCCCGCCTGGGCAGGACGAAAGCATCATCTGGCAGAGCTTCCATTGCAAGGCAACGGAAAGATTGTTATGCGTAATATAGCCGATGGAAAGATTATTTATACCACATCCTTCTCTTCGCTCTTTCAGGAATGGCTGGAAACCGATGAAGCCAAAAGTATAACCAAGGGATTTGAAAATACGTTCCTTCTTCCCTATCCGCTTCAGCCGGTGGAAATAGAAATAACCCTACTCGACCCACGCCGTAATGTTCGTGCCTCTATGAAGCACATTGTGCGCCCGGATGATGTTTTAATAGCGCAAAAAGGTATCTCGCATATCACTCCGCACAAGTATCTGCTACAAAATGGCAACCCGGGAAAATGTATTGACGTAGCCATTCTTGCAGAGGGATATACTCCTCAAGAAATGCAGACATTCTATGAAGACGCCGGCATTGCCTGTGAAAGTCTTTTTGCGCATGAGCCTTTCAAATCTATGAAAGAGCGGTTCAATATCGTAGCTGTAGCCAGCTCTTCCATCGACAGCGGAGTCAGCGTACCAAGGCTGAACGAATGGAAACACACCGCCTTCGGTTCTCATTTCAGTACGTTCTATTCCGATCGTTATTTAACTACATCGCGCGTAAAAACAATTCATGATGCTTTAGCCGGAATACCCTATGAACACATTATCATATTGGCTAACACAAAAGAATATGGCGGTGGCGGTATCTATAACTCATATACCCTCACTACGGCCCATCATCCGATGTTCCGCCCGGTAGTGGTACATGAATTCGGACATAGCTTCGGCGGACTTGCCGATGAATACTTCTATGACAATGATGTTATGACAGATACTTATCCTCTGGATGTAGAACCATGGGAACAAAATATCAGTACGCAAGTGAATTTTACATCAAAATGGAAGGATATGCTTGCCAAAGATACTCCCATCCCTACTCCAACCGGTAACAGTGAGAAATATCCGATTGGAGTGTATGAGGGTGGCGGCTATTCGGCAAAGGGCATTTACCGTCCTGCCGATGATTGCCGCATGCGTACCAACGAATACCCTGCTTTCTGTCCCGTGTGCCAACGTGCCCTGCGTAGAATAATCGAATTTTATACCGAATAACAATAATCAAACTTCAAAAGACTGACCCTATGATTAAATTTCAACGTATCGCAACTTCGGATACAGCCTTGTATGATTACATGGAAAAACTGATGACAACCTCTTTTCCTCCGGAAGAATATCGCTCATTGGCAGAACTACGTAATTATACAGATGCCAAACCGCATTTTTATTGCAATATCATTCTCCATGATGACAATCCAATCGGTTTGATTACATACTGGGATTTCGGACATTTCTATTATGTAGAGCACTTTGCTATCGATCCGTCCCAACGCAATGGCGGTCATGGCAAGAATGTTCTAAGCCATTTGTGCCAACAGATAAATAAACCTATCATTTTGGAAGTAGAGGCACCGGAAGAGGAAATGGCAATACGCCGTATTAATTTCTATAAACGGCATGGTTTTACCTTATGGGAGAAACCGTATATGCAACCTCCCTATAAACCCGGAGATGGCTATCTTCCCATGCTGTTAATGGCTTATGGCAGTCTGGAGTGCGAAAAGGATTTTGAATACGTAAAAGAACGTATTTATCGGGAAGTATACAATGTACAGTAAAAAATAAAGGCCGCTTGCTACAAGCGGCCTTTATTTATATAGTCTGAATTAACTTCTTACTGACGCGGTTGCGCAGAATAGTTAATCTTCAATGCATAAGCTTTACGAAGAGCCTCTTTGATATCTGTTACGATACCCATCTTTGTATCTTGGTCAACTTTCAAAGACACTGTCATTTGCGGCTGATCCTCTTCTTTCATACTGGCACGTTCACCAATAATATAGTCTTGGATAGCAGCAACTTCAGCATAGCTGTCATTCAACTGGATACGGCTTTCATTACCTAATTTCTTGCGGAATTCAGCAGTAGGTTTTCCTACATAGATAAACGTAACCAAAGACTTCTTTTCAAGTTTTTCCAATTCTGTACCTTGCGGAACCTTAAACTCAACCTTTAATGTTACCTCACGCATAGTTGTTACAATCATAAAGAAGAACAACAGAGTGAAGATAAGGTCAGGCAGAGAAGAAGTGTTCAACGCAGGCATTCCGCGCTTTCCGGTTTTATTAAATTTTCCCATTACTTCTTTTCTCCGTACTTTTTAGGTTCTGCCTCAGAAATCTTCTGAGGATAAATATCACGAATTGCTTCTTGTTGTGCCTCGTCTAAATCCGCATATTTCTTCTGCCATTTTTCCTGAGCCAATTCGTCGCGCAATTCATTGTACGCCGCAACCAACTCATTCTGCACAGCTATATACGTTTTATAAGAGGTACCGCGGTCACATCGCAAAGATACTACATGCTTTTCCGTAACCATCATATTGCCAAAGAACGGCACATCTTTAGCGTGCTTTTCAGGCTTTGTTTCATCGTTATACGGATTAGCAATAAATTCTTTTGCCTTTTGACGCAATTGGTCTACACCAATATAATCGTTACCACACATCAACTGGTCATTCATATTAACAAAGACCTGCAGAACGTTGCGTTCTTTCAACTTAACATCGTCATTGTTTTTCTGATTCTGCTCCGGTGGTGGCGGCAAACGTCTTGCCAAACCACGGTCAGTATCCATTGACGTTGTAATCAAGAAGAAAATGAGCAACAAGAAAGCAATGTCCGCTGTAGAACTAGAGTTGATTTCAGGTACTTCTCTTTTCTTTTTAGCCATCTCAGTTTCCTTTTATTATTTAAACTTTTTAGCTATACCAAAGCCAAATATCAACAGAATCATTGCACCCATCATAATATAGATAGTGTACAAGAACATATCTGTCAACTTCAACCAGAACGGAACATTTTCTGCACCATCATAGCCAGGCATTACCAAAGGTTGATCGCTTCCCATAGCCCATGATATAACCAATACCACGATAATGAGAATCAAGCCTAACAATGATTTAATTGCAGTCATAGGAGAATCAATGAATCCTGTTACAAATTGATAAATAGCAGCTGCGATTGTAATAATAACAGCTATTCCAAACAGGATATACATCCAGTATATCAAAGCATCTGTTTGTGCAGGCTCCTCCATTGCAGTATCTGCGACCAAACGCTGATCAAGCGGGGTTTCTCCACCAAAGAAGAACATACCCAGAATGACCAATGTAATGGCAAGCATCACATACAGTACAGTACCTGAAACTTTTTGAATTCTTACTTTCATATCGCAGATAAATTATTTTTTGTATTTCAAATCATATTTAATAACCATATCCAACAAAGTGATAGAAGAGTCTTCCATATCGCTGGTCAAAGCTTCAATCTTAGACAGAATATAGTTATAGAATACCTGCAAAATCAAGGCAACGATCAAACCGAAGATAGTTGTAATCAAGGCAACTTTCATACCACCTGCTACAACCGTCGGAGAGATATCACCTACTTGTTGGATTTTGTCGAATGCCTGCACCATACCGATTACAGTACCCAAGAATCCTAATGACGGAGCCATTGCGATGAACAGTGTAATCCAAGAACATCCTTTTTCCAAGTAACCGGCTTGTACACCACCATAAGAAACAACTGATTTTTCAACAACGTCGATACCTTGATCAATTCTCATCAAACCTTGGTAGTAGATGGAAGCGATAGGACCTCTTGTGTTACGTGCGATGTCTTTAGCAGCTTCAACATCACCTTTTTCCAAAGCAGCTTCAACAGCAGCAATGAACTTTTTAGTATTGATTTCAGCCAAGCTCAGATAAATGATACGTTCAATACAGAAAGCAAGACCGATGACCAATGCTATGGCAACGAAACTCATAAAGAAAGCAGAACCTTCAATAAACTTTGTTTTCAACTCTTTGTGGATACCACCTTCTGCCTCTTCAATAGTAGCAGGAGCTGCAGCTTCGTCAGCAGGAGCTGCTTGTGCTGCAGGAGCAGCTTGTTCAAGTTGAGTTGAGCCAAATGTTAAGACTCCCATCACAGCAACAATTGCAAATAACTTTTTCATTGTGTGTCTAATTTTTAAGATTAATTAATTAAATTACTTATTATGTTTATTTATTGTTTTTCTCTTATCTTAAATCTTGCGGAGAGACGGGGATTCGAACCCCGGATACCCTTTAGGAGTATACACGCTTTCCAGGCGTGCCTCTTCAACCACTCGAGCATCTCTCCAATCTACGCCTTCCTTGAAATCGGGTGCAAATTACAAAAAAAATGCGAACCACAAGCGTTTTCAGCTACAAATGTATTCTTTTTTTTGTTCTTCCACAGCATTCTCAAAGTTTTATCCTCAATAAAATCTCAAAATTAATAAACTTTAAAATCTTTGGAACGTTATTTGAGTATTCCAAACACTTTTAAGGCATTTTCAGAAGTGATACAACCTACTTCCTCAGGCGACTTACCGTATATTTCCGCTACTTTTAACAGAGTATCCTTTACATTTGCGCTCTCGTTTCTCTTCCCCCGATTCGGCACAGGAGTAAGATAGGGAGAATCGGTTTCGAGAACAATCCGTTCCAAAGGAATATTTCGCAAAACTTCCGGTAAGCCCGATTTTTTGAATGTTACCACACCATTGATACCAATAAAGAAATTAGAAAACTCCAATATTCGAAGGGCCTCCTCCAATGTTCCCGTAAAGCTATGAAAGACGCCTGCCAAAGGAGAGGCCTTATAAGGTTTCAACACATTATATATATAATCGAATGCCTCACGACAATGAATGACTATAGGTAACTTATACTCCAAGGCCCATTGTATCTGCTGCTCAAAAACGATTTGTTGTTCCTTCAAAAATGTTTTATCCCAATACAGATCCATTCCGATTTCACCAATTGCCACATAGTCATTCGGCATTACCAAATATTCGGACACAACGGCCAATTCTTTCTCATAATCGGCATTCACAGATGTCGGATGCAATCCCATCATCGGGTAGCAATAACCTTTATAGTCCGAACAAACACGAAGCATCGGCTCTATGGTCGTACTATCGATATTAGGCATAAAGATATGACTTACTCCCGCTGCCTGAGCACGCTCCATTACTTGCGGCAAATCAGATTGAAATTCTTCCAGGAAAAGGTGGGAATGTGAATCTACTAACCTCATTTCGCTATCTCTTCTTTCGTTTTTTCACCGGTACGGTAATAATAAATCAAACCATAGCCGCGACACAAATCCAAGCGTTTTTCATTCGGCATCACCTCGGCATACTTCCGTTCTACCTGATTCCAGATATCTAAAATCAGAGTATCGGCCTCGTCTCGCATGGAAGCAAGAGTTTCCAGACTGCGAGCTGTCAAAGCCTGCAAATTCTTCTGTTTCTCATAACTCTCCATAAAAATATCATAATGAACTCTGACTTTAGCAATGGTAGGATTATAGATAGGAATCCCCCCTTGAGAAGTACGTCTATTCTCACCGTCAACGACCTTACGTCCCCATTCCGCCAAAGCTGTCTCTGTAGATAAATCCGGAACATTATGATTTTTAATATCCAATCCGTAATATTCTTTATGAGCGGTACGCACTTCCGAACGAATCACGGCCAGGTTCAGGACTTGAATGAAATGCGAAATATAAAGACGGGCAATCTTTACATTCGACTGATGCTTACGTCCCGCTTTTGCCTGACGTTCAAAACATTCCGCATAATAAGCCTGTGCAGCTTCAAATTTCATCAAGAAGTTCCGGGCATCCGTAAGAGTCTTTAAAGACACTGCCAAATCATATACGTTATATATATCACCTTTCGCAACTACGGCCTTTAACGCCCGTATTCTTGCTTGGTCTGTATTTGGTAATCTCCTATAAGGCATTTGCTAATCGGATTAATATCAGTTACACTTCCCGGTACATCAGCTCTTTTATAAGCTTCTCAAGCTCTTTTTTCTTTTCATCCGCTACATTCACAGCCACCAGACTATCCATCGCCCTATTGCTGTATTCCGTTATTTTATTCTCACAAAGAGTTTTAACCCCTATCTGATTATACAAATCGGTTACAGCTGTAATCTTCTCGGCCGGATTAAAATCCACAACAGTTATCCAGTGTTGTAACCGGCTTGCCTGCTCCTGACTCGCATGCTCCAAAGCTTTAATCAACATATAGGTTTTCTTATTACACAGAATATCTCCACCGATATTTTTCCCAAAGACAGCAGCATCACCGTACACATCCAACAAGTCATCTTTCAGCTGAAAAGCCACTCCCGTATTCATTCCGAAATCATACAAACGTGCCGCGTCATCCGCAGAAGCTCCTCCCAACAATGCACCGATTTTCAAGCTCGCAGCCAACAACACGGATGTTTTCAGGCGAATCATCTCCAGATATTCCTCCTCTTTTACATCATTCCGTTGTTCAAACTCCATATCCATTTGCTGTCCTTCGCATATTTCAAGAGCAGTCAGACTGAATAAATCCATTACTTCTTTCAAATGCTCTACCGGACACTGCGCCATGAACTGATAGGCCAATACCAACATTGCATCCCCCGAAAGAATAGCCGCATTATCATTCCATACCTTATGTACGGTTTCTTTTCCACGACGTTTATCGGCACGATCCATCAAGTCATCATGTAGCAATGTATAATTATGATATACTTCAATACCTGTTGCCGATGAGAATGCAGGTTCAACATTTTCTTTATAAAGATTATAAGCCATCAACATCAGTACGGGACGAATTCTTTTCCCACCCATTGACAAAACATAGGTGATAGGATCATACAAGCCCTTCGGGGTGCGAACAAATCGCAAATCCGCAATATGAGAATTTATTTTTTCGAGAAGCTCGGAAGCTGTAAACATAAGTATTTCAATTTAGGAGTGGTGGAGAATGAAAAGAGGCTGCTTTTAGGCAGCCTCTTTACGCTATAAATAATTTTATTACTGCAATCGGAACATTACAGGCACCGTATACTTCACACGTACTGCCTTACCACGTTGCATACCCGGTTTCCATTTCGGCATTGAGCTAATCACGCGGATAGCTTCCTTATCCAAATACGGGTCAACACCTCTAAGCACTTTAGCATCTACGATACTACCGTCTCTGTTAACAACGAACTGTACGGTCACACGGCCTTGAGTTCCGTTTTCCTGAGCGATAGTAGGATATTTGATGTTCTTGCTCAAATACTGCATCAAGCCAGCCATGCCACCGTTAGGGAATTCCGGCATCTGCTCTACTACCTCGAAGATAGTCTGTTCTTCCGGTTCTTCCTCTTCAACAGCTACGGGAACATACTTGATTTCTACAGCCTGATTGGTTTCCTCGGATGTAGCGATAGTAGTTTCTTCCACATCGGCATCATCATCCACGATTGTCAAAGTTTCTGCAATCGAAGGAGCTTCGGGAGGGGGAGGAGCTACCTGCTCGGGTTGTTCCGTAATAGGAATGATTTCCTCTTCAAATACAAGGTCGGTAATAGCCTGGCTCGTATCAATCTTGATATCACGTTTGGTCCATTCGAATGCGATGAACATAAACGCGAGCACAATCACGTAACCGACGAGCAGCCAAGTTGACTTTTTGTTCTCCAAGTCTGCCTTAGGTGTCTTTTTAATTTCCATAATTTATAATATAATTTTAGTGTTTCTCATTTGTGGCAAATATAGTACTTTTCCCACGATTGTTCTTGCTTAGCTGTGTTTTTTTACACAATAAGCAGTGCATTTTCATTTTTTTAATTCTTCAAAAGCCCTCATCAGCTTTTGTGCCACAAATGTAACGAGATATTTTAAAAATACCGTATCTTTGGCAAGAATTTTAGATGAAACATTCAAAATTTTCTATAAGGAAGAGTTTTTCTATATAAATATAGTATAAAATCATTTCATATGAAAAAGATAACAATCGCAATCGACGGCTTTTCATCATGCGGAAAAAGTACCATGGCCAAAGACCTTGCCCGTGAAATAGGTTATATTTACATAGACAGCGGAGCCATGTATCGTGCCGTTACTTTATATAGTATAGAGAACGGTATATTCACAGGTAACGACATCGATACGGAGAAACTGAAAAAGCAAATTAAGGATATTCATATATCTTTCCAACTGAACCCGGAGACGGGACGCCCGGACACATATCTGAACGGAGCCAATGTAGAAAAAAAGATTCGTACAATGGAAGTGTCTTCCCGCGTCAGCCCCATTGCCGCTCTCGACTTTGTACGTGAAGCGATGGTGGCCCGGCAGCAGGCGATGGGAAAAGCCAAAGGTATTGTAATGGACGGCCGCGACATCGGCACAACCGTATTTCCGGATGCCGAACTTAAGATTTTTGTAACGGCCTCCCCCGAAATCCGTGCACAGCGCAGATACGATGAGCTAAAAGCCAAAGGAGAAGAGGCAGGTTTCGATGAAATTCTGGAAAATGTGAGACAACGGGATTATATAGACCAGAATAGAGAAGTAAGTCCGCTTCGCAAAGCCGATGACGCGCTGTTGCTGGACAATAGTCACATGACCATTTCTCAACAAAAAGAATGGCTGGCCGAGCAATTCGACAAGGTTTGCAAATCATAATCCTAAAACCTGCAATATGGCAAAAGTTGAAATAGATGAAGGTTCCGGTTTCTGCTTCGGAGTAGTTACCGCAATCAATAAAGCGGAAGAAGAATTGGCCAAAGGCGGAACATTATACTGTTTGGGAGACATTGTACATAACAGCCGTGAAGTGGAACGTTTGAAAGCAATGGGGCTGATCACCATCAACCATGAGGAGTTCAATCACCTGCACGACGCTAAAGTATTATTACGGGCACATGGTGAGCCCCCCGAAACCTACATAACCGCTAAACGTAACAATATTGAAATAATCGACGCCACCTGTCCGGTAGTTCTTCGCTTGCAAAAGAAAATCAAGCAGGAGTACACTCAGGAAGATTATGAAGAAAAACAAATCGTCATATACGGGAAAAACGGGCATGCCGAGGTACTGGGATTGGTAGGGCAAACCACAGGGAAAGCAATCGTTATCGAAAAACTTGAAGAAGCCAAAAGCTTAAATTTCAGCAAGAGCATCCGTCTTTATTCCCAAACCACCAAATCACTGGATGAGTTCCAAAAGATAGTGGAATATATAAAGGAACATATATCTCCGGACGTTACTTTCGAATATTACGATACCATATGCAGGCAAGTTGCCAACCGCATTCCTCATATCCGAAAATTCGCCGCTTCCCACGACTTGGTGTTTTTTGTCAGCGGAAAGAAAAGTTCCAATGGAAAAATCCTGTTCAACGAATGCAGGAAAGTCAATCCGAACTCACATCTGATTGACAGTGCAGAAGAGATAGACAACCAGTTACTCATTGGTGCAGAGTCCATTGGCATCTGTGGAGCGACTTCCACGCCCAAATGGTTAATGGAAGAAATATCCAAGGCAATAAAATCACGAATTTAAAAAGCTTTTGTTATCTTTGCCAGCAGATTTTCAAGGTAATTATTAACACTAAACAAGGAGATTGTTATGGGAACAATTAAGTGTATCGGTATTTTAACATCGGGCGGTGACGCTCCGGGAATGAATGCGGCGATTCGTGCGGTGACACGCGCAGCTATTTACAACGGACTTCAAGTAAAAGGCATATATAGAGGTTACAAAGGTTTGGTAACCGGTGAAATCAAAGAATTCAAGAGCCAGAATGTAAGCAATATCATCCAATTGGGCGGTACTATTCTGAAAACAGCGCGTTGCAAGGAATTCACCACTCCCGAAGGACGTCAGATTGCATACGACAACATGAAGAAAGAAGGCATTGACGCCTTGGTAGTTATCGGTGGAGACGGTTCTTTGACAGGCGCACGTATCTTCGCGCAGGAATTCGACGTACCATGCATCGGCTTGCCGGGAACTATCGACAACGACCTTTACGGCACAGATACAACCATCGGCTATGACACCGCCTTGAATACGATTCTGGGTGCTGTGGACAAGATTCGCGATACGGCAACTTCACACGAACGTCTTTTCTTCGTTGAAGTTATGGGACGTGACGCCGGTTTCCTCGCCCTGAACGGCGCTATCGCATCCGGAGCAGAGGCAGCCATTATCCCGGAATTCAGCACCGAAGTAGACCAACTGGAAGAGTTCATCAAGAACGGTTTCCGCAAATCCAAGAACAGCAGTATCGTACTCGTTGCCGAAAGCGAATTAACCGGCGGCGCCATGCACTATGCCGAACGTGTGAAAAACGAATATCCTCAATACGACGTACGTGTTACAATTCTCGGCCATCTACAACGTGGCGGCAGTCCTACGGCGCACGACCGTATCCTTGCCAGCCGTTTGGGTGCGGCGGCAGTAGATGCCATTATGGAAGGACAGCGCAATGTCATGATAGGTATAGACCATGATGAAGTGGTTTATGTACCTTTCACAAAAGCCATCAAGAACGACAAGCCTATCAAAAAAGACTTGGTCAATGTATTGAGAGCACTTTCCATTTGACAAAGACCTGTAAAATATAATGCAAAAGGCGCAAGATTCCACTCTCGCGCCTTTTGCATTATAACCACTTCTCCACAATCCTCTCCGTACTGTCCCACAACTCCTGCATCTGCACATGGTCGGTGAACTTTCCGGAAAGCGGTTTCGGACGGCAACTTACATTCAGAGTACCCGTACGTTTTCCCGCATCCTCATCCAGCAGCAGATGAACAGCCGTTGCGGCCCCTTTCCCGGGAGTACGGATGAAAGGACGGAAAAGAATATCCGTCAACGGGTCGAACCACATGTGCATCGTTATGATATTGGTGGAAACAATGCCCGGGTCAGCCGCATTAACCACAATGCCTTTTTCTTTAAGACGGGCAGCCAGATTAAGAGTAAACAAAGTCAGCGCCAGTTTCGTATTACTGTACACAGGAATACGCCAGAAGCCTCCTTTCCTTCCCCGAAGAAAGAAATCGGGAAAGTCGAGACATCCGACAGCATAGGTACAAGATACCATATTAACGATACGGCTTCCCTCTCCCATCAGAGGAAGAAGCTTGCGTGTCAATAAATAAGGAGCGACATAATTAACGCTTACCGTACGTTCCAAACCATCCTCCGTGATACGGCGGCACGTTTCCATCGTCCCCGCATTATTCATCAGCAGACTGACAGCATCGCCACGTTTCAAAACGGTTTCGGCAAAAGCCGCCACAGACGCAAGCGAAGACAAGTCTACGCCCAATACCTCAAGATGCGGATTACCTGTATCTCGCACCAACATTTCCCTCACCTTCTCCGCCTTTTCCGGACGGTAACAAGCCATAATAATCTTATATCCGGCCTTAGCCACAGCGCGCGTTATTTCCGTTCCCATACCGCCGTCTGCACCGGTTATGATAGCAAGTTTCACGTTTATCTGTTACAAATTATAAATTACAAAATCCAAGAAGACGGTAATCACCCTTTCGCTTCTATTCTCTCAATCTCCCGCTTCAAGCAAGCCGGAAGCTCCTCGCCCAAATGCTGATGACAAGCCATTTCAATGGAGTACATCCGTGCTATACAATAGTTGCTATGCCTGCAATTACAGCGCACGTTCTCCTCATCACGCATACGGTTCACAAAGCCCGGTTCATTAAGTAGCGCACGCGCCATTTGTACGGCATCAAAACCATCGTCCAAAACCTCGTCTATTTTGGAACGCGACACCAGTCCGCCTACGTATATCAACGGCATCTTCAACTCCGCACGGAACTTCAAGGCATCTTCCAGGAAATAGGCTTCTTTAAACGGCACAGCGGGTATCATCCACTTACCTGCCATGCGTACTCCGTACTTCAACCACCAGCACGTCATATAATGCGTCATGCTGCGAATCGGCATTTCCCCACGCATCACATACATAGGGGCTTTGCTTACAAACCCGCCGCTCAGCACCAGCCCGTGCGCTCCCGACTGTTCGAGACGCTTGGCCACCTGCATCGTTTCGTCCATCTCCATGCCACCCCGGAATCCGTCACGCATGTTCATCTTCACAAGTACCGCCATATCACTGCCGGCAGCCTTCATCACCTCCTCCATTACCATATCCATAAAACGCATACGGTTCTGCAACGAACCGCCGAATTCATCTTTACGATGATTGGTAGAGGGTGAAAGGAACTGGCTGATAAGATAACCATGCCCCGCATGGATTTCCACAGCATCAAACCCCGCCTCACGCGCCAGATTCACCGAACGCCCGTAGGCACGCGCCATCTCCGGCAATTCATCGGCACGCAGCCCTCGTACAAAAGTGGGTGAATACAGGTTAAAGCCACCGCTTGCACCGACAGGAGTACATCCGCAAATACTTTTATGCGACATATTCCCGCAATGCCCCAACTGAATGCCGGCAGCAGCGCCCTCCGCGTGTATCGTATCAGTCAGCTCGCGAAGTCCCGGAATGATTTCAGGACGCATCCACAACTGGCGGTCAAAAGAAAGGCCGCTCCGGGTAACGGCGGCATAAGCCACGGTAGTCATACCGATACCGCCCGCCGCGACCGAGCGATGATAGTCGAGCAGCATATCCGAAGGCGCATTGCCCGGACACATACTCTCAAAAGCGGCCGAACGGATGGTACGGTTGCGTAAAGTCAGCGGTCCGAAAGTGACCGGTGTGAATAATTTTGAGTTTCCCATTATTCCTTATCTTTAATATACAAAAGGTATAATACGTTTTCTTTTTCCTACGGCCTCAACACCAAATTCCGCACGATAGTGTTTATTAATCGCATCTGCGCGGGGTACCAAATTGGCAAATGTCCACCACACAAAAACCCAGGCAGCCGGAGAAGCCGTCAGCACTGCAAATCCCACCCATTCCACCAACTCACCGAAATAGTTGGCGGACGTGATATATCGATAAAGACCTTTATTCGGAAGATAATGTCTGGTATCCCCGGGCTTACGCAAATGGCGTATCACATAATCGGAATGCAGGTTTATCCCCATTCCTATAAAAAACAGCAATAATCCCCCAATCCCCCGAAAAGAAAGGAAATAGTGCCAGCCGGCAGCATATTGCTGCCCTGCCACGGTGAAATAGAAAATGCCGCCCGCCTGCATTATCCCGTTCAGCAGATTAAAAACAATACCCATCGCCATGATGGCGACCGGCATGCGGGACTTACCTTTTAATAATAGCGGAAAGATAAACGAACGCTGAAAATAGTGCAGTAAAAATAACAACAGAAAAATAAATTCCGGTACGGCAGTACCCGTTCCACTATACGCCCAAAGAATCAACATCACAAAGAAAACGGGAGACTCCATCAATATCCAGGCTGACTTGTTATCAATAGATACACCCCACGAAGCTGTACGAAACATTCCATAACCGGCCTTAATGAAATAAAGCGCAATAAAAACGAAAAGAGCCGTTAAGCCCATCGCACATAGGAACACTTGAAATGTTTGTTGACTCATATTATTCAATTTAAGTGCAACAAATATACGGAAAACTCACGAAACCGGTATCAATGCCGTTCAAATAATCTTATTGCGGTAATATCTAATCGAATAATCAACATCACCCTCCCTGCAAACTCTCCATACCACCGGAAAAACATAAACAAGCACCAGCTTCCCCGCCTCATATACTTGTAACACCGGAGAATATGTACCCGGATCCAAATTGGGAAGAACTACCAACAATTGCGTATCCGTATATTTACAGACATGACTGATTTGTATCAGACAACCGCTATTTTCAAGCGGGGCAAGTCCTAACACAGTTTCCTCCAAAGCGGATAAACGCAAATTCTCACCGGTCACTACAATAGGCGCACTCGGGGTAATAGTACCGTCGTGAGAACCTGTCAAAGGATCATATATATCTTTTATAAACGGTGTATTCAGCATCTTCTCCATATTTACCACACTCTTTAATGATATTTTCCATGCCCATCCCACCTATACGGTCTTCCGGGCTGCATGGCAAAATTACTCCACAGCCGATAAAGTTCCATGGCTAAAAGAATGTCTTTCCAGCCTCTCTTTTTTCTGATAGCGAACATTCCATGAATATTGATTCCGGAGTTCATTAATTCGTCAGACTTAATAGATATGTTGCATATTTCGAAACAAGACTGATGAGATAAGTGTTAAATAGATAAATCATATATGATTCTCCGCAATAAATACCCCTTGAACGAGAAAAAGGCAGATGGAAGATAAGATACACTTACGGCTGAGATATTATTAGAAGCCTTACAATATGATATTAAAAGCCTTATAATATAGTATTGAAAGCCTTTTAATATCAATCTAAAAGCCTTTTAACAGTCAATCACCATAGGGAAGAGCTTGGCAGATGCAGCAAAGGAAACATCCTAAATCATACCAGTTCTCATCCAGAGGTATAAACAGGGATAATCATATAAATATATAACTCACAAAAATCATGATTACAGACGAGCTAAGCACAGGAATCATTGAAGCTGTCAAAACCAAACTTCCGCAAAAAGATAATTTGGCAAACACTTTAATGGATATTCTTTATATAGGGAAAGAAGCCACCTATCGCCGTTTAAGAGGCGAAGTACCCTTTACGTTGGCCGAAGCGGCTATCCTATCAAGGAAATTAGGTATATCCCTGGATACTATTATAGGAACGAGTTTCCGGGAAAATGCCGTATTCGACATGAATATCGTAGACTATCAGAACCCTTTCGAGACTTATTTCACAATTCTCGACCGATACGTGAAACTGTTCCATACCATAAAAGGGGATACGAGTTCGGAAATGGGAACTTCATCGAACATCATTCCACTGACTCTTTCAATGAAGCACGATATACTTTCCAAATTCAGGCTATTCAAATGGATGTACCAAAACGAAAGCATGAGATGCAAGCATTTCGATGAACTGGAAATACCCCAAAAGCTCATCAACGTACAAAGAGAATTTACCCGAATGACATCTCACATACATTCCAGAGATTACATCTGGGATAAAATGATTTTCAGTAATCTGGTAAACGATATTCAGTATTTCTCGGATATCCATTTACTGTCAGAGGAAAATAAAGACAACATCAAAGAAGAGACGCTTTTATTGATTGACGAACTGGAGGAACTCGCCGGCCGGGGAAAATCCGAGACCGGTAATGATATAAGAATCTATATATCCAATATAAACTTTGAAGCGACTTACAGTTATCTGGAAACAACTTCCATGCACTTAAGTATGATTAGAGTATATGCCATCAATTCTATCACAACGCAAGACAATGAAATGTTCGGCGATTTCAAAGAATGGATTCAATCATTAAAGAAGTTCTCCACCCTGATATCGGAAAGCGGTGAGATGCAGCGTATCCTGTTTTTTAAAAAGCAAAGGGAAATTATCAACGCGCTTTAATTCCCTGTTTGCCGAAATCTGAAAAACCAAACCTCAAATGTGTCTGATAATGAAAGACAGATAGAATTTCTACCTGTCTTTTTCATTCGACAATGTTTTATCCTTCCAATCCTTTCAAATAGAAAAAGACACCATCCTCCATACATGATATAGTTCACCAATGTTTCATCATCTAATTCTATATTTGCAGATACCACAAATCTTTATGCCAAGTCTCGAATTAATAACTAAATATGGGAAGTGAATTATGAATAAGAACTATATTGTAACAAACCTGATTGATGAAATGAAAGAGAGAATGCCCCACGGACAGAATTTGGCCAATTATCTGGCAGATACCCTATGTATGGGAAAAGAGTCCGTTTACCGCAGGCTGCGCGGAGAAGTCGCGTTCACTTTCGATGAGATAGCAATGATTTCCTGTAATTTCGGGATTTCCATCGACCAGATAATAGGAAATCACCTTCCTAACCGCGCCACATTCGATGTAAACCTGTTACTCTCACCGGACCTGTTTAAGAGCTATAATGAAATTATAGAACATTACCTGCAGGTTTTCAACTTCGTAAAAGGAGATAGCAGTACCGAAATATATACAGCTTCCAACACGATTCCTTTCACTCTCTACTCTTCCTATGAATATCTTTCCAAATTCAGGTTATGCCGCTGGATGTATCAGTATGAAAAGATAAAAACGCCGAATACCTTAGCGGAAATGCAGGTTCAGGAAAAAATCGTGGCCGCTCATAATGAGTTAAGCAACAGCATGAAAAGATGCGGAAAGACCTATTTCATATGGGATACGGACATATTCCATTCACTCGTGAAAGAAATAAAGTACTTTGCCGAACTAAACCTAATCTCAGCCAATGACGGCATCCATCTAAAGGAGGAACTGTTACAGTTGCTCACCGAACTGGAAAGGCTGTCCGTCAAGGGACAATTCAACAACGGTCATGAAGCCTCCATCTATTTATCAAATATAAATTTTGAGGCAACATACAGCTATATAACGAAAAAAGATTTCCAAATCAGTCTCTTCAGAGTATATTCCATCAATTTCATGGATTCGCAAAATCCGCATATCTGCCAAATGCAAAAGGACTGGATACAATCTTTGAAAAGGCATTCCACACTTATTTCTGGAAGCGGAGAAGCACAACGCATCGCTTTCCTTGAAAGGCAAAGGAGGATAATCGAAACTTTATAGCTGCACTCGAATAAACGTTCAAAAGGGTAAACCGGGATATGCCGGTTTACCCTTTTGAACAATAAGTCATCTTATCCCGTATCTACATCTCTTCCTCCGGCTGAATATAATGAGTCCAGCCATTGATATTAATTTGGACGGCATGCCATGGTTCGGAAAAGAAAAAGACTATTTTATACTCATCCTGACGGTCAAGATATTCTTGCACTCCCCAATTGTTGCCTTCCATATCCGTCATTGCCAGATAATCAATCAGATTTATGTTAAACACCTTTTTCCTTGTATTTTTTTCAGTCACGACAAAACGGGTCTGACGATCCGACATCAATCGCATTGTATTCAACTCAACAGCGGCCGCCGAAGGGTTTCTTTGCTCCATATGATACGGACGGAAACTCAGGACATCATCATCCAACAATGAATTATCATGTCCCAAATGCCCGTTGGATTCTATGATTTCGTAATCATAATCCTCCACATTCAGTTTCCAGCTATCATCCGAGTACCCCTGGAATATAAACCTTACTTTATTGGTATCCTTTATCAAATTAATAGTCTCCACCTGATTATCTGTTCCTGTAAACGCAATATTATGAATCTCACCATACCAAAGCGGCTCCAACTCATGCAGAACAATCAAGGATTCTTCCCGTTTTAATTGTAATCTCAACTCTGTAATAGAAGAAACTCCCGGAATCAAAGAAACGATATCATACGAATCACGTGCGCCTGCCCATGCCATAAATTGGTACTCACCGACAGACAGTTCTACTTCCATCCGGTAATTACCCGTTGACAGAGCATCACCTTCTTCCATCTGCTTAAATAAGAACAACCCCTCTTTGTCAAACACATAAAGCTCCACTTTATCCACCTGCGTATGAAACGCATCTGTAAAAAGCATATTATAATCATATTTGAATTTGACAAACAAACGGCATTCCGGCAAATGTTCATTGAAGCTATTGCAAGAAGTTATCATCCACGAAGTAACGATAAGCATCCCGGTAACCATGTAACGCACAAGTATTCCCTGTTTCATATTTTCCTTTTTTACCATTTTCAAATTTCTTGAGAATCTTCCGAGAACCTTCCCATCAAGATAAAAGTATGGGAGAAGTTCTCTCCTCCCTACCTTTATACAGTATGAAGATTGCTTTACCAAGCTGTCGTCACAGTTCCTCTGTCTGAGTATACCAAGTCCAAGGATTCACATTAATCTTGATTGACAGCCAACCGTCCTCGTCTTCATCTTCCTCACCCGGATCCGGTTTGGGCACGTCGGGATAGCCAGGATTATTGAATTTGTTGACATTAATATCGTAAACCGAGTTACGGACAACGCCAAACTCTCCCAGCTCATTCACCGCCAGGTCGGTGTCATCATGCTTAATCATAATCTTATAATAATTGAAGGCATTTTTATAATACGTAAGGCTGCCTACAGTTTTTCCTCTGTCCTCAACGCCAATAACCGAAGCCCTTTTTCCGGTAAACTTATTCACCAAGTCTCCTATTTCAGTATCATCAGCGGCATCCGGCAAAGTAACCTCACCGACATTTACTCCATCCGCTCCTAAATACTTGTTATATGCAGTAGTAAGAGGAGTAGTTATCGAGGTTGGAACAGCCTTGCTATATTTATATTTCAATTCGGCTTCAATCCATTCCGTTAAAGTGGCAAAAGTGTAGTAACCGCCATCAATCAGCATCCAGTCTCCCGTTGCATCCTGGACATCGGTGTCCGTCATATCAGCTTTCTTATATTTCTTAGGTATAAACTTGGCTCTCAACAATACGTGGGTGGTATAAGCATGTACATTTCCTGCTTTATCCTGGGTATTTTCAAGACAGTATTCACTGGTGTTCGATACATTCCAAGTACCGGGGTCGGTAGTAATGTAAGTATAATCCACTCCGGAATGCGGAGCGTCATAATTAGGGTCTTTCCTATAAGAACCTTTTTTATACTGGTCGAACGGCGCACGGAAACCACCGGCCGGATTCAGTTCAAACCAAGTGGAGATTCTTTCCGATGTCGGATAAAACTTCGTATTGGTAGCGTTCAAAAGCCAACCTTCATTTTCGATGGAAGCCACATCACTTGCTTTAGTGATGTAAACACGGACTTTTGCAACCACACGGTCTATATTAATAACCAACGGATTGGCTACCGCTCCCGTCGCATTTTTATAGAGGGTCAGGTCTACCGGGTCGCCCAATCCCGGTTCTTCGGTCTTGGAAGGTTCCAAACCTCCTTTGGCATTAGACATCATAAAACCATCGGTAAAGCTTAAAACTCCGTTCCCGGTGCTAAGAACGAGCGCATCGTTAACCGTAGCGTAAGGAGTACCACCGCTCCAGCCGCTTGGCGCCCTGTCTTTAAACTCTTTGGAAGCGTTGGCTACAATCAAAACACGTTTGGAAGCAGCCGGAACTTTGAATGCTTCCCCGGCATTTCCGGTGGGCTGTCCCGAAGCGTTTGCTCCCGCCTGCGACAAAGTAAGTTCAATATCGGCAGTCACGGTAGGGCTTGCTCCTGATGTGAAAAATATGGCTCTAACAGATTTAATCTCTGTTTCGGCAGGTGTACCATTTTCATGGTCGGGTATGTGCAATCCACGAGTAGACGCCAAAGACGGCGGTCTGACATTCAATGCCACCCATGCATCACCGGTCGGTTCAGTAATGATTCCATTGTCTACATCCGCTACAAAATCATCATTACTACATGCAGCAAATGCCATCGATGCAAGTGCTAACAAAAAATAATTTCTTTTTCTCATTTCTTCTACATTTTAATTAATACTGTTCAATCTACGTTTATTCTATCTGTTCCCTCTCCGGGATTCAATTTCAATGGCATTAGCCTTTTTCTCCGCCAATTCCTTTAAATTCTCTTCGGCTATCGCCATTCCCAGCTTTACAGCTGTCCTTAAATGTTTCTCCGCCTGTTCATAATCTCCTTTCAATAATGCAAGTACTCCCACGGCATTGTTATACTCCGGTAAATACTTATCCGATTTCACTTTTTTCAAATAACGCTCCGCGGAAAGCATATCACCACGCAGAAGGCATGCAGAAGCCGCGTTGATATTGGCAACTTCATCTTCCGGATATAGCCTTACAGCCGTTTCAAAGACCTCTATAAATTCCTGCGAACCTTTAGGGTAACTATCAGCTACCAAGAACAATTCATTCAGACTCAGATTCTGCGGACGTTTTTTTATCATATCTTTCGCTTCATCCATACTGAAATTCCTAATATCATAATTCACTTTACAAATGGCTACACGAAGTCCCGGAAATATGTTCTTCAGGAGATACCGATAGGGTACTCCACCGTGCAGCCGCATCAATTTCGTTTCCCGCCCTTCTTCGACAGACGTATTCTTTATAATCTCCAGCACCTCATCCTTATAATCCATGTCAATGGTATGGAGCGCTTTGACCAAACCCTCCCAGTTTTCACCGCCAAAAACGATATGATACAGATTTCGTGGAAAATCATATCGGGCAGTCAGATAACGGCGTAATGCCATCGCCCGTCCCTCGGATAACCGCTTGTTTACAGCCAATGTCCCTTCAGGAGAAGCATAGCCGATTATCTCCAAACGCTGTACTTCAATACTTTTATCCGATTTCAAGTCATCAATTGCCGTATGAATCTTAGTCAGTTCCACAGGATTATTCATATATTCGGGACGGATGTCCACTTTGTTCACCTCAAAATCCAAGAAACACTCTACTTGTATTTCTCTGTTTTTCACTTTCTCCGTTACCGGTTCCACATAAGTCAAATGAGGAACTACAACATACGGAGTCAACAAACGCTCAAGCACAACTTTATCGGTAACCGTCTGCATATTCATAAATACTGTTTCTCCGCAACCGCATTCTTCACTCCGGATGTCAAGGCGGGCGTCAGCCATCCAGGGTTCATAAGGTATCGCGCATAGGTAGCGAAGCGTATCGTTTCGTATTCCATAGCCCCTTTGCACAGCATAAGGTTTCTTTAAGTCTGTGCTTTTTTTAGCCGATATGGCGAGTGTACGCTCATAGGCCAAAAACTCATTCCGCCCTTTAAAAGAGACTTCCGGAAGATTACAAGTATCCGACGAAGAAATCAACCGGGGGGTAAAATTCACACTGCGCACGGATTTCACTTTCATACCATCCGTAATGAAATTCATTTCTATATGAAGAAAATCGCCATGCTGCTCAAACCTCACCGGTTCTATATTTATAGTTCCACTGTAAGGACGTTTCTGAGCTGCAGCTTGGCTCAAGCATAAAGCAAAGAATACGAATAGGATAAATTGTATATTTCTCTTCATTTTTCTATTCTATTTAATTACATAAATCAATGCCACACTTGCCTTGGTAGGCCCGAAATAATTTTTATTGCCATCTTTCAACTTCGTGCCACATGTAGCACACGGATATTTTTCGTATACAATATGCGCATATCCCAACCCCAAAGAAGCCTCTATACTCCAACGTTTCTTCAATATCCAAGAATGTCCTATCGAGATACCGCCACCGTACAAATGTCCCTGGTAACGGTTACGCTGCATATTCTTGCTTATGAAAGACCAGTCCGGCCAGCCACCGACATTGAAATCGGCATAATGCCCGTGTAGTCCTACAAAGGTGCGGTTGAAACGTTCACAAAACCAATAACGGGCTTCCGGTTGTATCCCCCAATGCCGCAGGCGTCTACCGCTATCCGGCTTCCACGGATTATAATTAACCGGCACTTCTAATGTCCATTTACGTCCCAAGCCTATCTCTACTCCCAAATTCAGAGTTCCGGTAAAATCATATAGAAGATTACTCTTCAAAGCAATTTTCTGCGCTTTACCCTCCGAGATAAAGCATCCCGACATCAACAATATGAATATCAATACTTTCTTCATTTATATTTTTATTAGGTTATGAAATGCTTTTCCCTAATTGGGTGACACTTACTTTAATCCGTTGAGTAACATGGCTTCCAACCGATCCGTCAGGGTCTCTTATTGTAACCAAGTATATAATACCCGTTCGCGGCGCAGAAGCTACATTGGGTAATATTTCAATATGTATCTTCCCGTCATCCACCGTTATACTTTCCGTATCATCCCTTACTGCTCCGGTGGAAGGACGGAGTTTTATCCAAGCCGGCGGATTATCACTACCCTTCTCCACAAAGGCTGAAAGACAATAATAATTCATTTCATGCACGGCAACATCCGTATTTCCGGTCGGCATATATTTCAAGGTCATTCCCCCTGCCGGAAGGGCATCCCTTTGTCTGATATGAACGGATTTTACAAGATTACCCAACTTAAGCGTTATATATGCGTTATCTCTTCTCACACCTTGATAGTATTGGGTATCTTCATACCATTTTAACCAATTGGAAACATATACTTCCACTGCCGTTTTACGCGGATCGGTTGTTTCTTGATTCACGATAGGTATAAGCCCGTCAATCGGTTTTCTCAAGCCGAATACACCGCCGGCCAGCATATTCTCATTATCACGAATTGTTTTTGCCTCCGGAAAATCAGTTTTACAATCAGTGATAAACTCGAAGGCCTCATGGTCTTTATTCTCATCCGTATAGGCAATGAACACAGAATTGCTTACTCCCAAATAGTAATCGTTATTGGCAACTACCTCATACGTATTACTATCATCTATCAAGATGCTATAATCAATATCGACATTGGATGCTTTCGATGCCTTGGCATCCGCTACCGTATCATATCCCGGTCCGTTCACTGTATTAATTGTGAATGCATAAGCATGATTACGCAGTATATCCAGCATATGTTTGCCGCTACCGATCAATGCCATTTTATAATAGTAATCTTTACCTTCGTAAGTCCCTTGAAGAATGAGATAAGTATTATTTTGCATACCTGACTCGTACAAATAAACAGGACTGTTTTCCGTATGTTGCCAATCGTTAACCGTTTCCGGCGTTATCAAAGGAGCCGAGTAGCCGGCATCAGCTCTGTATTCGGTCAGATTAGAAGTATTGTCCATTATAGAATTTCCCCAATTATGAAGTTGCCCTTGTCGGGGAACATTGACCACTGCGGTAATTCCTTTCAGTTCAAAATTAACGGCCTTATTGGTAACTGTCATTTTAGCGATAGAACGAACAAGCAATAACGGACTTCCGTCAGCATTGCCTATTTGGGTCGTATTATCCACTCGGTCTACTTCCAGTAAATAGCTCATCGGAATAGTTGCGCCACTATAATTAAACGGCATAACCGCAAGCGCAGGAGTTATCAATGGTTCTGTCAGCAGATTCTCACAAACCTCAGACAAGGTCACAACACCCGGCTTCATCTTTCCTAACAGTTTTTCCATATTAAACTCATAACCGTTCACCGCATCACCATAATAAAACTCCACCTGGGGATTAGCCAATATCAATAGTTGATATTTACTATCATCAGCTTGTTTCGTCAGGAGTACATATCTTTTCTTTATCATCTCAAAAGCTTGTACTACTTCTATCAGCCGGGCATTTCCGCCTGCTCCCTTAAACACAAATACCCACGGGGTTTTGCCAACGGTTTCCTCATCTTCCAATCCTCTTGTCGCCGGAAGTCGATATGAGTTGACACGGGTAAAGATTTCAATCTGTACCTTTTCTTCCGCAACTGTCTCCCCTTCCGGGTTCTCCACCAAAAGCGTCTCATGTTCACATGATGCCGTCAGCATGAGAAAAGTCAAACTGAACAAACGGATTATATGTATTATAACTTTCTTCATCTTTTTACACATCGAATTGAATGAGCAAACTGATTTATAACCGATTTGGCCTGGGTAGCCACATAATTGAACTCCATAGTCCAAATATTAGCATAAGGCGTACCTATCGTATTACCTTCATTATCTTTTCCCACCCATCCCGGAGCTACCGAAGAAGACCAGTAATAACCTGTTTCACCGGCAAACTCCAAACTGCCGTCATCATGCCATCTTCTTCCTGCCGATGGAAAAAACAATGACGCATCAGTTGCCGAATTGACGATAAGCGTTCCGCCATAAGCCGCATCTGCACTATTCAGAGCCACTCCCTTATATCGGGTAACAGTACCGTTCGCCCTATCCAGCCCATCTATCATTGCTTCCGTTTTTATAGGACGTCTGTCAAAAAAACCATCCGCATAGAATCCATACATCACTTCATTCAGGATTTTAGGGACGTACAGTTCCGTCTTTACAGTCGGATCGATAGGCTGATATACAGTCGTAGGGCTTCCGTCTCCCTTCATCGGCTCATTAAACAAAGACATTCTCCATTCGGACTGATACACTTGATCGTAGCCAAAACTATTAGTTGCGATTTTATTTATCGGACCATCTGTGGGGCGATAATACCCCGGAGGGCATATTTCCAACGAATCTTTATACTTGAATCCTGTAGCAGGATCCCAAAGAGGCGGACTATCCGTATAGAATTTCGGCCAATCGGGTATGCTCCAACCGGATGATACGTTCTTATTCGTAGGATGATAGGCTCTATTAGCCAATCGGGTATGTCCTTTGGCAAGCCCCCATTGAAAATGTGCGCCGGCTTGAGTGGGATAATCCACAAACGCCACTTCATTTCCGAGATTGGATATATCGACTCCATACCATTCGGCAATACTGCCCGGGTTGTTTTTATATGCTTTAGCCGTCAAGTTATATGGAGAAAACTTTCTTCCGAAAGAACTCCCCGAACTTCCGCTTCGCATCAGATAATCCGGAGCCTCCCCCTGACGTACATAGACTTTAGTCTTGTAGGTAAGAAAGTTTCCACTATCGTCATTACCCTCATAGGTAAGTTCTACGACTCCGTATCTCGGTTTATCGATATCGGTATTCCTGCTTTTGAGTCCTATCCGGAAATAAATTCTCCCTTTTCCATGTACAAAGTCTCCGGTTTCACCTCTATATTCATTGGGAATAACCGGATATTTCTCCGGGTCGCCCGGTAGAGCCGTACCTATACCCGGATCAAAACTGGGTGTAGAGCTCAATACAATAAAATCCTTATAAGCGTCAGGAACTTTTGCCGTCCACTGATGCCAATATGTATATCTCAGGCCGCTAATCACTCTCTCTCCCGTTTCATTATTCTTATAGAAAGCGCCTACATAAGGCTGGGACCAGGGATATTTCTCCGAGTTTGCAATAAAATCAAAGCGTTTCCTCTCTTGCTTTACATGTACGGTAACAGTCTTTAAAAGCTTATTCTTTCCATCATAATCTTCCGCAGCCATCAACGTTATTTCATAAGTTTCCTCCCCTATTTCATTAGGCCAGTCCAACAGAATGTCCATATAACCTGCTCCCGTTTGAGGATTGTATAAGAATCTCTCGTCATTATTCACATTCCAACTTTGAGATGCCAATGCATTAAATACTACATTCGTATCTTCCTGCCGATTGGAGCTTCTCACTTTTACGGTTTCCAGAACTCTCACTACCGGCATATTTGACCAAAATGAAATACGTGCCCCATTAAAATCGGTTATGCTGACTTCCGTATGCGAAACATTCAACATCCTATTTCCCGCTATCTCCCAATCATTGGCGATGTAATCCCATTCGGAGGCTTTTATATTCACTTCAAGCGGTTCCTTGATAATCGCTGTCAAATCCAGTTTGGTATTGAGCGGCAATCTGTAATCAAGTGGTTCTTTACTAATCTTCAACTCACAAGAAGGGCTGTAATTGTCCCCCATATCAATAATAAAGTTCACAGCCTTTCCCTTATCATCCTGTTCCATCAGTCCACTGGAAGGCAGTATGATACGATTCACTTTCTTAGCCCAATTGGCTCCCTCTGTAACAGGTACAGCATCCGAAAAATAATTTCCATCTTCATTTTTAGTAAATGCGCGTATTACTGTCCGTTCAATTGCAGGACCGCTATATCCGGCAGTGAGAGGAACTGAATTCGGTACATTACTGAAAATGATACCATTAAATGTTTCATCGAAATTATCTGCAGATTCCACTGTAACATCGACCCGCACTCCAAGTCTGTCAAGAGCCAGTTCCAATACGGAAAATTCCGTTCCATCACTCAACCGGATTCCTTTTCTACCGGACAAGACAGTTACATTTTTAAGTTCCTGTATCATTGGAATTATCTGTTCCGAAGAGAAATACTCCGCTGGATAAGCAATCCTATCCAAATCAGCATATTTCTCAATACCGTTCAAGGTATTCACAATATCCTGATGTAAAGGCTCGTTTACCAAAAATACAAAATCGTAGACTCCCGGAGAAACCGCATGATGAACGATATCACCCAACCATGCATTATAACGAATATTAGTAGTAAGATTACCTGTGGAACGTTCAAAGGATAAGATACGGAGAAAACGGACTACATTATCATCCGCTTCACCCGAATGTGTAGTATTCATAAGTTCCATCCCTCTCACAGAAATAGATGAGACGTCTATACCATGAGTATGTATTTCATCTATGCAGGAGGACAAAGCCGCCAGCAATAAAATGAATATCACACTCTTATTTATTATAGATTTCTGTACCATCATAGTTCAACATATTTTGTGACATGAGACCAACTCGAATCTCATATCACAAATATCGTTGAATTAAAGAAGAGAATGAATTATATCCATTTCTGATATAGACAATGGAAATATGGATAGACAACTAATTATACTATTACCGCAAGAAGATGTCTTGAATATAGAAAAGAACAGATAGCAAATAGGAAATATTGCATTATCTGCACCAATCGGAAACAAAAGTTTTGATAATCGAAACCGAAGGCTTATAATTTACAAACAAAATACACTAACTTTCCGCCTTATACTTTCTACGGGGAACTTGTCAATTATACCACTGACAAATTCCCCGTAGGAAAAAAGAAATGAAATACATAACCATCTTCAAATGATTACGAACACTGTTATTCTCTAACGTTTCTTGATAGGAATATAAGTCACATCATCCAATACATTCTTGTACGCCGGGCGGATGATACGTTTACCCTCGAAGTTCAGTTCCTCATTGCGGTGTGCACACCAACCTACGATACGAGCCATAGCAAACAGCGGTGTAAAGATTTCCTGCGGCAAACCAATCATCTCATATACAAAGCCGGAATAGAAATCAACATTGCTCGAAACGGTCTTTCCGTTATTCTTCACACGTCCAAAGACTTCGATAGCACGTTCTTCCAGCAGTTCCAGGAACGCGAACTCACGTTCCTTGCCTTTCTCGCGAGCAAGGTCGCGGGCAAGTTCCTTCAACAGTATGGCACGCGGATCGGAAATGGTATAAACGGCATGACCGATACCATATATCAGCCCCGTCTTGTTGTAAACCTCCTTGTTCAACATACGGGTAAAGTAAGTATCAATCTCATCCACATTTGTCCAATCCTGAATGTTCTCCTGCAAATGGTGGAACATATCGGCAACCTGAATATTGGCACCGCCGTGAAGCGGCCCTTTCAAAGAACCGATACCCGCTGCAATAGAAGAATAAGTATCCGTTCCGGTAGAAGAAGTTACACGTACAGTAAATGTAGAGTTGTTACCGCCGCCATGCTCTGCCTGCAACACCAGCAACAGGTCGAGAGTACGAGCATCCAGTTCCGTATAATCCTTTTTCAGCATATACAAGAAGTTTTCTGCGAGAGAAAGATTTTCCTGTGGATGACGGATGTGCAACGAACGACCATGAGTGGCATGGCGAAGCATATTGAAGGCGTAGGCTATGATAGTTGGGAACTTTGAAATCAGTTCGATGCTTTGGCGCATCAGGTTATCTCGGGAAGTATCATCGGCATTCGGGTCGAAACGATACATCTCAAGCACACTACGTGCCAGAATGTTCATAATATTGTTTCCCTCGAGTTCAATGATATTCATCTTCGTTTTCTGTTCCAACGGCATATTATCGTTTATCAGTTCGCGAAAGGAAATCAACTCTTCCTTATCGGGAAGACGACCGGAAAGCAACAGATAGGCTACCTCTTCAAAGCCAAAACGTTTTTCTTTAAGAATGGCATGCGCCAAATCCTCAAGGTCGTAACCACGATAGAATAATTTACCCGGAATAGGCTTTAACCCACCGCCCGGAATACGTTCGTAGCCTACTACATCACCAATTTTGGTCAATCCGACCAATACCCCCGTTCCATCCTCATTACGCAAGCCGCGTTTTACATCAAACTTCTTGAACAGTTCGTTCTCAATCCTGGTCGCTTCTTTCAGGTCCTCAGAGAGCTTGTAAATCAAATATTCCTTCTTCATAATTATGTATGTTTTATATTATTTTTCGATTCTTTCCACAATTTCCCGTGTAAAAGCAGATGTAGACAATGAGACACCACCCTGCATAAAGCGAGCTAAATCGGCAGTGGCACGACCTTCCGTAAAACTATTCTCCAATGCTTTCTCTATTAGCAAAGCCGCTTCTTTCCAGCCCAGATGTTCAAGCATCATCACCGCTGAAAGAATGATAGAACATGGATTTACAACATCTTTTCCGGCAATATTTGGAGCCGTACCATGAGTAGCTTCAAAAATAGCGTGACCTGTCTTATAATTGATATTGGCGCCCGGAGCGATACCGATACCGCCCACCATGGCAGCCAGTTGGTCGGAAACGTAATCGCCGTTCAGGTTCAGTGTTGCAATGACCGAGTATTCTTCGGGAATAAGCAGCGTATTCTGCAAAAAGGCATCAGCTATACAATCTTTGATAACAAGACGCCCGTCCTCTATTTCTTTGCCAAATTCACGTTCCGCCACTTCGTACCCCCATTTCTTGAAACCGCCTTCGGTGAATTTCATAATGTTGCCTTTGTGCACCAATGTCACAGAAGGCAGATTTTTTTCGAGTGCGTACAGGCAAGCTGCGCGTACCAACCGCTCCGTACCTTCTTTAGACACAGGTTTTACACCAAAAGAAGAAGTTTCGGGAAAACGTACTTTAGTCACACCCATTTCATCATGCAAGAAACGGTAGAACTTATCGGCTTCCAGTGTTCCGGCTTCCCATTCGATACCTGCATAAATATCTTCCGTATTCTCACGAAATACACACATATTTACCTTCTGCGGTTCTTTCACCGGAGAGACTACGCCTTTATACCAACGCACAGGACGCAAACAAACATACAAATCGAGCGTTTGGCGTAATGCCACGTTCAGCGAACGGATGCCTCCGCCGATAGGGGTAGTCAGCGGACCTTTAATACCAACCTTATAAGTTCGGAATGCTTCCATCGTTTCTTCCGGTAACCAGGAACCTGTTTCATTAAATGCCCGCTCACCCGCCAACACTTCTTTCCATTCGATACTCCGGCTGTCTCCATAAGCTTTTTTCAGAGCTGTATTCACAACAGCCTGCATAGACGGGGTTATCTCCGCCCCTACTCCGTCACCTGTAATAAAAGGTACAGTAATCTTTTCCATATTCTATCGTGCATTTAATGCAGAACCGGCACGAAACCAGCCTATCTGCTGTTCATTATACGTATGTTGTACTTCAAAACTTTCTTGACTTCCGTCCTCGTGACGGAGTACCACCGTCAAGTTGCGTTCCGGAGCAAAATCTTTCAAGCCCACAACAGACAGTAAATCATGCTCCTGAATCTTATCATAATCCGCCTTATCGATAAAAGTCAGTGCCAGCATGCCTTGTTTCTTCAAATTCGTCTCGTGAATACGCGCGAAGCTTTTAGCCAAGATAGTACGTACATTCAGAAAACGAGGTTCCATAGCAGCATGCTCACGACTGGAACCCTCACCATAGTTTTCTTCGGCAACGACAATGGAAGGAATCCCTTCCGATTTATACAATTTAGCCGTACCGGAAACTGTTCCGTATGTGTTTGTAGAGCGGTTCCATACTTTATTTGTTTCTCCATTGAAAGCATTGACGGCACCCATTAACATATTATCCGAGATATTCTCCAAGTGTCCGCGAAAACGGAGCCACGGACCTGCCATTGATATATGATCGGTAGTACACTTGCCCTGCGTCTTAATCAACAGAGGCATATTCAGTAAGTCTGCGCCATCCCAGGCAGGGAAAGGAGTAAGGAGTTGTAAGCGCTGTGACTGAGGCTCTACCACAATATCCGCCTTTACATTGGAAGGTGCGGTATATCCCTCACTTCCTGCCGTAAACCCCTTTGGAGGCAGTTCTTCGCCTACGGGTTCGGAGAGCTTAACCCTTTCACCGTCGGCATTCACCAATGTATCTTTCAGCGGATTAAAACACAAATCCCCGGCAATGGTCAATGCCATGGTCAGTTCGGGAGAGGCTACAAACGCATATGTATTCGGATTACCGTCCGCCCGTTTGGCAAAATTCCGATTGAAAGAAGTTACGATAGAATTCTTGCGGGTAGGATCATCAGTCACACGCTTCCACTGTCCGATACAAGGTCCGCAGGCATTTGCCATAATTGTAGCGCCTATTTTTTCAAAAGCGTCAATCATACCGTCACGCTCTGCTGTCGCACGTATGCGTTCCGAACCCGGATTGACAATCAAAGGAGCGGCCACATGTAAATGTTTCGCCGTTACCTGACGCGCCAAAGATACCGCACGACTCAAATCCTGATAAGATGAATTGGTACAGGAACCAATGAGCCCCACTTCCATCTTACGAGGATAACCGTTCTTTAAAACTTTCTCGGAAAATTCAGAAATAGGCGTAGCCGCATCCGGAGTAAACGGTCCGTTGATATAAGGTTCCAATGTAGAAAGGTCTATGTCGATAATACGGTCATAGTACTTCTCCGGATTTGCAACCACCTCGTCATCGGCACGAAGCCCTGCGGCAACGGCAGTAGCCATATCCGCCACTTCCGCACGTCCGGTAGCTTTCAGATAAGCAGTCATACGCTCGTCATAAGGAAAAAGAGAGGTAGTGGCACCTACTTCCGCACCCATATTACAAATCGTAGCCTTTCCGGTAGCCGAAAGCGAAGCGGTACCCGGCCCGAAATATTCGATAATGGCATTCGTTCCGCCTTTGACTGTCAGAATTCCCGCCAACTTCAGAATAACATCTTTAGGAGCCGCCCATCCGTTTAATGTTCCTGTAAGACGGACACCGATCAAGCGGGGCATTTTCAGTTCCCATTCCATACCGGTCATTACATCCACCGCATCAGCACCGCCTACACCGATAGCCACCATACCCAAACCGCCGGCATTCGGAGTATGAGAATCGGTACCTACCATCATACCACCGGGAAAAGCATAGTTTTCCAACACAACTTGATGAATGATACCTGCTCCGGGTTGCCAGAAACCGATACCGTAACGGGAAGAAACATCCCGAAGGAACTTATACACTTCCTCGTTCGTTTTGGTTGCAGTGGCAATATCTTCTTTTGCCCCTTTGTAAGCCTGAATCAAATGGTCACAATGTACGGTCGAAGGAACCGCCGCCTCATCACGACCGGCATTCATAAACTGCAATAAAGCCATCTGCGCAGTTGCATCCTGCATAGCCACACGGTCGGGACGAAAGTTTACATAGTCTTCGCCGCGTTTATAGTTCTTCACATGCTGCTCATCATACAAATGAGCATACAAAATTTTTTCCGCTAAAGTCAACGGACGTTGCAATATAGTCCGAATACGTTCTATTTTCCTCTCATAAAGTGCATAAAACATTTTGAGCATTGTTAAATCATATACCATAACCACTCTTATTTTTTAGTTTTTCAATATTGTAAAGATTACAAATTAATATAATAAACAAATTAAAATAAGGAAAAGTTTAACAAAATAAAGCATTTCTTCCCCTAAAGACTGAGATTTATTACCTTTGCAGATATGAAAGAACAAGATACAAACAGTCCCATTATACATCTCCAACGGCAGCAGCTCCTGCTACGTATGGAATACGAATACGAAAAAGAAGAATTCAAACGACAAACAGAGAATATGGGTGTCGCCCGAAAAATCAAACGGGGACTTTGCTGGTATCCTGCCTCACCGGGTCGAAGTTACTATAATTCGTTGAATCAATTAGTAATAGAAATTACACATATCGAGAATACCGATATAGAACATAACTTTGAATTCGGACGTCCCGTCTGTTTCTTCCGCCAATCCGCCGATGGAAAAATCACTTACTTTAATTTTACAGCCACCGTCAGTTATGCAGACGAGGCACACATGGTAGTGATTATGCCCGGTGCGGGAACTATCATGGATATACAATCCGCCGATAATCTCGGAGTTCAGCTTTATTTCGACGAAACCTCTTACCGCACGATGTTCGAAGCGCTGGAAGATGTCCTTCGTGCAAAAGGCAATCGTCTTGCAGAATTGCGGGATATTCTGTTGGGTACGGTCAGAGCCGGATTCCGTGAACTTTACCCGGAACGTTTCCCTTGGTTGAATTCTACTCAAGAAACTGCCGTAAACAAAGTATTATGCGCTCGCGATACAGCCATCGTACACGGTCCCCCGGGAACAGGAAAAACCACTACGCTTGTAGAAGCTATCTACGAAACTCTACATCGTGAACCTCAAGTATTGGTATGCGCCCAAAGCAATATGGCTGTCGATTGGATTTCCGAAAAGTTGGTGGACAGAGGCGTAAACGTTCTACGAATCGGCAGCCCCACACGTGTCAATGACAAAATGCTGTCTTTTACGTACGAACGCCGTTTTGAAAACCATCCGCTTTATCCTGAATTATGGAGTATCCGTAAAGAACTACGGCAATTGGGCGGTAAAGCCCGCCACGGCAGTTACGATGAACGCGAAGGAATACGCAGCCGCATGAGCCGTCTGCGCGACCGTGCCACAACACTGGAAATACAAATCAATGCCGAACTGTTCGATAGCGCCCATGTCATCGCTTCTACGCTTGTAAGCAGCAATCATCGCCTTTTAAACGGGCGCCGTTTCGGTACACTGTTCATTGATGAAGCCGCCCAGGCTTTGGAAGCCGCTTGTTGGATAGCCATCCGTAAGGCAGACCGGGTAGTGTTGGCAGGAGACCACTGCCAGCTCCCTCCTACCATCAAATGTTATGAAGCCGCACGTAGTGGACTGGAACAAACTTTAATGGAAAAGGTGGTAGCCAACAAACCGTCTGTCGTATCTTTACTGAAAGTGCAGTATCGCATGCATGAGGATATCATGCGTTTCTCCTCAGATTGGTTTTATGACGAAGCACTGGAAGCGGCTCCCGAAATACGCCACCGGGGAATATTAGATTGGGACACACCCATTACTTGGCTTGACACCTCCGAAATGGATTTCAAGGAAGAATTTGTCGGAGAAACATTCGGACGTATCAACAAAGAGGAAGCCCACTTATTACTAAAAGAACTGGAAGCTTACATTCAACGAATAGGCGGTAGCCGCATTCTCGAGGAGCGAATCGACTTCGGACTAATCTCGCCCTACAAGGCACAAGTACAATACTTGCGGGGAAAAATAAAAAGTAGCGCTTCATTACGTCCTTACCGCAGTTTGATAACAGTCAATACCGTTGACGGGTTTCAAGGGCAGGAACGTGACGTTATCTTTATCAGTTTGGTACGTGCCAATGAAGAAGGACAAATCGGTTTCCTGAACGATTTACGCAGAATGAATGTAGCAATAACAAGGGCGCGCATGAAGTTGGTTATCCTGGGAGAAGTAACGACGCTAAGCCACCACACTTTCTATAAGAGGCTGCTTGAATATGTAAGAACTATTAATGACAAGTAATGAAAAAACCTCTCTCAACATAAATTGAAAGAGGTTTTTATTATTCTCTGATTTATATCAGGAATCAGTTATTTTCCGGACGGAGTTTACGAACCGTTACAGCAGTCTGCCACATTTCACTTTCACGCAACGCTTTTAGTTCTTCGTTCAGTTTCTCACGATAATCAGGCTTAGAGTTACTGTCGATAGAAATCTGAGCTTCGTTACCGGACTTAACGCTCTGATACAATTTCTGTACAACCGGTTTGATAGCATCGTGGAACGGAGTCATCCAATCCAACGCACCGCGTTGAGCTGTAGTAGAACAGTTGGCGTACATCCAGTCCATACCGTTCTTTGCAAACAACGGCATCAATGACTGAGTCAGTTCTTCAACCGTTTCATTGAAAGCTTCCGACGGAGTATGGCCGTTTTCACGCAAAACCTCGTATTGAGCCAACAGTAATCCCTGGATAGCGCCCATCAAAGAGCCGCGTTCACCTGTCAAGTCTGAAGTAGCTTCACGGATGAAAGTAGTTTCAAACAAATAACCGGAACCGATACCGATACCCAACGCAAGCGTTCTGTCCAAAGCCTTGCCGGTAGCATCCTGATAGATAGCGTAAGAAGAATTCAAGCCGCGGCCTTCGAGGAACATTGTACGCAATGACGTACCCGAACCTTTAGGAGCAACCATGATAACATCGATATCCGTAGGAGGAACTACACCGGTACGATCGCTCCATGTAATAGCGAAACCATGAGAGAAGTAAAGAGCCTTTCCGGGTGTCAGGAACGGTTTCATGGTAGGCCATACGGACATTACGGCTGCATCAGACAAAAGACACATAATAATAGTACCTTTTTGGCAAGCATCTTCAATGCTGAACAGAGTTTCACCCGGAACCCATCCGTCTGCAACAGCTTTTTCATAAGTCTTACCCTGACGCTGGCCTACGATTACATTGAAACCATTGTCGCGCAGGTTACAAGCCTGACCGGGACCTTGTACACCGTAACCGATAACTGCGATTGTTTCATCCTTTAAAATCTCACGTGCTTTTTCCAAAGGAAATTCTTCGCGGGTCATTACATTTTCAATAACACCGCCAAAATTCAATTGTGCCATTTTTTGTTTTAATTTTTATTTATGGCTTACGCCAACTAATTGATTAATAAATTATTTTCCTACAAATATCACTTTAGAACGACAAACCACTTCGTTACCATTCTTTCTAACTTCCACATCATACGTGCCGTCACCGACATAATCCTTATAAAAAGTAAGCTCGTCATCGTAATAACTCTCGGCTACATACGCCATTTCAAAACGACGGATACGGCTCTCCTTATACAACTCTATCGGAAATAAATCAAGAATATGCTCGATATAACGGATGCTGTTTACGTGCCCGTTAATATCAATATCGCTATATCTGGCATTCAGGGAAGAAGCCGGTTCCATAGAAGTCACTTTTATGCGCGAAGGTTTTTCGATGGGGCAAGGTTCGTCGCACACATAGTCCACGATACTGCCGCCATGCAAAGCCAGCAAATCGGCAGGCTTACGGGTATTGAGACTAATCATCGCCCATACGGAACGAGCATACCCTATTTTCTTTCCATCTTTATTGATAATGGCAAAGTTACGGTCGGTAAAGAGGCGGTATACATTCTCCACCCAAGTCTGGATAGAGAAATCCTCGTATTGATACGGCATCTCGTCCAACTCGATAGCCAAACGCGACAGCACCCACGTATAATTATCCTCATTCAAGGTTGCGATACCGAAACCGCGTTCCGTAGCATGAAACCCTGCACAATTCAACAGATGGTTACCAAGCACACCCATTGTCAGGCGCCCGGTAAAGTCCACATGAAACGGTTCCGCAACAAACCTATAAGTTCCTATTTTGTTATTCTCACTCATTATTCTTGTTGTTCTTTACTCCGGCGATATTTCGCTTCACGATCCGCCAAATATTCATTTACACGTTCAAAGCAACTTGTTGTGATAGCCACACGGCCGGAACGTACAAACTGGAGCACACACTCCAACGCACGCAGCTCCTCATAGAGATTGGTTATCTCTTCACTCATGCCGTTCTTCTCTACAATAGAGAATACGGAATTTACCTCCACGATACGCGCATTGTATTTACGGATAATTTTAGATACTTCCGGCTTCTCCTCCAAGGTGGGAGTCGTTATCTTGTAAAGCGCGATCTCATGCTGATAGATTTCATCATCCGTAAAATAGTGCGCCTGCAGCACATCTATCTTTTTGGTGATTTGTTTTGTCACCTTCTCGATAGTATCCTTGTCCGTCCAAGCTGTAATGGTATATTTATGTACCCCCTTGATGGAGGATGCCGAAACGTTCAAACTCTCGATATTGATTTGTCGACGGGTAAATACCGCCGTTACCTGATTCAGCAAACCTGCAAAGTTCTCCGAATGAACGATAATTGTATATAATGTCTTGTCCATACCTTTTTTAATTAAGAATGAAAAATGAAGAATTACATTTTGTATATATCTCCTTAATGAAGAATGTAGAATAAAAGAGAAACATCCCGGAATTCTTCATTCTTAATTCTCAATTCTTCATTTATATTAGCATTCCAGCAACATCTGATTCACAGAGCCACCCGGAGGTGTCATCGGCATAACATTTCCTTCTTCTTCTACGCAAGCTTCCAACAGGAACGGGCCGTCTGCCGCAATCATCTCATCAATGGCTTTCATCAGCTCTTCGCGGGTAAATACCCGACGTGCCGGAATTTCGTATGCGGAAGCGATCTTCATATAGTCAGGGTTTATCATTGGAGTAAATGAATAACGGTGATTGAAGAACATAGCCTGCCATTGACGAACATTACCGAGGAAGTTATTGTTCAGCAAAATCATCTTAACGGGAGCTTTCTGCTCCATTACCGTACCCAGTTCCTGCAAGTTCATCTGCAAACCGCCATCACCCATAAAGACGCAAACCGTACGGTCGGGGCGTCCGAAAGTTGCACCGATAGCGGCAGGAAGACCGAAGCCCATTGTGCCCAAACCACCGGAAGTGACAATACTGCGTTCCCTGCTATATTTAAAATAACGAGCGGACATCATCTGGTTCTGGCCTACATCCGTTACCAAAACAGCCTCGTTATTCGTGGCCTCACTAACGGCACGCACTACTTCTCCCATGCTCAATGTATCACCTGTCGGATGCAGCTCGGGACGGATTACTTTCTCCTCCTCCATCTGTTCGTAGGGCAGGAAACTTTCCAACCACTCTTTATGTTCGGCAGGTTTCAGCAATTCGGTTACTGCGGCAAGAGTATCTTTACAGTCACCCAATACAGCCACATCCGTTTTTACATTCTTATCTATCTCCGCAGGATCGATATCGAAATGAATTACTTTTGCTTGTGACGCATAAGTAGATATTTTACCCGTAACACGGTCATCAAAGCGCATACCCACCGCAATCAGCACATCGCATTTATTGGTATTGATATTCGGACCCAGATTACCGTGCATGCCCAACATACCTTTATTCAATGGATGGTCCGTAGGTAATGCGGAAAGTCCCAGCAAAGTGCAACCGGCAGGCATACCCGCTTTTTCAATGAAAGCGCGTAATTCGTTCTGCGCATTGCCGAGCTCTACACCTTGTCCCACCAACACCAACGGACGCTCCGCCTCATTTATCAAATCTGCAGCCTGTTGTATGGCTTCCTGTTCCATTTCGGGTACCGGAAGATAACTGCGTACATAATCCACTTTGGTAGGAGTATATTCCGTCTTATCCACTTGGGCATTTTTGGCAAAGTCCAGTACAACCGGACCGGGACGTCCGCTCTGTGCAATATAGAAAGCGCGGGCCACAGCCCATGCAACGTCTTCCGCACGACGAATCTGGTAACTCCACTTCGTGATAGGTTGTGTAATGCCTACCAAATCCACCTCTTGAAAGGCGTCTGTTCCGAGAAATCCCGTAGCGACCTGTCCGGCAATGACAACGATCGGTGTACTGTCTATCATGGCATCCGCAATACCTGTAATGGTATTTGTTGCGCCCGGACCGCTGGTGACCAGACATACGCCGACCTCACCCGATACACGTGCAAAGCCTTGTGCTGCATGAGTAGCCCCCTGTTCATGGCGAACAAGGATATGATTCAGATTCTCTCGGTGGTCGTATAAGGCATCGAATACCGGCATGATGCTGCCACCCGGATAACCGAAAATGGTCTTTACTCCCTGATGTTCCAGAGAGCGCATCAACGCTTCTGCGCCTGTTATTAAGTTTTCCATATCTATTTATTATTGTTTTCGGGCACGGATTCCTAAATTATTCTATCAGCCTTACAGCCCCTTTATCTGCCGAACTTACCATACTGGCATACGCTTTCAACGCTTTCGACACTTGGCGGTCTCGGGTTACCGGTGTCATAGGACGGGCAGCCAACTCTTCATCCGTCAGCTTCACATTAATAGAGCGGTTCGGTATATCTATTTCGATGATGTCACCGTCCTGAATCTTACCGATATTACCACCCGCAGCAGCTTCAGGAGAGATATGTCCGATGCTCAGCCCGGAAGTACCGCCACTAAAGCGTCCGTCGGTAATCAACGCGCACTCCTTACCTAAATGACGGGATTTGATATAAGAAGTAGGATAAAGCATTTCCTGCATACCCGGACCGCCTTTCGGACCTTCATGAGTGATAACGACAACATCGCCGCTGACAACCTTTCCACCCAAAATACCGTCACAGGCAGCTTCCTGTGAATCAAAAACTTTGGCAGGACCGGTAAACTTCCATATACTTTCGTCCACTCCGGCAGTCTTGACCACGCAACCGTCCTGCGCTATATTTCCTTTCAGTACAGCCAATCCGCCGTCCTTGCTATAAGCATGCTGCAGGTCACGGATACAACCTTCGGCACGGTCTGTGTCCAATTCCTTATAATAAGCATCCTGCGAACCGAGTACCAGATTGAACTTTCCGGCAGCGGCACTGGAATATTTCTTGATTGCTTCCTTACAAACATTCAGGCCGGTGATGCAATACCGGTCTATTTCCTCAGCCAACGTCATTCCGTCTACACGGCGTACATTCGTATCCACCAAGCCGCCTTTGGCAAGTTCGCCCATAATGGCAACGATACCGCCTGCACGATTTACATCCTGTACATGATATTTCTGGGTATTGGGAGCTACTTTACACAAGCAAGGAGTCTTACGAGACAACATATCGATATCATCCATTGTGAAATCCGCTCCGGCTTCATGGGCTACCGCCAGCAAATGAAGCACCGTATTGGTAGAACCGCCCATTGCAATATCCAATGTCATGGCATTCAGAAAAGCTTCACGAGTGGCAATGCTGCGGGGAAGTACGCTTTCATCTCCTTCCTCGTAATACTTATAAGCGTTTTCAACAATCAGTTTGGCGGCATCTTTAAACAGTTCCTTACGATTTTCATGAGTAGCCACAATCGTACCATTACCCGGAAGCGCCAACCCGATAGCTTCGTTCAGACAGTTCATGGAATTGGCGGTAAACATACCCGAGCAACATCCGCAAGTGGGACAAGCGTGCTGTTCAATCTTGGCAACCTCATTGTCACTCACGCTCTCATCAGCCGACTTAATCATAGCATCAATCAAATCGAGGTGCTGTCCGTTCCATTCTCCGGCTTCCATAGGACCTCCGGAAACGAATACCGTAGGGATGTTCAGCCTCATCGCAGCCATGAGCATACCCGGAGTAATCTTGTCGCAATTGCTGATGCAGACCATGGCATCCGCCTTATGCGCATTCACCATATACTCCACACTATCGGCTATAATATCGCGTGAAGGCAATGAATACAGCATACCGTCATGCCCCATCGCAATACCGTCATCAATGGCAATCGTATTGAATTCGGCGGCAAAGCAACCTTGCTTTTCTATCTCTGCCTTTACAAACTGGCCTATTTCATGCAGATGCACATGCCCCGGTACAAACTGGGTAAAAGAATTGACTATCGCGATTATGGGCTTACCCATCTGTTCTTTCTTCATACCGTTGGCTACCCACAATGCGCGGGCACCTGCCATACGGCGACCTTGTGTACTGAACGAACTGCGTAACTGATGTTTCATCTTATCTGTCTCCTTTTATGAAAAAAGCCTTTCTCACCGTAATGAGAAAGGCTTATTATAAATATCTTTACCGTACGAATACATACACAACCTTTCTCACGCTCTTGATGCCACCACCACGACGCGAATAATATGCAGGACTGCCAGGTTAATAGATGTATGCAAATTCATAACTAAAGTATCTTTATTGTTCTTTTATTTGTTATTTCATATAAATATGCTGCAAAGGTAAGTGCTTTTTTATAAACTCCAAACAAATTGAAGAAAAAAAAGATATAAACATGAATAATCGTAAGGAAACCGTGCCTTAAAATCTTATTTTATCACTTATTAGTTTCAGATAAAACCATTCGGACGCTTTCAGAGGAAGGTATGAATCAATTACAAAGCACTTAATAATCTGAAAATTACCGGGACGCTTCCCCCTCTCGAAGCAAAATATTCGTATCTTTGCACACTGTAAAGACAAAAACAGTATTTACCAATAGAAATAACAAAATTAATGGAAACAGTAGAAAACAAGTACATCACCTTAGCATATAAGTTGTACACAATCGAAAACGGAGAAAAAGAATTCACAGAAGAAGCTCCTGCAGAACATCCGTTTCAATTCATCTCCGGTTTAGGCCTGACATTGGAGTCTTTCGAGAACCAAGTGAAAGATTTGAAGAAAGGCGACAAGTTCGACTTTACAATCAAAGCCGAAGAGGCTTACGGCGAATATGACGACGAGCACGTTATCGATCTCCCGAAGAATATTTTCGAGATAGAAGGTAAGTTCGATAGCGAACGTGTAGTAGAAGGCGCTGTAATTCCTTTGATGACCTCAGAAGGTCAACGCATCAACGGAAGTGTAGTAGAAGTAAAAGACGATGTAGTAGTAATGGACATGAATCATCCCTTGGCAGGTTGCGACTTGAACTTTGTAGGTGAAATCACAGAAAACCGTCCGGCTACCAACGATGAATTGTCAGAAATGGCACGCATGATGAGTGGCGGCGGATGCAGTGGCGGATGCGACTGTGGAGACTGCGGCGGCGGATGCGGCGACCATGAATGTGGAGACGGATGCGGCCATTGATAAATTGAGAATTGAGAATTAAAAATTGAGAAATAAATGCTGCGCTATATGCTGCATAGTATTTCTCAATTTTTAATTCTCAATTCTCAATTTTTATTCGTCATTATCTCCAATACCAGTCTATCCGTTTCATCCATTCCTTTAGAACCTATCTTTGTCAGGTTACGGATACTTTGGTCTACATCTTCATCAATAATTCCTTCAACGGAAGTGACACAACGATTTTCCATTGCCATGATGGCGGAAAGAACGGCGGTAGAAACACCGGTAGTTACTTTCAAAGCGCAACTGGGCTTGGCGCCGTCACAAATCATTCCGGTAAGGTTGGCAATCATATTCTGAACAGCAAAGGCTACCTGTTCGTAAGTACCGCCCATCAGCCAGGTAATACCGCAACTGGAGCCTGTGGCAGCTACCACGCAACCGCACAGGGCGGACAGGCGTCCCAGACTTTGTTTGATATAAATCACGGTCAGATGACTAAGCATCAGGGCGCGAATCAGTTCTTCTTCCGATTTACCGTTCTCCTCGGCATAGACAAGAACGGGTAATGTAGCGGAGATACCCTGATTTCCACTTCCCGAATTACTCATTACCGGTATCATGGCACCTGCCATACGGGCATCGCATGCACCGGACGTATACGAGAGGATATGGGAGAACACGCTATCACCCAATATCTTATGTTCATAAGTACCACGCAGCATCCTGCCCAGTCCGTGACCGTAATTCCCGTCGAAAGACCGTTCGGCAGCGGCTTTATTCAAACGGGCAGTCTCGAGAATGAAGCGAATTTCGTCCAATGGAGCATTCATGGCAAAGTCGTACACTTTTCTCAAGGTCAAATCTACGGTTTGCTCTTCCGTCTCTCCGCAACTTGTATTTTGCTTGTTTAAAAAGACATCATCGTTACGGGCTATATATATAAAGGTGGTATGACCTCCGGCTATAATGGCGGTAGCCTTGTTACCCGCTGCCTCGCAACAGACTTCGATATAGAGTTTCTCCGTGATATCCTCTTTCAGGGATATATTGATACGCTTTTCACCGATAAACCGCTTTCCCTCGTTCACGGCATCAGGGTTACTGTCTTTCAGCACTTCCAGTTGATATTCCGATTTACCGATTAACGCTCCCAAAGCTACGGCGATAGGCAACCCGATCATGCCCGTACCGGGAATCCCGACACCCATTGCGTTTTTCAGAATATTGGCGCTCAACAGGACATCTATCTTTTCCGGCTTTGCGCCCAAGGTTTCGGTTGCTTTTGCCACACATAAAGCAACGGCGATAGGTTCCGTACATCCAATGGCAGGAACTACCTCACGCTGCACCAAGGCAATAATCTGTTTCCTTTCTGTTTCAGTCATATTATAGACATATATTTTATTCGATATTTATGCAAAGATAGACGGAATAACAAATAAATAACAGACTTTATCGCACTTTTTTCATCTTGAATCTGTTATTACAAAATAATAGCGTATTTTTGCAACTCACTAAACTATATCAAATTATCAACTTTCAAAAAAGAAGTATATGAACTTTAAGAAGTGGACTACTGCCCTCATGCTTGCCTTAGCCGTCTCGTCCTGTATACAGGATGAAGCGCTTAACTCCGAAGCAGCCATTGATGCCTGTACGGGCGCGGATGTACAATTAGCTCACATCAACAGTGACTCGAAAGAAATAAATATATATGTGCACAAAGGAGCGAATTTATCGAAACAACAACTGTCGTTTACATTGCCTGCCGGTGCGACGCTCAGCGCAGACCAACATTATCCGGACGACATAATGAATACCTATGACTTCAGCAACGAGTCGCGCTCACGTACCTTTACCGTAACTTCCGAAGACGGCGAATGGCACTCTACTTATACCGTAAAGATTATACCGACCGAGGTTCCCGGTTCTTTTCATTTTGAGGAATTACTTCCATCGAACAATACCGAATACGATATTCTTTATGAGTTCGAACCCGGAACTTCAACCAGCGTGTCACGCGTTCTGCAATGGTCAAGCGGCAACCCCGGTTTCAAACTAACCAGCATGGCCGACGGCCGTACCGGTTATCCTACCCAGCAAATCACCGATGGCTATCGCGGCAAAGGATTAAAGCTGACAACCTGCGACACCGGCAGTTTCGGTGCCATGGTGAAAATGTATATCGCGGCAGGGAACCTGTTTATCGGTTCTTTCGACCTGGCGAATGCTTTAAAAGACCCATTACGCGCCACTAAATTCGGTATACAATATTATAAGCGTCCCGTATCTTTAAAAGGCTACTATAAGTTCAAAGCCGGAGAGGTTTATACCGATGAAGGCGTCGTCCAGAAAGACAAAAAAGACCGTTTCGATATTTATGCCATACTATATGAAGCTGATGATAACACTTTCATGCTGGATGGCGGTAACAGCTTAGATTTGACTTCCGGCAAACTCGTGTCTATCGCCCGTATCAAAGAAGCAGATGCTAAAGAAACCGATACATGGACAGCATTCGACTTGCCTTTTGAAGCGGTAAACGGTAAAAGTATCGATACCGGCAAATTGCAGAATGGTAAATACAAATTAAGTATTGTCCTTTCTTCCAGCGTAGACGGCGCTTACTTCAAAGGAGCTGTTGGCAGTACATTGTATGTAGACGAATTAGAACTTATAAGCCAAGACAACTAATATACAGTATGAAAAAGTATCATTTTATTTGCATCATAGCCGTTCTGCTGGCAATGGTTACCGGCGTACAGGCACAAGAAGAAAGAAACAAAAGTCTTATCAACTCCTATCTGCATGGTTGGGAATACGGTATAAAGGCCGGATTCAACATCGGCGGTACATCCCCCATCCCTCTGCCTAAAGAGATACGTAAAATAGACAGTTACGCACCGGGTATAGCCATTGCCATCGAGGGTAATGCCACCAAGTGGTTTGACAAAGACAAGAAGTGGGGACTTACATTAGGCCTGCGGTTAGAGAATAAAAATATGACTACCGAAGCCACCGTAAAGAACTACGGTATGAAAATCATCAACACCAACGGTGGAGAATTGGCAGGTCTTTGGACAGGCGGTGTCAAGACCAAAGTGAAGAACTCTTATCTGACGATTCCTATTTTGGCAAACTACCATATCAGCAAACGCTGGATATTGTCCGCCGGTCCCTATTTCTCCTATCTGCTGGAAGGTAACTTCTCCGGACACGTTTACGAAGGACATCTGCGTACTCCCGACCAAACAGGTTCAAAAGTGGAATTCACAGGTGAAAGTATTGCGACTTATGACTTCTCCAATGATTTAAGAAAATTTCAATGGGGCTTACAACTCGGTGGAGAATGGAAAGCATTCAAACACCTTACCGTCCATGCCGACCTGACATGGGGATTGAATAATATCTTCCAGAAAGATTTTGATACGATAACGTTTAACATGTACCCCATTTATCTGAATTTAGGATTCGGATATGCATTCTAAACAAGAATTTCTTATTTTCCTCATTACTCGTCACTTTTCATAATAACATATTTTAAAAAGGAATTATCGAGTAATAACAATCATAAGTAAAGGGGCTGTCCAAAAAGTCGGATAGCCCCTTTTCAAATATCTAAATTATAATATTATCATTCACCGATAATTTCTAACTCATCTACAATAAGAGTACTATTTACAGCACCCTTAAATTTATCACCATCTTTACTTGAAGAACACACAATAGCTATCATATACTCTTTTCCTTCTTCATAAGATTTACCATCAAGATACTTAAACGGAATATTAAAAGAAGTCCACTCAGCCTTTTCAGAACCATCTTGTAGTAAAGCAACAGCAACACGGCGTTCTGATTCATTTATATCCACCCCGGTCAGAGGAATATTGCTACCATTCTCGTCTTTTTGTACCTCATATAATACCGCCTGAATAGAACATTCATCAATAACATCCAAGTTGTCTTTTACATTTTCTTTATCAGAGCCATCTATATAGTTGTCCCCTGCTTTATAAGTATATACTCCCTTAAAAAACAAAGGTTTTTGAGCATATGGAATACCAAACTTTATCAGTAACAGCGGATTTGACAGAGCTGTCATAAAATCAAATTCAAAACTACCTGTAAATAAAGAGCCTGACGTAATAGGGGCTACTCCATCCATATACGTCCTTGAATCCAAGGTTATTAGCTTAGCGGCATGTCCTTCAAATCCATTTACCTCCTCCACAACAGGAAAGCCTAATTTCGGTTCTCCTCCATTAAAAAAGCCAGCTCCCCCATTTGAAGTAGCTAATCCTTCTTCAGATGGAGTAGGATAAACTATTTGTCCTAAAAATAAGTCCGTTGTCCAAGAGTTTAAATTATACTTTATAGCTGTCAACTTTACTTTAACTGGAGTTTTCACAACATACTCTACCGCAGTGCCATCTTCTGCCGTCACAGTAATAGTTACATCCTGTGAAAGATTCATAGTCTTACCACTTTCAACTGAAGCAGTTGCTTTATCAGAAACAATGAAAGTAGGAACTAAAGTTTTCAATACATTCGCATCAGCTTCTACCGCAGCCTCATCTACTCTAAATGTAATTGTATTATCATCATTAATGACAGGTTGTTCAATAACAATCGCATTTGCTTCATTAGACATATCAAAAGAGAAAGTTTTAATCTTAGCCTCACTGCTTTCAGAACCTGTCAAGCGAGTACCTTCGTATATAACTTTTACACTCTGCTTCAAACCGCCTACAGTAGCATCAATATCCATATCAACCTTTACAGCACCGTTTGTAACAGTACCTTTGGCATTAATTGTACAAGACAAGGCATCAACCTTTAATTCCTGAGTACCGGTAAATGTATAAGTATCACCATTTTGAGACAAAGCGCAATTCTTCAATTCCACATCTCCGATAGCAATTCCCATAAAGCTAAAATCAGCCAAAGAAAGATTTATAGCGGAAGGACTTGCCTTTTCAATCTTAATCTTTTGGGGCTCGGAGGGCATCGTAGTTCCCTCTACTGTCACAGTAAGGGATCCTTTATAATTACCTGCTATTTCGCTTTCGATGACTTTAGAGTAATCCGGTGCGTCATCATCGTCGCTACAAGCAGTAAACAAACTCATTGAACAGATCAATGCAAATAAATAAAACAAATTTTTCTTCATACTAAGTACTTGTTTAGTTAATAAATTCCCCATATAGTTAGGGGATACATAATACTCTCTTTTTTATCAAGGGCACAAAATAACAGTTTTTAAAACCTTTAAACAAGGTCTTTTCTATAAAATAGATGTTCCTTTTTTCAGATAGGAACAATTATAAAGTTTCTTCACATTCTTAAATACTTCTATGTATTTTAAGGCGGAATCCATGCTTTGAACCGATAATCGGCGTAACCAAAAGCCCGGAAATAAAAGATTTATTGTCATTTTTGAAACGTTTTACAAAAAAAATTGTTACCTTTAAAAAGTCAAAGCCTCTTATAGCAAGGCAAATTGGCGCATTAACCTCATTATAAACTCTTAAAGCAATTGATATGTTCAACTCATTCGGCAATATTCTCCGTCTTACCAGTTTCGGAGAATCACATGGTAAAGGCATAGGCGGCGTAATAGATGGATTCCCCGCAGGAATTACCATCGATATGGACTTCGTGCAATCGGAGCTCGACCGTCGCCGTCCGGGACAATCACGTATCACTACCTCACGAAAAGAATCTGATAAAGTAGAATTCCTATCCGGCATTTTCGAAGGTAAATCTACCGGATGCCCCATCGGATTCATCGTATGGAACGAGAACCAGCACTCTAACGATTATAACAATCTGAAAGAAGTATACCGTCCCTCGCACGCCGACTATACATATAATGTAAAATACGGAATACGCGACCACCGTGGCGGCGGACGTTCATCGGCGCGCGAGACCATTTCGCGTGTTGTAGCGGGAGCTTTGGCCAAGTTGGCTTTGAAACAGCTTGGCATCCGCATCACAGCATATACTTCACAGGTAGGCCCCATCAAGCTGGAAGAAAACTATACCGCTTACGATCTCGACCTGATTGAAACCAATCCGGTACGCTGCCCCGACCCGGAGAAAGCGAAAGAAATGGAAGAGCTTATCTTCAAGATAAAGGGCGAAGGCGATACCATTGGCGGCGTGGTGACTTGCGTAATCAAAGGATGCCCCATCGGACTGGGACAACCCATTTACGGTAAACTGCAATCAGCCCTTGCTGCCGGCATGCTCAGTATCAATGCCGCAAAGGCATTTGAATACGGCGAAGGATTCAAGGGTTTGAAGATGAAAGGTTCCGAACAAAACGACGTGTTCTTTAATAACAACGGACGCATCGAAACGCATACCAACCACTCCGGCGGTATTCAAGGCGGCATCAGTAACGGACAGGACATCTACTTCCGCGTAGCTTTCAAGCCTGTGGCCACCGTACTCATGGAGCAGCATACCGTAAATATGAACGGCATAGACACCACACTCAAAGCCCGCGGACGCCACGACCCCTGTGTACTGCCCCGTGCCGTGCCTATCGTAGAAGCCATGGCCGCCATGACCCTGCTCGATTTCTACTTGATTGACCGTACTACGCAATTATAATAAATACCGCTTTACATTATATGGAAATAAAGAAATATATTGCAGAGAACGAGTCCAGGATGTTGGAAGACCTGTTCAGCCTTATCCGTATTCCCAGTATCAGTGCCAAACCCGAACATCACGACGATATGCTGGCATGCGCAGAACGCTGGGCCCAACTGCTGCTCGCAGCGGGCGCGGACGAAGTGTTGGTAATGCCTTCTGCGGGCAATCCTATCGTATTCGGACAGAAGATTGTAGACCCGGAAGCTAAAACAGTATTAATATACGCACATTACGACGTGATGCCCGCCGAACCGCTGGAGCTTTGGAAAAGCAACCCCTTTGAACCGGAAGTACGTGACGGCCATATCTGGGCACGTGGCGCGGACGATGATAAAGGACAGTCTTTCATTCAGGTAAAAGCGTTTGAATATCTGGTAAAGAACAACCTGCTGACACACAACGTAAAGTTTATCTTTGAAGGAGAGGAAGAGATTGGTTCACCCAGCCTCGAGGGCTTCTGCCAAGAGCATAAAGAGCTGTTGAAAGCCGATGTAATCCTCGTTTCCGACACCAGTATGCTGGGCGCAGACCTCCCCTCACTGACTACCGGCCTGCGCGGACTTGCCTATTGGGAAATAGAAGTGACCGGCCCGAACCGCGACCTGCACTCCGGACACTTCGGCGGTGCGGTAGCCAATCCCATCAATGTACTTTGCCGGATGATAAGCAAAGTAACGGACGCCGACGGACGCATCACCGTTCCCGGCTTCTACGATGATGTGGAAGAAGTACCGCAGGCAGAACGTGAAATGATAGCGCGCATCCCGTTCGACGAGGAGAAATACAAAAAAGCCATCGGCGTAAACGCCCTTTTCGGAGAAAAAGGGTACAGCACGCTGGAGCGTAACAGTTGCCGTCCGTCTTTCGATGTATGCGGCATCTGGGGCGGCTATACGGGCGAAGGTTCCAAAACCGTACTCCCTTCCAAAGCCTATGCCAAAGTATCGTGCCGGCTGGTTCCGCATCAGGATCACCATAAGATTTCGCAACTGTTTGCCGATTATATCATGGCTATCGCTCCCGACACCGTACATGTAAAAGTCACTCCCATGCATGGCGGACAAGGCTATGTATGCCCCATCACGCTCCCCGCATACCAGGCGGCGGAGAAAGGCTTCACCAAAGCTTTCGGCAAGAAACCGTTGGCAGTACGTCGCGGCGGCAGTATTCCTATCATCTCCACATTCGAGCAGGTATTGGGAATTAAAACCATACTGATGGGCTTCGGTCTGGAATCCAACGCCATTCACTCTCCCAACGAAAATATCCCGTTGGATATTCTGCGCAAAGGCATTGAAGCAGTTGTTGAATTTCATCTGAACTATTGATATGGACGACTTTCAGATACAAGCTATCGGTCTTATGTCCGGCACGTCGCTCGACGGGCTGGACGTTTGCTGTTGTACCTTCCGCCGTAAAGCGGGCAAATGGTCATTTCACATCGACTGCGCCAAAGGTTACGGTTATCCGGAAGAACTGAAATATAAACTGGGTACAGGCGCGCAAAATATGAGCGCGCTTGAATTCATCACCTTTCACAGCGCCTATGGCTCATTTCTCGGGAAGCGCGTCAACGAGTTCATGCAGGAGTTCGGCGTACGGCCGGACATCATCGCATCGCACGGGCATACCATCTTCCACGAACCGCAAAAGAAAATCATGTACCAGATTGGAGACGGTGCGGCCATTGCCGCCGAAACCCGTATTCCCACGGTATCCGACTTCCGCAGGCTGGACATCATGCTGGGCGGGCAAGGCGCCCCGCTCGTACCCATCGGCGACCGCCTGCTCTTCGCCGACTATGACTACTGCCTGAACATCGGAGGATTTTCCAATATCTCGTTCGAGCAAGACGGCAAACGTATCGCTTTCGACATAAGCCCGGTGAATTACGTAATCAACCACTATTGCCGCCAAATCGGTCTGGAGTTCGACCGTGACGGAGAGATTGCCCGCCGTGGCGCTATCTGCCGACCGTTGCTGGACGAACTGAACGGAATGGAATTCTACCACCAGTCCGGCCCTAAATCATTGGGACGTGAGTGGGTGGAAACACAAGTCTACCCCATGCTGGAACGATACGGACTGAGTGTGGAAGACAAGCTGCGTACTTTCTACGAGCACGCCGCTTTCCAGATATTCCGCATCATCAACGCCAATCCGTCTTCAGCGGGTAATGGCAAACTGCTGATTACAGGCGGCGGAGCATTCAATAAATTCCTCGTAGAACGGATTGAAGCCTTATGCCCCTGCCAAATCGTAATCCCCGGCCGACAGATTATAGAATATAAAGAAGCATTGATATTCGCCTTTCTCGGTGCGCTCTACATGGCAGACGAACCTGGCTGCCTTGCATCCGTCACCGGAGCGTCGATGGACAATATAGGCGGAATGTTATTCAAAGTATAAAAATCATGAAACCTATGAACGATTCCGACAGCCCCTGGGAAATCATTTCCAGCGAGTACCTGCATAAAGCCCCGTGGCTCACCGTACGCAAAGACCATGTAGTCTTGCCGAACGGTAATCATATCCCTTCCTATTACATATTGGAATATCCCGATTGGGTAAATACCATCGCCATCACGTGCGACGGGCAATTCGTTTTTATCCGCCAATACCGACATGGCCTGCAAGAGACATCCTATGAACTTTGTGCCGGCGTATGTGAGGAAGAAGATGCCTCTCCGCTGATTTCCGCACAGCGGGAGCTGCTTGAAGAAACCGGCTACGGCAACGGTACGTGGCAGGAATACATGCAAATCTCCCCCAACCCGAGTACCCATACCAATATTACGTATTGCTTTTTGGCTACCGATGTGGAAAAGATTTCGGAGCAGCATTTGGAAGATACGGAAAGCCTCAGCGTACATCTGCTTACGCTTGCAGAAGTAAAGGAACTGCTGCAAAAAGGAGAGATAAAGCAAGCGCTGATGGCCGCTCCATTGTGGAAATATATAGCCGAGAAAGGACTATAATCCGGCTACCGCTCTACTCAAACGGCTTGCGGAATGTACAGCCGCCTTTCCATTCGGAACAGCCGTAAGCCGTTTTTCCTTTAATAATCGTTCCTTTTCCGCAAAGCGGACAAGGTGTGCCAACCAATGCATCGGCAGGCTGATTCTCACCGGCCGTTTGCTCCGTTTTCTTTGCCGCGGACTTTCGCGGCGCTCTTTTCTTTGGCTCTTTTTTCGGTTTACCGGAAGCGGAAGCCGATGCGGCAGATGTCTTTTCGCCCTTTTCCGACACAGGGGCTTGTATGCTGATATGGCGGTTGCTGTTATCGGAGAGGACGCTCATCACAATCTCCGATACCATTTGCTTCAGTTCTTCCAGAAACTGCGAAGCGTTGTAGGTACGCTTTTCTATTTCACGCAATTTCTTTTCCCACATACCGGTCAGCTCGGCAGATTTCAACAGTTCCTCGTGAATAATCTGAATCAGCTCCACACCCGTAGGGGTGGCTATCAGGTTCTTTTTCTCCTTACGGATATAGTTACGCTTGAAGAGCGTTTCGATAATGGCGGCACGCGTGGAAGGACGGCCGATGCCGTTTTCTTTCAAAGCGTCGCGCAGTTCGTCGTTATCCACCAGTTTACCGGCGGTTTCCATGGCGCGCAGCAAGGTAGCCTCGGTATAAGGGCGTGGCGGTTGCGTCCACTTTTCGTACAAATCCGGCAGATGAGGGCCGCTCTCTCCCACCACAAACGCAGGGAGCACGTTTTCATCTTCTCCGCCTTTCTCCTCTTTTTCTTCTTGCGAGCGTTCCGAGAGCGTACCGAACACCACACGCCAGCCGGGCTCCAATATCTGCTTACCCGAAACTTTGAACTCAATCTGTTCCACCTCACCTATTACGGCAGTCGTCGCAAACAGGCAGTCCGGATAGAATACGGCAATGAAACGGCGTGCAATCAGGTCGAATACGCGACGTTCCATATCCGTCAGGTTCTGAGGGGGCTGGCCGGTAGGAATGATGGCATGGTGGTCTGTAACCTTCGAATTGTCGAACACTTTCTTCGACTTCGGCAGCGTAGCTCCATCCAGCGGGGCGGTCAATGTCTGATAATCACGCAAACCTTTCAGTATGCCGGGGCATTTGGGATAGATGTCGTCACTGAGGAAAGTAGTATCGACACGCGGGTAGGTCGTTACTTTCTTCTCGTAAAGCGACTGTATGGTTTTCAACGTTTCGTCGGCGGAGAAAGCAAACTTCTTGTTGCACTCCACCTGCAGGGACGTCAGGTCGAACAAACGGGGCGGAGCCTCTTTGCCGTTCTTACGGGTGACGTTCGTTATGGTAAAAGGAGAATCCTTTATCTGCTCCAGCAGAGCCATTCCGCGCTCCCGGTCGGTGATGGGTTCTATCCCCCGGTTTTCTTCGGGTTTTGCGGTTTTGGCGGCGGTTCCCTCTTTCTGCTTTTCCGCTTCCAATACCAGTTCTTCATCACTTTTGCGGAGAATGGCGGAGAAAGTGGTATCCCGATACACTGTCTTCAGCTCCCAGTATTGTTTGGGAACAAAATTCTGTATTTCGAGCTGACGGTTTACGATTAGCGCAAGCGTAGGCGTCTGTACACGTCCGATAGAAAGCACCTGCCGGTTCTGACCGTACTTCATGGTGTACAGACGGGTGGCATTCATACCCAGCAGCCAGTCGCCGATGGCACGCGAAAGCCCTGCCTCGTACAACGGCTGGAAATCGGACGCATCCCTCAGCTTGGCAAATCCCTCGCGGATGGCTTCTTCCGTCAGCGAGGAAATCCACAGACGCTTCACCGGACAACGCGCACCGGCTTTCTGCATCACCCAACGCTGAATCAGCTCTCCCTCTTGTCCGGCATCACCGCAGTTTATAATCATGTCGGCATGCTGCATGAGGTTCTCAATCACGTGAAACTGGCGTTCGTACGTAGGGTTACTGATAAGCTTGATACCGAAACGGGGCGGAACCATAGGCAGGCTGCCCAAGCTCCACGATTTCCAGTTGGGCGTGTATTCGTGCGGCTCCTTAAGGGTGCAGAGGTGGCCGAACGTCCAGGTCACCTGGTATCCGTTTCCTTCGATGTATCCGTCTCTCTTATCTTTCGCTCCGAGTACATCGGCTATGTCACGCGCCACAGAAGGCTTTTCGGCAATACAAACTATCATTCACTTTTCTTTTTAGGTGCGGCAAAGATAATGCAAACCGAGAGCAGAAGCAAATGAAATCATCCCGCGGGACAAATAAATTCGTCTCACGAGATAAATAAATCCATCCCGTGAGATGAATAAAACCGTCCCGCAAGACGAAAAAAACCATCTCACGAGACGGATTCAAGCGGTTGTAAGAGCATTTAGCACAAATTTAAAAGCTGACTGTACAAAATTGACAATCAAATAAACATTCCGCATCATAAAAAAAACATTAGAGTTCGCAGATACATGGAAAAAGGCGTAATTTAGCAATCGAGGAAACAATCTCCGAAATCAATTATAAAACTAATAATATGGTAAAACAAATCTCAATGAAGCACATAGCCTGCCTATCCCTGCTCAGCTCATCAATGGCATACGCTGCCGAACGTCCCAACATCATTTACATCTTTACCGACCAGCATACGGCAAACGCCATGAGCTGCGCCGGAAATCCGGATTTGCACACGCCCAACCTGGACAGACTGGCTGCCGCCGGCATCATGTTCCAGAACGCTTACTGTACCGCACCGCTGAGCGGTCCTTCACGCGGCTCCATGTTTACGGGGCATTATCCCGATGCGGTAGGTTTGTCGGTTAACGGCTCTCCGCTTCCCGACTCTCTCAAGACACAGACACTGGGTACGCTCGTCAAAAATGCCGGATACGAGTGTGCATACGGCGGCAAATGGCATGTGCCCGAACTCGATATTCCCGACAAGCAATACGGTTTCGACCAGATATACAAGCACAGCGACGACGGACTGGCCGAAGCTTGCGTGAAATTCCTGTCCAAGAAGCACAACAAGCCCTTCTTCCTGGTAGCGTCGTACGATAACCCGCACAACATCTGCGAATATGCGCGCAGCCAGAACCTGCCTTACGGCAATACAGACACACCGGAACTGCGTAACTGTCCGGGACTTCCGCCCAACTTCGCCAAGAATCCGTACGACGCCGATGTCATCGAAAACGAAAGAGCCAACAACTTCAACGTGTACCCCACCGCTACCTTTACTCCCGAAGACTGGCGTATGTACCGCTATACATACTACCGCCTGGTAGAGAAAGTAGACCATGAAATCGGTAAGATTGTCGATGCCATCGACAAAAACAACCTGTGGGAAAATACCGTCGTTATCTTCTCCAGCGACCACGGAGACGGCATAGGCGCTCACCATTGGAATCAGAAATCGGCCTTATACGAAGAAGTGGTCAACATTCCGTTTATCGTAACCCTGCCCGGCAAGAAGCACGCAGGCGGGAAGTTGCCGCAACTTATCAGCAACGGCGTCGACTTCTTCGCCACCATCTGCGACTGGACAGGAGCCAAACTACCCAAAAGCGCTGCCGGAAAATCATTCCGCAAAATAGCCGAAGAAGGTAATCCGCAAGCTCCCCATCAGGATTACGTCATTACCGAAACACGTTTCGACGGAAGCAAAACACGAGGCTGGATGGTACGTACCGAGCGCTACAAATATGTACTGTACGATAAGGGAAGACACCGCGAACAGTTGTTCGACATGAAGAACGACAGAGGCGAAACAAGAAACCTGATGATGGAAAACGCTTACGAGAAAGTGGCGCAGCAACATCGTGACATTCTCGAGAAGTATATGAATACGTATAAAATCAGACCGACACGTCCCAAATTGCATGACGTACCGGGAAAGGTGCTTCCCAAAACGGCCAATTACCAGACGGCGTATAAATAACGGTTCGTATGGCGAGACACGGAGACACAGCGTTTTCCCTGAATGACAGAGAACATACATTTTCTTTCACTCATCTCATTTTTGCAATACCCGATTATATGAACAAGACTCTATCCATTACTCTCCTCTCCTTTCTGCCCCTCTGCGCACAGGCGCAAACTGCCGGAAAGGCCACAATCAAGCTCTCCGACACGACGCTGATGCACGAAATGCGCGCAACTCCCTCACCGCTGAACGGCGCTACGGTCAGTGATCGCGCCGTATCTTTTCAATGGCCGTTGCCCGCAAGCCTCAACATTCTGCGAAGCGGGTTGGACGGCGCGGAAGAGAATACCCCCAAAAAGGAAATAGACAAGAGTAAATTGCGCTACTTCCTGCGTTACTCACAAAGCCCGGCATTCGGACAGGAAAATACCGTGCAAGCGGAAACACGCTGGCCTTTCTTCAATCCCGAACAAGATTTGGCTCCAGGTACATGGTACTGGCAATACGGCTACGTTACGGACGGAAAGACCGAATGGAGCGATACGTTACAGTTTACGGTAGAAGCCAATCCGCATAAATTCTGTCCACCCGCTCTGAAAGTCGTACTTAAAAACCTGCCCGCACACCATCCCCGCGTATGGCTTGACAAGGATGAATGGGACGGTTTCATAAAGCGCAGCGAGGGAAAGATTGAACGCAAGACTTACCTCAAACGTGCCGACAAGGTACTCGCTACGCCGATGAAGTCCGTAAACGACATCAATTCGGACTTGGCGAAGGGACTGACCAACGAAGTGCAGAAGAACGCCATGCTCACTCGTGAAAGCCGCCGCATCATCGACAGCGAAGAAGCCAACACAGACGTACTGATTCGCGCCTATCTACTCACCAAAGACCGCCGCTACGCCGATGAAGCCGTGAAGCGTGTCAAGGAAATGGCTACGTGGGGAGACAACAAGAATGTGGTGGGCGACTTCAACGAAGCTACCTTGCTGTCTCTCTGCTCCATGGCATACGATGCGCTGTATGATGTTTTGGACGATGCCACACGCCAGTTTCTGCTGAATGAAATAAAAGATTTCGGCAGCAGCATGTACAAGCATGACATCAACCGTCTGGAAAATCACATTGCCGACAACCATGTGTGGCAAATGACTTTCCGTATCCTGACCATGGCAGCCTTTACCATTTACGGTGAATTGCCCGAAGCCGACGAGTGGACGGACTACTGCTATAACCTGTGGCTCGCCCGTTTCCCCGGTCTGAACAAGGACGGAGCCTGGCACAACGGCGATTCATATTTCCATGTCAATCTCCGTACACTCGTAGAAGTGCCTTATTTCTATACCCGTCTTACCGGTTATAACTACTTCTCCGATCCGTGGTATCAGGGAAATGCGCTGTATGTCATCTACCAGCAACCGCCATTCTCCAAATCGGGCGGTAACGGCAGTTCGCATCAGAACATCCTGACTCCAGGCGGTACGCGTGTAGGCTACGCCGACGCTTTGGCACGTATGACGGGAAATACGTATGCCGCAGACTATGTGCGCCATATCAGCGCCCGCCAGCCCGATATACTCGAACAAGGAAGCACCTCGAAAGCCGGTGGCCTCGCATGGTTCCGCCTGCAATGCGACAAACCTTTGCCAAACGGACCGGGCTTGAAAGACCTGCCCATGGGACATGTATTCCCGCAAAGCGGCCTGGCTTCGTTCTCCACCGATTTGGACGACACCGGCAAAAGCGCCATGCTCAGTTTCCGCAGCAGCCCTTACGGCAGTACTTCGCACGCCATAGCCAACCAGAATGCCTTCAATACTTTCTGGAACGGTCAGTCGCTCTTTTACAGCAGCGGACATCACATCAGTTTCACCGATAAGCACAGCATTTATTGCCATCGCGGTACCCGCGCCCACAATACTATCTTGGTAAATGGCATGGGACAACGTATAGGAACGGAAGGTTACGGCTGGATTCCACGCTACTATGTCAGTGACAATATCAGCTATGTAGCGGGGGATGCTTCCAATGCTTACGGAAAGGTTATCTCTCCGCTATGGCTGCTGCGCGGCAAGCAAAGTAACCTGGAATATTCTCCGGAAAACGGTTGGGACGATACAGGACTGAAAACGTTCCGCCGCCACATCGTAACGCTGGGCAAAAGCGGGTATTCTTTCATATACGATGAACTGGAAGCTGCCGAGCCCGTAACTTGGAGTTACTTGCTGCATACTGTCACCAATCCGATGAATGTAGATAAAACCAAAGAGTATGTACACGTACAGGCCACCAGCAAAGACGGCGTATCGGACGCTTATCTCTTTTCGGCCGGAACCGTAAAGACGGATACCACCGACCAATTCTTCGTGCCTGCCGTCAACTGGCTGCGTGCAGACGAGAAAGGCCGGTTCAAGCCCTATCCCAACCATTGGCACTTCACCGCCACATCGGATAAGCAAAAGGTGTATCGTTTCGCAACGATTGTGTATACGCATGCCAAAGACAAGAATGCGGAAGCCGGACAGGTTGCCCCCAAAAGACTGAAAGACGGTAGCATTCAGATAGGTGACTGGAATATCAAAGCGAATATCTCCACCGGCGGGAAACCCTCTTTCGAGGTGCGGAACACACGCAAAGGATGCGATGCAAGCGTAAGCTATAAAGATTACGGTGCAACGGTGGTACGCGACAACGGTAAAACGACGGAACTGAAAGACGAAGTTCCCGAACTGGAAATATAAACCCGATTGATAGTATAAGGAGTATTTATCCTTTATCTATCCGCATATAAATATAAGCAACAGAAAGCCCTTTTCCAAGACTCGGAAAAGGGCTTTCTGTTGCTTATACCATATATATTCCCCTGTTTGTACAGAAATGAAAGCCGGATGCACAAAACTGAAAGTTAAATCAACATACCGATAACATCAAAATACATGGGGAAAAGTCCTGTATGGAGAAAAGGCATAATTTAGCAACCGGAAAATCAGTGATTACAAACATAATACTATAAGATTCTAAATATGGAAAACATTCGAAAGATTCTCCTGTTGACATCGTGCCTCTTCATAACCTTAGGCACGTATGCGCAAAGTATCAACGTCACCGGAAAAGTCATAGATGAAGAAGGATTGGAAGTAATCGGCGCCAACATCTCAGTCAAAGGAAGCGCGGGCGTCGGTACCATTACCGATTTAAACGGACAATATACGCTGAAAGTAAACAATCCGTCCAAAGATATCCTTGTCTTTTCGTTCATCGGAATGAGAACCCAGGAAGTACATGTAAAGGGGAAAAAACGGATTGACGTAACGCTGCAATCGGACAGTAAATTGCTCGACGAAGTAGTTGTCATCGGTTACGGTACATCCAAGCGCAGCGACCTTACCGGTTCCGTCGTATCGGTAAAAAGCGAGGATTTGATGCAAACTCCCACTTCCGACGTGGCGCAAGCTCTGGCAGGACGTGTGGCGGGTGTACAAATCTCACAAAGTGAAGGCGGTCCGGGTTCCTCTATTTCCATTAATGTACGCGGTGGCATCTCCATGACTCAAAGCAACGAACCGCTCTACGTCATTGACGGTTATCCCAGCGAAGACGGTATGTCCGGCCTCGACCCTGGAGAGATTGAAAGCATCGACATCCTGAAAGACGCTTCTTCCACCGCTATCTACGGTGCGCGCGGCGCCAACGGTGTAGTAGTAATCACGACCAAGAAAGGACCCAAAGACACAAGCAAGATGAACGTCAGCTTTGACAGTTATATAGGTGTCAGTAAAATAGCCAGAAAGTTGGATGTACTGTCTCCCAAAGAGTTTGCACTGCTCGACTATGAACGCAACTATGTTTTGGACGGCAGCAAAGGGGTGACCGGTTTCCAAAACCGTTACGGTTCTTTCCAAGACATCGACGAAAACTATGCCAACCGCAAAGGTATCGACTGGCAGGAAGAAGCGTTAGGACGTATCACCACTTCTCAAAACTATCGCGTTAATATATCCGGGGGTACTAAAGAACTGAAATACGGCATGAGTTACAACTACTTCAAAGAGTTGGGAGCCATGGTATACAGCGGCAATTACCGTCACAACATATCTTTCAATATCTCTCACAAGGCCTCGTCACGCTTTCAGGCAAACGCCCGTTTCAATTACAACCAAGGCAAAACCTACGGTATGGGTACTTCGGGACAAACTACGCGTTTCAATAAGATGGAACATATCCTCCAATACCGTCCCATGAGCGGTATCAAAGGTACCGATACGGACTTGCTCTCCGGTGAAGACCCCATGTTCGAGGATGAACAGGACAACCCGATGCAGAACCCCATCATCTCAGCACAGGAAGAAGCCAGAACGCGCTTTACCCGCAGCCTGCAAGCCAATGGCGGATTCACATTCAACTTTTCAAAGAGACTGAGTTTTCGCAATACCATCGGTACCCGCTACCAGCTGAACCGCAACGACCAGTTCAACGGTGACTTGTCCGCTATCGCCAAACGTTCCAGTATCGGCGGATACATACAATATTCTGAAAGTAACAGCTTCCAAACCTCCAATGTACTTACCTTTAATAATTCCTATAAGAAAAAGCACCGCCTCACTTTGATGCTCGGTCAGGAATGGATAGGCAGCTGGAGCAAATCACTCCGTGCGGATGCCTACCAGTTTACCAACGACGACTTGGGATTGAACGACATGGGCGCAGGTGTTCCCACTTCCATCTCCTCAAGCTATGTCAACAGCAACCGAATGATTTCTTTCTTTACACGTGCCAACTATAACTTCAAAGATAAGTACCTGTTCACAGCCACCTTGCGTGCCGACGGCTCTTCCAAGTTCAGCTCCGGACACAAATGGGGCGTCTTCCCATCCGTATCAGGAGCCTGGCGTATGGCGGAAGAACCTTTCATCAAAAAGCTGAACATCTTCTCCGACTTGAAACTGCGTATCGGTTACGGTCTTGCCGGAAACAACCGCATCGGCGACTTCATGTCACTGGAAACTCTGGACTCCGTAAAATACCCCAACGGCTCTGACATCATTACAGGTTATGTTCCTTCAGGCATCCCCAGCATCGACCTGCAATGGGAAGCCAATAAGACGCTGAACATCGGTTTGGACATGGGTTTCCTTGCCCAACGCCTCATCGTCACACCGGAGTTCTATCTGAACCGCAGCGACCATTTGCTGCTGAACTCACGCGTTCCATCCTCTTCCGGTTTCACCAATATGATACGTAATGTGGGCGAAACGCAGAATATAGGTTTCGACCTTGCCATAAGCTCTTTCAACATACAGCGGAAAAAGTTTTCATGGAAAACGGATTTCAACATCTCATATAACAAGAACACGATTCGCGCGCTCTCGGGTGAAGACTATTTTTACGAAGAGTACGCTTTCGGTTGGCAACAGAAGACTCACAAGATTGAGGTAGGCAAGGCCATCGGACAATTCTACGGTTACAAAACCATCGGTCTCTATCAAGTGGATGAATTCGACTATGACCCCGATACTCAAAAATATACCCTGAAAGAAGGTATTCCCTATAAAGGAAGCGACCGCAACAGTGTGCGTCCCGGCGATTGGAAGTTCGCCAACCTCGATGACACAGGCGACAGCAAGGGAGTGGTCTGCGAGAAAGACAAAACCGTTATCGGCAATGCCACCCCCGACTTTTACGGAGGTATCAACAATACATTCAGATACAAGGATTTCGATTTGAATATCTTCTTCAACTTCAGCTATGGCGGCGAGATTCTGAACGCCACCAAGCTTTCCAATACCCAAAGCGGCAAAAGAAACTACAATGTGTTGGGCATCTGTGATATAGACAGCCGCTGGACATACATCAACAAACAGACAGGCGAACTGATAACCGACCCTGCCCAACTGGCAGCCGTCAATGCCGGACGTACCATAGCCAGCGTATACGATATGGAGCAGGGAGACAAATACATCCACTCCTGGGCAGTGGAAGATGCCTCTTTCCTGCGCTTGAAGAATATCTCCCTGGGGTATACCTTCCCCAAAAAGCTCATCAGGCAACTTTCCATCCAGCGGTTGCGCCTCTACTTCACAGCCAGCAACCTCTTTGTATGGACTCCTTACAGCGGATTCGATCCCGAAACATCCGTATCAGGTAACGGTCTGACGCGCGGTGTCGACTTCGGTTCCTATCCACGCAGCCGTTCCTTCGTTCTGGGATTCAACCTTACTCTATAAATCTTATAAAAACAAATGCCGATATGAAACGAATTAAATACCTATATTTTTCAAGCATGCTCTTTATGGGAGCCATATCCATATCCGCCTGTACCGATATGCTTACGGAAAAACCGGAAAACACCTACGAAAAGGACGGATATTTCATCAGAGAAGAAAATGCCGAAATGGCAGTAATCGGTACCTATGAAGGGTTGACCGAGGACTACAATCTTTGGGGGTCGGACGATATTTACTACTCCACCCGTGTACAGAACGACAATGCCAAAGATGCCATCTTCAGTTACATCATGACTCCCGCCAATCAGATTGTCAACACCGCCTGGAAGGCCAAGTACAAAACCCTGAACCGTGCCAACTATACGATTGAAGGCATTCAGGGGATGGACGGATACCGGAACAATGAAATATTACAGTCTTATGTAGCGGAAGCCATGTTCATACGTGCCATGGTTTCTTTCGACCTGGTGCGTATGTGGGGAGACGTACCCTACGCAACCGAATACAGTAAGAGCTACGAAGCCACTTACAAACCCCGTACCGACCGTGAGCTAATTTATGACCGGATAATCAGCGACCTGACCTTTGCCAAGCAACATCTGGCGTGGGGTACTGCCTCATCCTCACCGGAACGTGCCACACAAGGGGCAGCAAGAGCATTGCTGATGCGTGTGCTACTGCAACGTACCGGTTACAGCCTCCAAATGGACGGTACACTAAAACGTCCCGACAACGACAAACGTCAAGAATACTTCAAAGCGATTATAGAAGAATGGAAAGCCTTTCAAGAAGAAGGAAAGTTCCACGGATTCTACGAAGACGACGCTAACAGTTATGAAGCCCTATTCAAGAGTTTTTCCGGTGAAATACTGAATAATAAAGAAAGCCTGTTCGAGATAGCTTTCCAATATCCCAACCGCAAAGGCAGCCTCGGCTCAATCATAGGCGTACAAGTAGCGCAAGCCATCGTTTCCGGCAATGAAAAGAACAATGTCATGGGACGCGCCTCCGTACAATACCGTTGCCTGCCCGAATGGGGCAACTTCTATGAAGCGACAGACCAGCGCCGTGAGGTTATGGTTGCCACACACGTTTGGAACTGGGACAAAGAAAAGCATACACATGTCAAGAAAGATATTTCCGGCTATGCATTTGTAGGCAAATGGAGACGTGAATGGATGCCTTTGGGATACGATGAGCTGAATGCGACCGATGTCAACTTCTGCTACATACGTTATGCCGAAGTAGTATTATCGGCCGCTGAAGCGTACAACGAGCTGGGAGAAACAGCCAAAGCCTGGGAACTGATCAACAGGGTACGTGACCGTGCAAAAGCCACGAAATTAAATGCCGGCAATTACAACGAACTGATGAAAGCCCCGCAGGTATTAAACCTCGATTTCATAGACGACTCCAACGAAGCCGGAAAAATACGTACCGTTCTCTATTGGGAACGCGCTTTTGAACTTGCCTGCGAAGGGGTACGCAAATACGACCTTATCCGTTGGGGCATCTTGAAAGAGGCATTGCAGTTGATAGGCAGCCAAACCAGTGTCAATACCGATAGAAATACACCTTTCCCTGCCGGAAACAACTTTCAGAGTGGTAAGCACGAGCTTTTCCCTATTCCGGAAGACGAAATGCAGGTCAACTATACTCTGAACGGTAAGAATAACCCGGGATACTAAAGAAACCGGAAGTTGAAAGTCATAAGTCGAGAAATCATAAATCAAAAACTACAAATCATAACGTCATGAAGAAACAATTCATCCGCCAATGGACACTGCTGCTTCTGTTCGCATTGGCTATAACGCCGGCTGCACTGGCACAGAAAACCGGTTTAGAGCGAGTGCACGAGAATGTACGTGTCACACCCTATCCCCAGCAAGACAATCCGCTTTACCTGAATCCTTCTCCACTGATAGTACCGGTGGAGATGCGCAAGGCGGACTATTTGGAATTTCAACTGTCACAAGAACAGACTTTTCCTAAAGGAAAGACCCTACAATCCAAGCCCCTTGCCTGGTGTATGTTCAATCCGCACCGTGTGTTGGAGAACGGCACCTGGTACTGGCGTTTCCGCTCGGTAGACAAAGCCGGGAAAGCGGGTGAATGGAGCGCTACCTATAACTTCAGTGTCAGCGAAGACATCCCACAATTCGTGACCCCTACCTTCGACGCCTTTATGAAAAACATGCCGAAAGGTTACCCGCGTATATACTGCTTTTTGGAAGAGGGACTGAAGAAAGCGAAAGGGAATATCCAGACAAGTCCGGAATACAAAGACCTTACAAACAGAGCCCAAAGAGCCTTGAACAATAACTACGAGACCCATCCCACCCCCTATAAAGCGGCCAATTTGATGGGGCAGGACGCCAACCAGCTCTATACCGCCTATCGTGCCACAGGCGAGCAGAGATATGCCGACAAGATGCTGGCATACACACGCGCTTTGCTGGCAAGCACCCCCGACCCGAAACTGATTAATGACTTCTACTGCGGTGATGTACTGTTCCTCCTCACCCACACCTACGATGCCTGCTACGACCGATTGAACCGGGAAGAGCTCCAGAAAATAGAAGACCTCACCTTTCAAATTGCCAAATATCACCACAACGTACAACGTAAAGGAAGGGTAGAAAACCATATTTTCGACAACCACTATTGGCAGCGTGCCTACCGTGAGATGTTGCAGATAGGCCTGATGTTTGCCGACAAGAACGATACGGCCAAAGAAATACTGGAATACTGCTACGAGCTCTGGACTGCCCGTGCCCCGGCATCCGGCTTCAACCGCGACGGCGAATGGCACAACGGACAGGGCTACTTCCATTCTAACGTGAAAACCTTGTGGTACGTTCCCTCGCTGATGTCCTACGTCACAGGCACCGACTTCCTGCAACACCCTTTTTACAAAAACCTGGGCAAAGCGCTTGTCTATGCCTGGCCTCCCCGGAGCATGAGCGCCGGCTTCGGTGACGGTAACGAAAGTTTCAACTACGTATCCCGCCAGCGCGCGGCTCTGGCAGACTACATCGCCCGCGAAACCGGAGACCCTTACGCTATCTGGTATTGCAATGAAAACAAGACCGCGACAGCCGATATGGATATGCGTATCTACCGTATAGCCAGTGCAGACAAAATGTACCCTGCCGGCACACCACTTCCCGAAGATGCCCCCAAAGCCCTGTGGATGCAAGATACCGGAGAGATGCTGGCACATAGCAACCTCAAGCGTTATCGGGAGAACACTTTCCTCAGTTTCCGCTCCAGTCCGTTCGGTTCGGGCAGCCATACGCTTTCCGACCAAAACAGCTTCAACCTGCACTTTCGCGGAGTACCCGTATACCGCTCCACCGGCTATTACCTGCACTTCAGCGACCCGCACAACCTGCTGTCCTACCGCCATACCCGCGCCCATAACACTATTTTAGTGGACGGCATCGGACAACCTTTCACAACCCGCGCCTACGGAAAGCTGGTACGCATGTTGTCGGGAGAAAACATCTCTTATGCCTGCGGTGACGCCTCGAACGCATATTGCGGCCTGACGGACTATCCTATGTGGCAAAAGAACTTCAAGAATGCAAAAGTAGAGGAATCCGTAGCCAACGGCTTCGGCGAAACACCGCTAAAAAAGTATCGCCGCCACATCCTGTTGCTGCACCCCAACATCGTGGTCATCTACGACGAGCTGGAAGCCGGCAAACCCGTACGCTGGGACTGGCTGCTTCACAGTCCCGTACAATTCAAGTTCGATGAGAACGGCAAGGACAAGATTCTCACCACCTACTATCCCGAGAAGAAGTTCACCTCTATCGCCCGGATATTCAGCAACTCCGACTGCAAACTGTCGCAGACAGACCGATTCTTCTCGGCTCCCGACCCCAAGAAGATGCGCAAAGGCCGGGAATATCCCAATCAATGGCACATGACCGCCGCCTACGAAAAGAGTGCCGCCAATCGGATTCTTACCGTCATCACCCTGCAACCCGACGGAGCCAAGCCCCTTAACGTAATACACGATAAGAACGGCAATCCCAATGACTTCGTCCTTGCCGGAAAGTGGAAGCTCAGAGCCCAACTGGATCCTTCACAACCTGCCGAACTGCTGATACGTGATCCTAAAACCGGCGTTCTCTTCAGCTTAGGTAATAAAACACTCCAGATTGAAGGTGAGGACTACAAACGCGAACCGAGCACCTCCGTGCTATTCGATGTAATGGACGGTAAATGGACCATTCATGAAATGTCCGATATAGAACCTATGCCAACAGGGAAACTACATCATGACCAACCGTAATGAAATACCGGAAGCATGGATGAAACGGCCCCCTGCCCGAACACACTTCGGCATCGCGTTTTATCCCGAAACAGTAAGAAATCATGCTATATATATCTGTAAGCCCTTCAGTATGCACAATACTGAAAGGCTTCTAAACAGAATTGTAAGCTAATTCGCCGGCTTCGAACGAAGAGTAAACAAAACAGAAACCCTTTTTTCTGCGGAACATATACATTTGTCAACAGGAAAAGTAACGAAAAACATAGCGACTGAAAAACACAGTTATAAACTATGAACAATACCAGTATATGAAACTGAATACCTATTTATTAAGACAAGTAATCTTGATACTATGCCTCACAATGGTTTCAGCCACTTGGGCACAAGATACAAAGAAGACGGTTATCAACAAGAAAACCGTCATCAACAAGCTGGTTGTCAAAGAACAAAAGGCCGCCCCCAAAACGGCGACGCCAACCTCCAAAAAACAGACATCCGCCAAAGTTAAAGCCGCTCCAAAAAACGACAAAAAACGTAAAGTACAGCCTGTCAAGAAAGTCAACAACAGTCGTTACATCGCACTGAAGACCAACGTTCCTTTCGATGCGCTTGCCGTACAGAACCTTGCCCTGGAAGTACAACTACACAAACACATCACCATAGATTTCCCGATAATGTGGAGTATCAGCGATATTGAACGTGAGCACGCCATCCGTGGCATAGCTTTACAGCCCGAAGGACGTTGGTGGCTGAAAAAAGCAGGAACGGGACATTTCTTCGGACTGCACACTCACCTGGCATGGTTCAATGCCAAATGGGAAGACAACCGTTACCAGACAGCCAAACGCCCCCTTGCCGGAGCCGGTATCAGCTACGGTTACAAAGCAGACCTCTCTGCCCATTGGGGAGTCGAATTCAATATCGGAGCCGGTTATGCCAATATGAAGTACGATACTTTCTATAATATAGAGAACGGAGCCTGGCTCAACACCCGTATCCGTCATTACTGGGGCATCACTCGCGCAGGCCTCTCATTAGTTTATCGTTTTTAAAAAGGAAGAACCATGAAAAAGAAACTCACTACATATCTACTGTACTTGCTGTTGCCTGCCTTGATGACAGGTTGTTTGTACGAACACCCAGTGATGACCGAAGACGGAGAAATAGGCATAGACCCTACATCCGTGACACTGAATGCCAAACTAAAACTCAACCTCAAGATGCCTGCCGCCGAAGAAGGCGGCGAGGCCTTGCTTCGTCCCGAAGCCGGAGAATCCCCTCAATACCGCCACCGATTCATCATCGACGCTTACTTGAACCGTATATGCGTGGCGCGTCAGGTGATTTATCAGGACATTGCCAACGGACGTGATGAGTTGACTATCCCCGTCAATATGAAACTCCATGCACGCAATTACGAGATAGCCGTATGGAGCGATTATGTGCAAATGCCTAATGAAGAAAACGATATTACCGGAACGGAAGACTACTTTTACAATCCCACCGACAACTTTCTGCTCACCGTATACGGCAGCGAAAGTTACCGTAGCAACAACGAATACAAAGATGCTTTCTGCGGTATGGCGCAACTGGACCTTGAAGAGTATCGTGACAAGTGGAATACCCAGGTGTCGCTCGACATGGAATTGACACGTCCTGTTATGCGTTACCAACTTGTGGCAAACGATGTACAGAAGTTCCTGAAGCTCTTTAGCGACGGCAAGCTGAAAGGTGACAACTTCATAGTACGCGTCAAATATATATCTTACCTCAAAATGGGCTATAACGTACTGGAGCGTATACCCCGCCACGGGCTGATGTTCCTACAGCAGGAACGTACCATAAAGAACAGTGCCTTGAAAGACCAAACCACCTATCCGCTAACCTTCGACTACGTATTTGCCGATCCCGATGCCCTGACACGCATCCCTGTGACGGTGGAAATCGAAGTCAATAAAAAGATAGTGGCATCCGCCACTTTCAATGTCACCGGATGGGCAGGCAAGAATACTACCGTTACCTACGGTTTCCTCACGGCCGATCCCAATGGCGGTATCGATTTCAATCCCGACTTCGACGGAGAAGACGAGATTGTGGTTCCCGTATATCCCACTAAGTAACCAAACTAACTATATAATGAAATTTATTAACCAACTAATATCACATTGATTATGAAAAAGAATTTCTTATTCACAGCAATGGCATTCGTAATGGGGTTGATAGCAGCTTCATGCAGCCAGGATGAAATTATCTCAAGTAAAGACCAGACAGGAGGTGGTACTGTATCGATAGCGGTAAATATTCCGGTGAACGATCCTGTGACACGTGTAGCACCCACTATCCCCGACGGATATAAACTGCGCTGCATTCTGCAATTAGTGAAATCAAGCGACAACAGCGACATTACAGACGGAAGATATGTACAGGAAGTTGCAGCAGGAAGCGAGAAGGTGACTTTCACTTTCAATGCACCAAGTGATGCTTACAAATGCCTTTTCTGGGCGGACTATGTGAAAGGAACAGTGGCGGATGTTGCCACAGACGCTGATAATATCTATAATACGGCTGACTTGAAAGCTATCAGCTATACAGCCAACGCCGGAAGCGAGATGTTCAAGGGCGATGTAGCTGATGCTTTCTACGCCTGCTCGCTGGAACCTGTCACAGGAAACGGGTCACTCGCATCAATCACGATGAAGCGCCCTTTCACTAAAATCACATTCAAGGACGGTCAATCAGCTTACGATGAGTACACCAAAATCATAATAAAAGATTTACCCGCTCCCACCGGTTTCAACGTAATGACGGGAGAGACTGCCGGACATGCCGGTAAAGACAACTATGCAAGTATATCTTCTTCCGAACTCACTGTTGAGAACGGAAAATGGTTCAGCGTATACCTATTTGCAGGCTTAAACCAAGGTAGCTTAGGTACAGGCAATGACATCACATTCGAACTGAAGAACGATGACGGCAGCGCAAGTAGTGGAGAACTCAAATTGAACGGTACAAGTATCACGCTGACCGGAAACACAGTAGTAGAAGCCACTGTAGAGCCACAAAAAAACGGAGATACCTCAATAGACGTAATCTTCCCCGATGGCATGGTAGACCCGAACGCTTTAGCAGTAGGTGATTTTATCAATAAAAACGGTACTTGGAGCAAAACATATTCAGACCAAGCGGTAGCTATCGTGTGGAAATTGGTAACAGACGGTGGCAAATCAGTAAACGATGCAGCAAGTAACTATACCGAGTCTGCTAATGGAACTGACATGACAAGCAAAACGATTGCAGGCTATGCGTTCGCAATTGACTGTCCCAGCCGTGCAAAATTAAAAGGAGACGATGAACTTCCGACATTGAACGGAACGAAAGAGGCCACTGAAATCTTTGGCGATGACGTATATGGAATAACCCAATCCAACAGCTTCTTGGCACAATTTACGGACTATGCTTCCCCTGTATTAACCGCGCTCGAAGCATGGAAAACAGAAAATGTTTTAGCATCCACCGAGAACGTTAGCACATGGTATATACCTACCGCTGCTCAAACAAGGGATATAGTTGGTGTAGTTCTCAATGGAGAAAATGTACAACTTCAAAATAAAGGAGCAGGTGAGTATCCTTTCCCTGCACAGATAGCAGCCATATATACTGCATGGCTGGCAGCCAGAGGCGAAAGTAAATTCCAAAACTCTTCCGGTGCAAGTTATCTTCTCACATCAGGCAGCATTATAAAAGATAATACAGACCAGCTTGCTATTATATCAGTACAGGAAGATACTCAAATAACAGTAGGAGAAGAACAACTTATCGGAAACAAAATAGGTTACCGTACCGAGAATATCGGTCAGTACACTATCCGCCCCGTCCTCACTATCTTTGATGGTATCAGCAAGGCACAATAAGAAGTTGCAGCCCACTGACAACAAGATAATTAATCATCCCCGTCTCACCCGCCGTAGCTACGAACGCGTGTGGGACGGGGTTCTATCAGTACCCCCGTACAGAATGAAGTTGTTTCAAAATATAAGAAACCTTTATCTTGTACCCATCAGTTCCGCAGCCTCCTGCAAGCACTTGCAGACGAAAACATTAATCACCTAACAAAACCATATGAAAACACCATTCTCCCCCCTCTGCCGCCATGCCGCTCACCTCTGCCTTGCAGTACTGTTACTCTCGCTCTCCGCCTGTCACGACGATGTACCGTCCGTTTCCTCCGAAGAGCCCGGCACCGAAGGAGAAGAAACAACCGAACTCTCCGATGCCTATCATGACAAAATACGTACCGCCCCTTACCCCAAAATAGATAACGAACTCTATCTGAACCCGCCCCCCCTCATCGTACCTCAAAGTATGAAGACAGGTGAGCGTCTGCTGTTCGAACTTTCACGCAGCAAAGATTTCAACACCACAGAAACCATGCGTTCCGAAGCCGATGAATGGTGCATCTTCAACCCTCACCGCAAGTTGGAAACAGGTATCTGGTACTGGCGTTTCCGCCAAGCGGACACCCACGGTACACCTCAAGGCGAATGGAGCGAACCCTATCACTTTGAAGTACCGGACGAAACACCCGTATTCGTCACCCCCGCCTTCAGCGAATTCCAAAGCCGTATGCCGCACAGCTATCCGCGCCTCCACTGCTATTTAGACCCGAAGATAGAAACTGCCCGCCTGAACGTAAAATCACACCGCGAATACAAGATGCTGACAGGTCGTGCACAAGACGCGCTCAATACCGACTACACCACGATGAACCCTAACGAAAATACCGGAACACTGTGCATACACACGCAATCGCTCTACGACGCTTGGCACCTGACACAGGACGACAAATACAACGACTGCATGTACCGGCTGCTCCGGCAGATGCTTGCATACCCTGTAAGCGACGCACTGCTGTTCGCGTCCAACTTCGCCTCTACCGACATTGCCATCTGCTATGCCCGTATCTACGACCAGCTCTATAACCGGCTGACACCGGACGAACGCGCCGCCATCGAGAAGTTGATGATGCGCGTGCTTCGCTGGTACTACCCCCAACATTGCGGAACACAAGAAAACCATATCTTCGACAACCACTTCTGGCAGCAGAATATGCGCGTAATTTTCCAGTGCGCCTTGCTGCTGTACGACAATACTGTCTATGCCGACGAAGTGCTTCCCATGCTGAAATACTATTACGAACTGTGGACGGCACGTGCCCCGGCCTCGGGCTTCAACCGCGATGGCGTATGGCACAACGGCAGTGGATACTTCAATGCCAACCTCGAAACGCTGCACTACATGCCGATGCTCTTCTCCTACGTCACAGGCACCGACTTCCTGCAACACCCGTGGTACAAGAGCGCAGGCCGCTCGCTTGTCTACACCTGGCCGCCCCACTCCAAAAGCAGCGGTTTTGGCGACGGCAGTGAGCAGGGCGATGAGCCCGCACGGCAGCGCGTCGCCTTTGCCGACTTTCTGGCACGCGAACTGAACGACTCCTATGCCGGATGGTATGCCTCGGAATGCGACGATACCATGCAGGGAGACCGGCTCTTCCGCTTGTACCGTATGTGCTCCACACGCCGCTACGACACCTCTCTGCCTGCCGATGCCGCCAAAATGGTGTGGTACGAAGACACAGGCGAAGTCACTATGCATAGTTGTCTGACGGATACGGAGAAAGACGTGAACCTGTCGTTCCGTTCCAGTACCTTCGGTTCAGGCAGCCACACCACATCAAGCCAAAACGCCTTCAACCTATTGTTCAAAGGAAAAGAGATATATCGCAGTTCGGGCTATTACCTGAACTTCAATGATGCCCACAACCTGATGTCCTACCGCCACTCGCGGGCACACAACACCATTTTAGTGAACGGCATCGGCCAGCCCTATTCCACCCGGGGCTACGGCAACATTATGCGCACACTTGAGGGCGCACACATCACCTACTGCCTGGGCGATGCCTCGAAAGCCTATTGCGGCATCTCGGACGACCCTATGTGGGTGCAAGCCTTTGAACGGGCAGGTATCACGCAAACCCCGGAAAACGGCTTCGGCGAGACACCGCTTACTAAATACCGCCGCCATGTACTTATGCTACATCCCGAAGGTATCGTCCTCATCTACGACGAACTGGAAGCATCGGAACCCGTCACCTACGACTGGTTGTTGCACAGCCCCTCGCAATTGTCTCTCAACAAAGAGTTACTTACAATCAACCATGCCGATTATAAATCCGGCTACACTGTCGTGACCCAACTGTTCTGCAATAACCCCGTCAGCATGTCGCTGACCGACCGGTTTCTCGTCAATCCCGACCCCGCCACCATGAAAGCGGGAGAAACATATCCCAATCAGTGGCACATGACGGCACGTATCGAAAGAGAAGATAAAACCCGTATTCTCGCCGTAATACAAGTGAATGCCGGCAACACGGCTCCGCAAATCATCCGTAAGACAGGCGGCACGCTGACAGTAGGTAAATGGACAATCAATGTCGAACTGGATGCCTCGAGACCTGCCGCTCTCAACATTATCCATTCGGATAATCCCGTACATTTCAGTTACGGTAAAGAAAGCCCGACACTAAACGGTGTACTCTACCCGAGGGAACATAGCATGTCGTCTCTACTTTACGATGAAACAGGCGGTGAATACAAAGTTGTAGAAGTGATTGATCAGCTGCCCGCATCCACCCGTATAGCCCGTTAACAACAAGATTATAATTTCATCGCACACAATTGTAATGCAATAGAAGAATATTATTATCCTTAAAAACAACATTATACTCCCGTTTCGAGTGAATACGTTACTTTTGTTTCGCAAGAGAAACTATAAAAACCAAAACAGCATGAAAGACAAGATTCTTCATTTATTGATTGTATTATTCATCTTCCCGGCTCTGGCATCCGCCGCACCAAAGGAAGAAAAAGTATTTGCCAATTACTTTGACATCCCGGTAAACAGCCCGGAAGGAACGGAAGTTATCGGCCGTATTCATTTGGAAAGGAACAAGGATGTGCTGACAAACCCTATTCCTGCCGGTTATCACTTTGAGATTCTCAAACAAGAGGACGGAATGTTCAAACTGGAAACCCGATACGACTTATCTAAACGTATAATGGGCGTACTCACCGTGGCCCAAGGGCAGAACACCGGAAGCACCCCTTCCAATCATCGCCTGACCATTGCCCTGAAGGACGGTGACAAACAACTGAAAAAGTTCAATATCAACGTCAAAGTTGTAAAGGAAACCTTATGGAGTTTGTTCAACAAGCGATATACCCCGAAAACACTTGAGAACAAACGTCTATACGGACGTATCAAATACACCGATGATGAAGTAGCCGCCAAGATTGACGAACTGAAAAACAACGGCTGGAAATTTGCCGGACTGGAGAAATGTTACCAAGGGCGTCCGCAAGACTATGTAGCCAAGCTCGACCCGACCAACGACCATGCGCCGAGCGGAACCATAGAATACGACTGGGCGGAAGTCGCCAACCGGATAGGCGGACTGGGTTATTCCTACGCCACTTCCAAGGTATACGGGCCTAAAGGCGACCCCGAAAAGCGAAATGAGTTAAAAGAGACCTTGTATCAGGCAATATTAACCTATACCAATTCCGTGCCCGTAGAGGGAAACGAAGTCATGGTAAATGGAAAGCCGATCGGCAATTGTACCGGTGACGGTTTCGGCATGCTGCAAGCGCACAACATGGCAGGTATGCAGACACCCACTCACCAATGGACACTGACCGACCCATTGGTAGTGCCCGTACTCCATCTGATGCCCGAACTGCTGAAAGGCATGCGCAATCAGGATGAAACCTGTCTGAAAGTGCATAACGCCCTGATACGTTACCTGCAAATCTTCTTTGCCGAAATAGAAAGCCGCCGCGCCATCGACAATCCCGATGGACGCTGGGGCGAATTGCAAGACACCATCTACTCGTCCGGTGCATGGGCAGACGCCAACCTCGGACACCGTTCACGTACATTATTGGCGTTACCCATCATCTGGGCAGACTACAACCGTCCCTTGACTTACGTACAGTATTGGTACAGCGATTTCTACCACGACCAGCCATTTAAAGGATTCAGTTTCTCACCGGGTTGGAGCCCTCACGGCATTGTACCGGACCTCAGCCGCTGGATGACCAAATATAATATTATAGCCCACAAATATATACAGTCCGGGTTCCAGCCCGACGGAACCATCTCCCACCATATAGGCAATGCGACCGATGCCGCCATGGTAGCCTATGGCTTCGAATGGTTGACGGACTGTAACAGCGGATACGGCTATTTCAAGAACACGAAATTCAAAATAGCCGATAAATACTACCAGTTCCAACTGGACCGCCTGCTGAACGTATATCCGAAACTATTCTACAAGCAGCGAATGGACTTCCTTGTTGCCGGACGTTCCTTCCTGGATGACCTGCGCGCATTTACCACCAAAACCTATACCAAGGCGGTGAAATCTATGCTCAATGCGCAGAACAAAGGCTCCAAACTGGCCGGAGTAGAACAGTTGAACACAATCTGCCGGCAACTGAAGGACAATACATTTGAATATTCGGGTACGGATGCCTATTGGGTAAACGAATATCTGGTACACCGCCGCGGTGAAAACGAAATGCCATTTTACGCTTCGCTGAAGCTGAAATCGGAACGTACCGTAGGCGCCGAGGATTTCAGTAAGAAAGTCCGCCGCTCTTGGCACATGGGATATGGTATCTTGCAAGTTAAAGTAAAAGGAGATGAATATTCCGACAAGGTTATCTGCAACTTCGACTGGCACGCCCTGCCCGGACTGACGGAAGAATGGCGTACCGATCCGATGCCGCTGGGACATGCGCAGGCATCGCTGCCGGGACTGAACAAGATTTCGGGTGTACTGGCAGACGGCAAAACCGGCATGGGTATCTATCACCATCTGCCGAAAGAAACATACAGTTCGGCCACCGCGTTCAAGAGTTACCATTTCATCGAGGACAAAATCATCGCTTTGGGAAGCGATATCGCCCGCCTGCGTCCGGGACAAGGAAATGAGATTACAACTTTCATCGACCAAACCGCATTGAACAGTCCGTTGACTTGGTGTGCGGGTGAAGAAATACAAACCGTAGAGCCCGGACAGTCAATAAACCTCACACAGGAAATAAAAGATGTATGCTGGCTGCATCAAGGCAGCAAAGGGTATGTTATCTTACCGGTAAAACAACTGTCATTACAGATAAAGAGCGGTAAGGAAATAAATATCACCGACCGCACGATAGCCGATAAGAAACCGAATTTCATTATCGCCGTAAGCCATGGAGTGCAACCCGGACAAAACCGGGATAACGCCTACCGTTACATACAGCTTCCCAACGTCAGTGCGGAAGAAATGCCGGAACGAGTGGAAGCCTTGTTGAAAAACCTGGAATTCACCATGCAAGACGGTGCCGCACATGCGGTATATTCCGATACGGACAAAACCTGGCAGTATGCTTTCTTCAAGCCGGGAAGCATTTCCGTAGGCAAAACCACGGTAACTTCCAATGATGTGGCACAGATTATGCTGCGTGATAATGGATCGGAATGGGTATTGTCCGTAAACAACCCGATGCCGGACGGGCAGAAACAAACTCTGACTTTCAGCACATCCGCCAAATTGCCCGCCGGAACCTATACCTATCAAACCAAAGGCGTATACCCGCTCGAAGGCGAAACCGTTACGGTAACATCAGAAGGCAAAGGCAGCAAGGTTACGGTAGAATTGCCGGACAGCCGCGATGCAGCAAAATACAACTATCAATCGGACTTGTACGCAGCTACGCCGATAATAGTGAACATCCCCAAAAAGTAACATGAAGAAGTACTTAAAATAACGCACAATGAATAAACTATCCATAGTATGTTTGGCTGCTGCAGGATTATCATCCTGCACCGGCTCCCAAACAACGCAATCCGAGAGCGGAAATGCAGATAACAAATCCGCCCGCCAACCCAATATCGTAATCCTGCTGACCGACGACCAGGGATACGGCGACATGAAATGTTATGGCAGTCCGCACCTGCAAACTCCCAACCTGGACCGATTGGCTGCCGAAGGAACCCGTTTCACCAATTTCTACGCCGGAGCAGCCGCTTCCACCCCTTCCCGTGCCGCCTTGCTCACCGGACGTTACGCCGAGCGTGTAGGAGTACCGGGCGTAGTAGACGATACCTCGGAAAACGGTATCAAACGCAGTGAAATCACTCTGGCGGAATATTTGAAACAGAACGACTACGCCACAGGAATCGTAGGCAAATGGCATTTAGGATATCAGCCTGAATATCTGCCGCTGCGCCACGGCTTCACCGAATTCTTCGGTCTTCCCTATTCCAATGATATGTGGCCTTACCACCCGGCACCCGACCATGCCTATCCGGCGCTGCCGCTCTACGACAACGACCGTGTGATAGAATACAACGCTCCCGTCAACCAAATGACCACAAGACTGACCGAGCGTGCCATCCGGTTCATCAACGACCACAAGGCGGAACCGTTCTTCCTTTATCTGCCCTATACCCAGCCTCACGTGCCATTGGGCGTATCGGACAAGTTCAAAGGAAAATCCGGTGAAGGCCTTTATGCCGACGTAATCATGGAAATAGACTGGAGCGTAGGCGAAATCATGAAAACCCTGAAAGCCAACGGGCTGGACGAAAATACCATTGTCATGTTTACTTCCGACAACGGCCCGTGGCTGAGTTACGGTAATCACGGCGGCAGCAACGGCGGACTGCGTGAAGGTAAAGGAACTACTTTCGACGGCGGACAGCGCGTACCTTTCATAGTCCGTATGCCGGGCGTAATCCCCGCAGGCAAGGTGAGCGACCAGTTCCTCTCCGCCCTCGACATCACGCCGACATTGGTAAACCTCACCCAATCGCAGATGCCCCGCATGAATAAATTCGACGGACAAGACGCTTGGGGTATCCTTACCGGAGAGGAAACAGGACACCGGCCTTTCTACTTTGTATACAACGGCGTAGTGGAAGCTCTGCGCGACGGAAAATGGAAATGCGTAGTTCCGCATAGCTACCGCATCGTAAAAACTCCCGGCAAGGACGGACTGCCCGGCGAACAGATTGCCAAAGGCGGAAACATCGGCCTTGCCCTCTTCGACATGGAAGCCGACCCCAAGGAGAGTAACGATATGGCAGCACAACATCCTGAAATCGCAGAGCAGATGTACGCCCGAATCAAAGAGTTCCAAAAAGAGATAGACGAAGAAATGAAATATCTTATAATTGAATAAAATACACTCGTATAAACAAAAACGAATCGTATCATGAAAAGACCCGTACTGCTATTGGCATTAACCCTGCTGGGTTGCCAAAGTATCCTGACAGCCCGGCAAATGCACCCTCTTCAGGTGAAGGTGGTGCCCGCATGGGTGGCAAATGCCTTCACGGTGGCGCAAACACAATCGGAAGCCATGTACAACGAAGTTATGAAAACCGGACTGCTTCCACGCTCTATCCAACGGGGATTACAACCCAAAACAGACTGGACGGCAGGCTTCTTCCCCGGTACGTTATGGTATCTGTACACCTACACCGGAGAAGATACATGGAAAACGCGTGCCGAGAAAGCCACCGCCTTGATGGAAGGAGAACAGAACAATGCTTTCGACCATGACATAGGTTTCAAAATGTATTCATGCTTTGGAAACGGTTATCTGCTGACCGGAAACAAGGCCTACCGCCACATCATCTTCCGTTCTGCCAAAACGCTGACCTCACGTTACTCGTACAAAACAGGACTTATCATGTCGTGGGAACCGGATGTAAAACGAGACTGGCTCTTTCCGGTCATCATAGACAACATGATTAACCTGGAATTACTGATGGAAGCCTACAAAATGTCCGGCGATACCACACTCAGGCATATCGCTGTCTCCCATGCGGACAAAACCATGAAATATCATTACCGCAAAAACATGTCCTGCCCGCATGTTGTGGACTACGAACCGGAAACGGGAGCCATGCGCAAGTACGATTGGAACAACGGTTCGGACGACACGGCGAACTCCACTTGGTCTCGCGGCCAATCTTGGGGGCTCTACGGCTTTACGATGATGTATCGCGAAACAGGTGACCGGAAATATCTGCAACACGCAGAAAAGATTGCGGATTTCCTGCTAAGTCACCCCAACATGCCCGAAGATATGATTCCTTACTGGGATTACTCCGCTCCCGAACGCTCAAAGATGCGCGATGCATCGGCAGCAGCCGTTATGGCTTCCGCATTAATGGAACTCAGCACTTATTCCGCCCGGGGAAAGAAATACTTTGAAGCCGGAGAAAAACAGCTGAAAAGTCTGTCTTCTCCCGCCTATCTGGCAAAACCCGGAACCCATAAAAACTTCATCCTGATGCATGCCACCGGAAACTTACTGCGTAACAGTGAGTTGGACGGCGCGCTCTCGTATGCCGATTATTATTACATGGAGGGATTGTTGAGATACCTGCGACTTATCAATGGGAAAGAGCTGTATAAGGTGATATAGTTGTTTTTGTTACTGCGCATACTTAGAATTAAAGTTTAGTTTATAAGAATCAAAGTTTAATTCATAAGAACCAAACTTTAATTCTTAAAGATAAAAGTTCAATTCTAAGTATGCGTAGTACCAAAAGCAACTATTCTTTTCGGCGCAGGCATGTTCATATAGAGTTTTTTCGTACCTTTGTTGTTACAAAACCTTATCAATCAATGAACCATGACAAAGCCTATCATATTATCCGTATTACTTTGGCTATTCATATATCCGCTTCACGCACAGACTGCCGCACCGATCAGTTTCGTCCATATCGGATTGGACGAAGGCTTGTCACAAAGCACCGTATTCGATATTGCCCAGGACAAATACGATAATATGTGGTTTGCCACCTATAACGGACTGAACAAATATGACGGTTATACATTCACCGTATATCAGCACAATGAAAAAGACCCGCTAAGTTTAGGCTGCGATATCGTCCGTTCGTTAAAGACTGACGACCAAGGCAGAATATGGGTCGGAACTTATGAAGGCCTTTCATTGTATGACAGCGACAAGGAGTGTTTCCAAAATTTCCAATACACGAAAGAAGGTAAAAACATGCCTGTCAATAAGATTGTAACAGTCAACGGGGAACTGTTGCTTATCTATACGGATGAAGAGCTTATCCTGTTCAACACCCGCACGCAATCATTTTCCAAGTCCCTGCTGAATCCCGATTTGTTTACCATCACTCCCACATCCGTCAATCGTCAGGGAGACTACATCTATATAGGAAGCCGGGAAGGCCTGTTTTCTTACTCCGTCCCGGACAACACGATCGGAAGCATCGCACCTGAGGTATTTAAAGAGAAACGCATATCCGCCGTATTGCAACAGTCTCCCACCCAGTTATGGGTAGGTACCGAAGGTAACGGACTATTCCTCATAAACCCGCTGAACGGCGACGTCAAACAATATACGGCAACACCGGGAAGCACACGCCCGATCAGTTCAGACTATATACGCGTGCTTTCGTTGGATACGCAAAACAGGCTATGGGTAGGCACTATCAATTCTCTCAACATATATCAAAAGGAAACCGATTCGTTTTCGATATACAAGAGCAACCCTCTGAGGAAAGGCAGTCTGTCGCAGACTTCCATTCGCAGCATATTCACCGATTCGCAAGGCGGAGTATGGCTGGGAACCTTTTTCGGCGGTCTGAATTATTACCACCCGTTGAAGAACCGCTTTCAAAAGATACAGTCTGTTCCCAACCGTAATTCTTTAAACAACAACATAATAAACTGCATAGTAGAGGATGGGGGAAGTAATTTATGGATCGGTACAAACAGCGGTGGCGTCAACTTCTATAATTCCAAAACCAATACATTTACCCACTATACTCAGAAAGACGGCCTGGGGTCTGATGACGTAAAGACAATCTATGTGGATGAGCAACAGAACAAAGTCTATATCGGTGTACATGCCGGCGGAATCAGTGTGTTACACCGCAACACCGGCCGCATCGAAACCTTTACCATCCCGTATCCGTCGGGCATTGCCACAAAAAGCATCTATGCCATCGTACCCATCGGTAACGGTGAATATTGGGTAGGAACATTGGGAGGGGTGGTACGTTTTAATCCCGCGCTGAAGACGTTCACTCCCGTTACTACCGAAAAGAACGGCCGACCGTTTAAAAGTACGCGAATCACCACCGTATTCAAGGACAGCAAGCAGCGCCTCTGGTTCGGAAGCGAGACAGGCCTCATCGTCTATACACAAGACGGAAACGAATTGCAAAGCATTCCCGTACTGTCTTCGGACTCCCCGCTTAATCATCGTTTTATCAACTGCATATACGAGGGAAGCAACGGTATCTTTTGGATTGGTACCCGTAACGGTATTTACCGCTTTGATGAAACGGATAAAACAAGTAAACAATATACTACTGAAGAAGGGTTACCTAACAATGTCGTATTCGGCATATCGGAAGACTTTGAAGGAAAGCTGTGGATAAGCACGGATAAAGGATTGAGCTGTTTCCAGCCCAAGACTGAAAGGTTCCGTAATTTCACAAGCAACGACGGATTGCAAAGCAACCAGTTTACAGCATCCGCCTACTGCCGTACCGCCAATGGAAAGATGTACTTTGGCGGAATCAAAGGCATCACGGCCTTTCAACCGGAAGAAATCGTAGACAATCCGTATACTCCTCCGGTCATCATCACTCACCTGCGGCTTTTCAACAAGAAAGTTACACCGGGTGACGGTACACGCATACTGAAAACCAATATCCGGGAAACCCGCAGCATAACCCTTACCGCGAGACAATCCATGTTCTCACTGGACTTCGTAGCGCCCAACTACATATCAGGCCAACACAATACTTTCGCCTATATGCTGCAAGGATATGACAAAGAATGGTATTACACAGACAATCAACGTACCGTGTCCTACTCCAACCTGCCGGCAGGGACATACCGCTTTCTGGTGAAGGCCGCCAACAGTGACGGTAAATGGAACGAGAAACCGACCGAACTGGAAATCACCGTATTACCGGTATGGTATAAAACATGGTGGGCCGTGCTGATGTTCACCGCGGCTTTCATCGCGGTTACAATTTTCATATTCCGCTACTTCTGGATGCGTAAAAGTATGCAGGCCGAGCTCCAAATGGAACGGGTGGACAAAGAGAGACAGAAAGAAGTGAACGAAATGAAGCTCCGTTTCTTCATCAACATCTCGCACGAACTGCGCACGCCACTGACCCTGATACTCGCCCCCGTACAGGAAATGATGGATAAGGTAAGTGACAGATGGCTGCACAAGCAACTGGAACATGTACAAAAAAACACCAACCGGCTGCTGCATCTGGTGAATCAGCTGATGGACTACCGGCGTGCCGAGTTGGGAGTATTCAATCTCAAGGTCAGACGTAACCCGATTCACAAAGTCATTGAAAAAGACTTCTTATTCTACGACCGGCTGGCTCAAAGGAAAAGAATAGCCTATAACCTTTCTTCAGAGGTAGAGGGAAAAGAAATCCTTTGCGACCCCAACTATCTGGAACTGATTGTCAACAACCTGCTATCGAACGCGTTCAAATACACCGATGAGGGAAAAAGCATTACAGTGGTACTGAGGGAAACCGGTAAGGAACTGCTGCTGCAAGTAAGAGATACCGGAAACGGAATACCCATCGACAAGCAAGCTAAGATATTCGAACGTTTCTATCAAGCGGACAACGAACACATGGGAAGCGGAATAGGCTTATCATTGGTACAACGCCTTGTAGACTTGCATCACGGACGAATCGAGCTGGAAAGCCGGGAAGGTGAAGGAAGCGCCTTCTCCATTTATCTACCGACAGAAGAAACGGCATATCGACCGGAAGAAATAGCAACCCGGACAAACGCCATCGGGGAACAACAGGTGTACACCACCAACAATCAGGATATGTACATCGTTGACACGGAAGATGAAAAAGAGGTAATAAAAGAAGAAACGGCAGAGAGTGACGGGACACGGAAAGAAAAGATACTCATCGTAGAAGACAATTTCGATATTCGTCGATATCTGAGTGATGAGTTGGGAAAAAGTTACCACATATCGGAAGCGGGTAACGGAGAGGAAGCATTGGCGCTCATGAAGGAGCAAGAGGCGGACTTGATTCTTACGGATGTCATGATGCCCGTTATGGACGGCTTGCAACTGTGCAAACAGATTAAGCAGAACCTGCGCACCTGTCATATACCTATCATCATACTGTCCGCCAAAGCGGATTTGAAAGAGCAACTGGAAGGATTGCAGGTAGGTGCGGACGATTATATCCCCAAACCGTTCTCGATGGCGGTGATTACCACGAAAATCAGAAACCTGTTCCGCACGCGTTACCGGGCTATCGAGCATTACTCCAACTCTTTGGAAGTAGAGCCGGAGAAAGTGGCGCTCAACGTAATGGACGAAGAACTGCTGAAAAAAGCGGTAGCCATTGTTGAGAAACACATGGATGACGTGGAATTTTCCACCGATGATTTTGCCCGTGAAATATGTATGAGCCGTTCCAACCTGCATCTAAAGTTAAAGGCGCTCACCGGAGACACAACAAATGACTTCATACGTAAAATCCGTTTCAACCGGGCATGCAAACTGCTTAAAGAGGAACGGTATACAGTAGCTGAAATCAGCGCAATGGTAGGTTTCAATACTCCTTCTTATTTCTCAACGAGCTTTAAGAAGTATTTCGGCTGTCTGCCTTCGGAATATATCAAGTCGTAACAAGATATCCATACAAAAAACTTAGAAAAACAAAATATGACAAAGTACTTCACCTTCCTTATAGCAACCATTATTGCATTGTTATCACCGCTTCATGCACAGCCTGCGGAACATATCAGTTTTGTGCATATCGGAGTGAATGAAGGGTTATCACAGAATACTATTTTTGACATAACCCAAGATAAACAGGGCAATATGTGGTTTGCCACCCATGACGGTCTGAACAAGTACGACGGTTATGATTTTACCGTATATCAACATGACGAGCAGAATCCATACAGTATCGGAAGCGATATAACCAGAGCGTGCATGAGCGATTCACAAGGAAATATATGGATAGGTACGCAGGAAGGCTTATCGCTCTATGACGCAACACAAGATAAATTCTACAATTACACCTACCCGAAGAATAAAGCCAATACCCCAATCAACGGTATGGTGGAAATCAATGAAAATCAGTTGCTCCTATTCGCAGGCAAAGACGAGAATCTTTTGCGGTTCGATACCGGAACCCGCCGATTTTCCGATACTCCGCTGCACCCTTCGCTTTTATCCATATCACCTACCGCTATCAGCAGACAAGGAGACAATATATACATCGGAAGTTATGAAGGAATGTTCGTCTACTCAATCTCCCGCAACACGCTCGAAAATGTCCTGCCGGAGAAGCTGAAAGGAAAACAAATACTCTCTATTTTACAGCAATCCCCGGTCTGCCTATGGGTGGGCACAGAAGGAAACGGATTATACAAAATCAATCCCCGGACAAAAGAAGCAATCAATTATACCCACATCCCCGGAAAGAAAGGAAGTATCAGTTCCAATTATATCCGTTCACTGATACTCGACTCGCAAAATGTTTTGTGGATAGGCACTATCAACTCTCTGAATATCTATAACGAGGCTACCGACTCCTTTAACAGCTATACCAGCAATTCAGAGGTCAGCGGAAGCCTTTCGCAAACATCCGTCCGTGACATTTTCATGGACACTCAAGGAGGAATGTGGTTAGGAACCTATTATGGCGGATTAAACTATTACCATCCGTTGAAGAATCGCTTTCATAACATACAATCCGTTGCAAAAGAAAATTCGTTAAACAGCAATACCATAGGCTGTATCAAAGAAGACGCACAAAAAGGTATCTGGATAGGTACCAATAACGGCGGTCTGAACTATTACAACCCGCAAACGCAAAAATTCACACATTATACACAGAAAGACGGCCTCGCTTCCAATGACGTAAAAGCCATACATATAGATGAAGCGCAGAATCTGGTCTATATCGGAACCCATACCGGCGGGCTCAGTATTCTGCACCGGAATTCCGGCCATATCGAAACGTTTAACAGTAGAAATACGAGAAACGTATACGACATCCGGCCGGCCGCCAACGGTGACTTATGGCTGACCGGCATGACGGTTCTTTTACGTTTTGACACCCGGCAGAAAACATTTACCCGCGTAACTCTCCAAAGTAACGGCCGCCCTTTGGAGCAGGAACAATTTACATACATATTACGTGACAGTAAACAACGCCTTTGGCTGGGCAGCGAAACAGGACTGAACGTGTACACGGAAGACAATAACGGACTATTAGTCTGCCCTATACTCCCGGACAGTTTTCCGGTACGGCGTAAGGCAGTCAACGCCATATACGAAGCACGGAACGGAATTTTCTGGATAGGAGCGCGAAACGGGCTCTACCGTTTTGACGACAGTACAAAGGAGTATAAACAGTATACCACCGCTGACGGACTGCCCAACAACGTGATACACGGAATCTTGGAAGATGCATCCGGCAGACTGTGGCTAAGCACGAACAAAGGCCTGAGCTGTTTTCAGCCCGAAGCTGAAAAATTCCGTAACTATACGGACAATGACGGGCTTCAAAGCAACCAATTTACGAATAATGCCTACTACCAAGCGTCAGACGGCCAAATGTATTTCGGCGGCATCAACGGCGTCACTACATTTCATCCGGAACAGATCGTAGACAATCCGTACACTCCACCGGTTGTAATCACCCGATTGCACCTGTTCAATCAAACGGTATTTCCCGATGACGATACCGGCATATTGAAGAAAGACATCAGCGATACGAAAAGCATCACACTATCGAGCAAGCAATCCATGTTTTCACTGGATTTCGTGGTATCGAACTACATATCGGGTAATCATAATACGTTTGCCTATATGCTGCAAGGCTATGACAAAGAGTGGTACTACTCCAATATCTTGCGTACGGTATCTTACTCCAACCTGCCGGCAGGAACCTACCGTTTCCTTGTAAAAGCAGCCAACAGCGACGGGAAATGGAATGAAATACCGACAGAACTGGAAATCACGGTATTGCCCGTTTGGTATAAAACATGGTGGGCTATCCTGTTATTCATCATCGCCTTTATCTCCATCGTCATTTTCGTCTTCCGTTACTTCTGGATGCGCAAAAGTATGGAAGCCAAACTGCAAATGGAACGCGTGGACAGTGAGCGGCAAAAAGAAATGAATGAAATGAAACTGCGTTTCTTTATCAACATTTCCCATGAATTGCGTACTCCGCTCACTCTGATTCTCGCTCCGGTACAGGAAATGCTGGATAGAGTAAGCGACCGATGGCTGCACAAGCAATTGGAACATGTCCAGAAGAATACCAACCGGCTGCTACACCTGGTGAATCAGCTGATGGACTATCGGCGTGCCGAATTAGGCGTGTTCAATCTTAAAGTAAGACTCACCCCGATACACGATGTTATCGAAAAGAACTTTTTATTCTACGACCGTTTGGCGCAACGCAAGCGAATATCCTATAACTTCAACTCCAATGTCGAGGGACGCGAGATTCTCTGCGATCCGGATTATATGGAACTGATTGTAAACAACCTGCTTTCCAACGCCTTCAAATATACCGGTGAGGGCAAAAGCGTCACTGTTACATTGCAGGAAGAGAACCATGAACTGCTTCTCCGGGTAAAAGATACAGGAAACGGTATTCCCATCGACAAACAGGGAAAAATATTCGAACGCTTTTATCAAATAGATAATGAGCATTTGGGCAGCGGCATCGGATTATCATTGGTACAGCGACTTGCAGACTTGCACCATGGACGAATCGAACTGGAAAGCGAAGAAGGGGCAGGAAGCACTTTCTCCGTCTATCTGCCCACAGAAGAATCGGCCTATCTTCCGGAAGAGAAGCAATCCGCATCAGACCCCATGGAAGAACAGAGAATGTATACCACCAACGACCAGAATATGTATGTAATCGATACGGAAGTAAAGGAAGTGACAGAGGAAACAACGGAAGCAGACAGGCAACGTAAAGAAAATATCCTGATTGTAGAAGATAATACGGACATCCGGCAGTACCTCTGCGAAGAGTTAGGCAACAGCTATCACATCCTGACAGCAGAAAACGGTGAAGAGGCGTTATCCATCGTGAAAGAACAAGAGATAGACCTTATACTGACCGACGTCATGATGCCCGTTATGGACGGCTTACAGTTATGCAAACAAATCAAACAAAACCTGCGTACCTGCCATATACCTATTATTATCCTGTCTGCCAAAACCGATTTGAAAGAGCAATTGGAGGGCTTGCAAGTGGGTGCGGACGATTACATTCCCAAACCTTTCTCAATGGCAGTGATTGTTGCGAAAATCAGGAACCTGTTCCGTACCCGGTATCGGGCTATTGAGCATTATTCCAACTCATTGGAAGTGGAACCGGAAAAAGTGGCGCTCAACCCGCTGGACGAGGAGTTATTAAAGAGAGCAATAGAAATAGTGGAACGAAATATAGATAATGTAGAGTTCTCCACAGATGAATTTGCCCGTGAGATGTGCATGAGCCGTTCCAACCTGCATATCAAGATGAAAGCGCTGACAGGCGAACCGACCAATGACTTCATTCGTAAGGTACGTTTCAACCGGGCATGCAAGCTGCTGAAAGAAGGAAGATACACAGTAGCAGAAATCAGCGGAATGGTAGGTTTTAATACCCCATCGTACTTTGCCACCAGCTTTAAAAAATACTTCGGTTGCCTGCCGTCAGAGTACGGAAAGTAACTATTCGGACAGAATTAAAATACAATTCGACAAAAGTGAGACAGGTTTGCACCTGCCTCACTTTTTATTACACGCTACTATAAGCCGAAAAGTATTTGCTTGCCTATATTTGCTTTGAACAAAAAGGCAAGAATACATATATGAAAAACAGGAAGAAACTCTTAATCGTTCTATTATGCCTCTTTTATATAATCAATGTACAGGCACAACATGAAAACATAAAACGTTTGACCTCCGATTATGAACTTTGGTACGACGAACCTGCAAGCAACAAAGGCGGCCTGATTCCCGCCAATGAATCGGAACGTCCCATAGATATAGATTGGGAACGTTGGTCGCTACCCATCGGAAACGGTTATATGGGAGCCAGTATCTTTGGCGGTACAAGTACCGAAAGATTGCAACTGACAGATAAAACTTTATATATACGGGGACTTTGGGGGGCCGAAACACAAACGTCATTCGGTGATTTATATCTGGACTTTTTCCATGACCTCCGAAGCGATTACCGTCGCAGCCTGAACTTAAACAAAGGTATCGCCGAAGTCAGTTACCAATACCAAGGCGTAAAATACCACCGCGAATATTTCATGAGTTATCCGGACAATGTACTGGTCATCAAGCTGACCGCCGACAAACCCGGAAGCCTCACTTTTACCGTTCGCCCGCAAATCGCACATTTAGTACCTTTCGGACCTCTGCAACGTACGGATACCATGACCATAGGTTACTTGAGCGGTCCCACGCAAACCCGCTTCAGCTATAACGGACGTGAAGGTAAGGTGTTCGCTAAAGATGATATGATTACGCTGAGAGGACAAACCGAATATCTGAAACTGATTTATGAAGCGCAAGTCAAAGTGATTCCCATAAATGGCAGTATGTCCGCTTGGAACGACTCTAACGCAGACCATGGTACTATCCGAGTAGAGAATGCCGATTCGGCCGTTATACTCTTGGCTTTAGGAACCAACTACCGATTATCGCCTCAAGTATTTGCCAATAAACCTGCCGAAAAGCTGAAAGGATATCCCGACCCGCATACAGAAATATCCCAACGCCTTATAAAAGCCACCCAGAAAGGATATAGCCAACTGCGCACCACTCACATTAACGACTTCTCCTCGCTTACCGAAAGGGTGCAACTGAATATCGGCCCCAAAAGCTATCTTCCCACCGACCGCCTGTTGGCTGCATACAAGGCCGGAAAGCAAGATACGTATCTGGAAGAGTTGTTTTTTCATTACGGACGTTATCTGCTTATCAGCAGTGCCCGCAAAGGTGCTCTCCCACCCACTTTGCAAGGCGTATGGAACCAGTACGAGCTGGCCCCCTGGAACGGTAACTATACCCACAACATCAACATACAAATGAACTATTGGCCTGCTTTCAACACCAATTTGACCGAACTGTTTGAGAGTTATTCCGATTACCATAAGGCTTATAAACCTATGGCCGAACAATTTGCATCAAAGTATATCAAAATACACCACCCGCAGCATTTCTCTGACGAACCCGGTGGCAATGGCTGGACTATGGGTACAGGAGCGGGAGCCTATATGGTAGGAATGCCCGGCGGACACTCCGGTCCCGGCATGGCAGCTTTCACCTCAAAACTTTTTTGGGATTATTACGCTTTCACCAATGACAAACAAATCCTAAAAGAGACATCCTATCCTGCCATACTGGGAGTAGCCGATTTTCTGAGTAAGGTTACTACCGATACGCTCGGTCTTTTACTTGCCAACCCTTCTGCTTCACCCGAGCAATATGCTAAAGCCACTAACCGTCCCTATCCCACTATCGGTTGCGCTTTCGACCAGCAGATGATATATGAAAACCATCAAGATGCCATTCGTGCCGCAAACCTGTTGGGCGAGCATAACGAAAATATCCGTCTCTTTAAAGAACAGAGTAAGCGTTTAGACCCCGTACAAATAGGGTACTCCGGTCAGATAAAAGAATACCGTGAAGAAAAGTACTATGGCGATATCGTGCTGGAACAGCATCACCGTCACCTATCACAACTTATCGGTCTTTATCCGGGCACACTGATAAATGAGAATACTCCCGCATGGCTCGATGCCGCTAAAGTAACGCTCAACCGTCGCGGCGATGTTTCTACCGGTTGGTCTATGGCCCATAAGATAAATCTTTGGGCACGTGCCAAAGAAGGTAACCGTGCACATGATCTCGTAGCTGCCTTGCTGACAAACGGTATTCGCGAAAATCTTTGGGCAACCTGCCTTGCCGTACTGCGTTCACCTTTTCAAATTGACGCCAACTTTGGCGGGACGGCCGGCATTGCGGAAATGTTGTTGCAAAGCCATGAAGGATATATACATATACTGCCTGCATTACCCGATGCATGGAAAGACGGTTCATACAAAGGGCTTACTGCACGCGGCAACTTCGAAGTATCCGCCAGTTGGAAGGAAGGACGGCTCACAGAAGCCAAAGTGTTGTCAAAACAGAATAACACTTGTGTCTTGAAATACCCCGGCATTGCATGTGCAGAACTGAAAGATACCACCGGTAAAATGATAAGATACAAATCGCTTGGTAAGGACAAAATATCATTCCCGACAAAAGCCAACCAAACATATACAATAAGTAATGTGCCGCAACACACTGTAACGGCAGCCCCACAGGATTTGACAGCCGGTTTCAACGAAGATACCGTTTCCCTTCAATGGAAACCTGCCAAAGATGCTGCCGCCTATGCCGTATACCGTACTCGCGGCAACAATCCCGATTACGAACTGATAGCAACCGGCGTGAAGCAACCGTCATACAAATATACCTCGTCAGAACTTAAAACTACCGATTTTCTGATTTTCAAGATTGTATCACTCGACCGGAAAAAGAATGAAGGAAAGGCAACAACTATCTGTGTTGAAAAGAAATAAATAACAAACCTAATAAAAACAGTTTTTATACAAATAACTATCCAACATGAAAAAACAACTCTTACTCTTCTTGACATTCTGCCTGATACCGCTTTCTATTCAGGCTGAAAACATCCAGTGTATCCACGAAAATGAACGCGAAACGCCGTATCCGCAACAAGAGCATACTTTATATATAAACCCTTCGCCACTGCTGGTTCCAAAAAGCGTCAAGCAATCGGATTTCCTGCAATTCAATCTATCAAGAAGCAAAGACTTCTCGGATGCAAGTACCGTGCTGTCCCAACCCAAGCCCTGGTGTATGTTCAATCCGCACAAAGTATTGGAAAACGGTACATGGTACTGGCGTGTGCGTTCGGTAAGCAAAGAAGGTAAAGAGTTTTCCTGGAGCAAGACATACAGTTTTACCGTAACCGATGACATACCCCGATTCGTAACACCTGAAGCCAATGTTTTTTTGAGTAGCATCCCTCAAGCGTATCCCCGCATCTATTGTTTCCTGAACGACAATCTGGAGAAAGCGCGCAGGAAAGTACGTTCACATCCGGAGTTCGAAAACATGATTACCGACTCGCGCAATGCGCTCGGTTCAAACTATGCCAACGATACCAAACCATACAGACAAATCACCCGTATGGCGGTCGAATGTGATAATCTGAATACTGCCTATCAAATGCTGAAATTGGATGTATACGCAGAAAAAATGGTACAAAACGTACGCTGCCTGTTGGCCGTAGAACCTGACAAGAAGGTTATCGGCAATGATTTCAATGCCGGAGAATTGATTTACACATTGGCATGTACCTATGAGAATTGTTACGACCGCTTCAGTTCACAAGAGCGTAAACAGATAGAAAGTATCATTATGGATGTACTGTCACTCTATTATAAGAGCCATATTCTGGAAAATGAAGAAACCCATATCTTCGACAATCATTTCTGGCAATTCGCATTCCGCCACTTCATGCAAGCCGCATTGGTGATGTACGGCAAATATCCGCTTGCCAAAGAATATCTGGAATACAGCTACGAACTTTGGACGGCACGCGCCCCGGCCTCCGGTTTCAACCGCGACGGTTCATGGCATAACGGAACAAGTTATTTCAGCGCCAATGCTGTTACCCTATCTTATGTACCCACCCTGTTCAGCTATCTGACAAAAACAGATTTCATGCAACATCCCTGGTATAAAAATGCCGGCATCGGCATGCTGTATAGCTGGCAACCCCGGGCATTGAGTGCGGGGTTCGGCGACGGACACGAAAAAAATAACGGCAAGCCCCTGCGCATCCGCAGTGCTTTTGCCGATTTCATGGCACGCACTACCGAGGACCCGTACGCCGCCTGGTATTCGTCTATCAACAACCGTTATAAAACAGAATCAGAAACGCGCCTCTACCGTATGGCATGCGGCAAACAACGTCCCCGACAAGCCGAATTACCGGCAGATGCTCCCAAAGCCGTATGGTTCAAAGATACCGGTGAAATGATAGCCAACAGCGATTTGAAGGACTATAAACATAACATCAGTCTCAGCTTCCGTTCCAGTCCGTTCGGTTCCGGCAGCCACACGCACTCCAACCAGAATGCTTTCAACTTGCACTATGGCGGAAAAGCCATTTACCATGCGGTAGGTCATTATATGAACTTCTCCGACCCGCATAACCTGTTGTCTTACCGCCATACACGCGCCCACAACACCTTATTAATAGATGGCATCGGACAACCGTTCACCACACGTGCGTATGGAAACATTGTACGCATGTTCAACGGGGAGCATGTCTCCTATGCCTTGGGAGATGCTTCCAACGCCTATTGCGGCATCAGTGAATACCCCATGTGGCAAAAGAACTTTGCCGGCCACAATCTTGAACAGTCACGCGAAAACGGTTTCGGAGAAACTCCCCTGAAGAAGTATCGCCGCCATATCTTCCTGTTGCACCCCAACATCGTGGTTATCTACGACGAATTGGAAGCAACTAAAGCGGTAAGTTGGGATTGGCTGCTGCACAGTCCGGTAAAATTCCAGATAGACGAAGCAACATCAACGTTGACAACCCGTAACAAAAAAGACAAATATATTTCTGTCGCCCGCTTGTTCAGCGAACAAAAATGTACTATCAGCCAAACGGATAAGTTTGCCGCCGAGCCAAACAGGCAAATAGGTGTCCGCGGTGAAGACTTTACCGCTCCCTGGTCGTTGACAGCCAGTTATGAACCCGGTAAGGCCAATCGTATACTTACTATTATTCAAGTGGAAGCGAACGAAAACCGAATTGTAAATATAGAACGTTCCGGCAATAACAGTTTTCAATGCGGTGACTGGAAGATTGAAGCGGAGCTGAATACCAAGCGTCCGGCAAGTCTGTATATTTGGAACCGTAAAACACAATCGACATTCAGCTATGGAAAAAACAGGCCTGTTATAAACGGTAAAATGTATAAAAACAAAAGAAAGGATTCCTCTATCTTATACGATAGCTTCAATGGGACATGGGAAATACGGGAAATGAGAGACAGGCCTGCACTCTATACAGGTGGAATACAAAAATAGCATATACCGTTGCAAATAATTAATATATTTTAATAATATCTACCGCAATATTAATACATTTGCATTTAAATCAAATATATATAACATGCATACTTATTCAAGATTGTCTATATAAGACAGATTATAATACTTTAAATTCCTTATTGTTTAACTTAAAAACAAAGTCGTATGAAAAAACACATTAGATTACTTTTTGTAACAATGATGTCTTTCATCTGTTTCGTTGCCTTTGCGCAAGAGCAACGAAGAACCATTACAGGTACAGTGAAAGATGTAAACGGAGAATCCATTATTGGTGCCAATGTTTCAGTGGAAGGAACCACTCTTGGAACAATAACAGACATTGACGGAGCTTTCAAATTAGATGCTCCGGAGAATGGTAAACTTATTATCTCATTCATTGGATATGAGAAACAAGAAATCAGTATCAACAAAAAAACCAATTTTTCCATTACATTAAAAGAAGATAGCGAAATGCTTTCTGAAGTCGTCGTAACGGCATTAGGTATTAAACGAGAAAAGAAAGCATTAGGATATGCCATGCAAGAAGTAAAAACAGACGTTTTCTCAGAAAACCGTTCTACCAGTGTTTCAAACCTACTGCAAGGTAAGGTAGCCGGCGTACAGATATCGCAATCCGGCAGTGGCGTAGGTGGGCCAACTCGTATTGTGCTCCGTGGTCTGAACTCTTTAAGCGGTAATAACACACCGCTTTGGGTAGTTGACGGACTACCTGTTCTGGATAATTCCAACAGCAATACACAGTTCTCATATTCTTCCGGAGCTGCCGACATCAACCCTGATGATATCGAAAGTATTTCAGTATTAAAAGGTGCCAATGCTGCCGCTCTTTATGGTTCAAGGGCACAAAATGGTGCAATTGTCATCACTACCAAAAAGGGTAAGGAAGGAAAATTGCAGTTGGAATATAATGGCTACGTTTCTATGAGTAAAGCCTACGACTCGTACGAATTCCAAGATGTATATGGCCAGGGTACCAATGGACAATATGCACTGGAAGCCAGTGGTTCATGGGGTCCCAAGATGACAGGACAAATGATTCCCAACTGGCGTAAAGAACTTTATGGAGATGAGTCCTACAAAGAATACGCCATGTTACCTCAGAAAAACATCATTGATGATTTCTTCCGCACAGCTTTAAACTATGTAAACTCAGTCAGCGCAACCGGCGGTAACGAGAAAATGAATGCGCGTTTCTCTTTCACCGACACCCGTAACCAGGGTATTCTGCCCAATGAATCCATGAATAAACAGAATTATAACTTAAATGTGGAAATCAAAAACAAATATCTGACCATTGGCGGTAAAGTATCTTATTTCCGTGAAAAAGTAAAAAACCGTCCGGAAACTTTCTATACCGGTGTATGGTCACATTTGATCCGTTTACCACGGAATATCCGTTTACAAGACTTACAAAACCCGGTAGGTATTGACGGTTATGTTGTGAACTGGCATGGAGAAGATACCGAATACAGAAATCCATACGGACTTATTGCAAACGGAAATGGAAACGAATTGAACAGAGACAGGTTCCAAGGCCAGGTAACCGTAGTAGGTAATATCACCGATTGGCTGAAAATAACCGGACGAATCGGTTTGGATAGAATTTCAGACAACGTAGAAACCTATATGCCTTATCATGCAAAAGCGGAAAGTCCTAAAGACTTAATGACCGTTACCAACACCGCAAGCGAAGAATTAAACGCAGACCTGATGCTGAACTTTGACAAACGATTTAAAGATTTCTCCTTAACAGCCAATGTGGGGATTGCCACCAACTACAACAAATTTAAATCTTTAGCCGGTGAAAGCGGTAAAGCAATCATTCCCAATTTCGTAGCATTAAGTAACGGTGAAAGCAAACTGGCTATTCAGGACTTTTCATCGAAACGCATCAACTCGGTTTTAGGAAATGCTACTTTGGGATATAAAGGATATGCCTTCCTTGATGTTACAGCGCGTAATGACTGGTCTTCCACCTTGCCTTCATCCAATTGGTCTTATTTCTACCCGTCTGCAAGTTTAAGCGGAATTCTGTCCGACATATTTGAACTGCCCAAAGAGTACTTTTTAAAAGTACGTGGTTCTATTGCACAGGTCGGCAACGACACAGCCCCCTATGCGCTCTATAACGTATATACTCTGGAAGCGTTAGGTAACCATACAGTAGGAAGTAGCTCTAACACATATCCATTGGCCGACCTTAAACCCGAGAAAACTTTATCATGGGAAGTAGGTGTAGACTACCGCATGTTCAATAACCGCCTGGGCATTGACTTTACTTATTATCGTTCTACCACAACCGACCAAATTCTGTCAATGACTGTTCCCGGTTCCTCCGGATATGCCAGCAAGAAAATCAATGCAGGAAAAATGGAAAGTAAAGGTGTGGAATTAATGGTAACCGGTACTCCTATCCAAACCAAAGACTGGCGTTGGGACGTGACTTTGAATTGGGGTAAAAATACAACTCGCAATGTAGAGCTGGATGAAAAGAACAAACGCTATGTATTCCCGCTCACCACCAATGTACGTGTAGGAAAGGTTGTCATTGATGAAGGTGGAAAATTTGGCGATATTGTATCCACTGCATACAAAAGAAATGAAGATGGACGTATCTTGGTAGGAGACAACGGTCTGCCTCTCATTGACACTAAATCCGAAAAGGTCATCGGTAATATGATGCCTGAATGGACAGGCTCCTTTGGTACCACACTATCTTGGAAAGACATTGTATTCAGCGCTCTTATAGACGTAAGATACGGCGGCCAATTCCTCTCAATGACCGATGCTTATGCTACCGGTGCCGGTAACTCCAAGAGAACATTGAGTGGACGTGACGGCATGGTAGTAAACGGTATTGTCGAATCAACCGGACTGGAAAACACCAAGCAGGTAACTGCTCAAGAATATTATGCTACTATCGCCGGAACTTATCCTGTAGGAGAAGAGTTTTTACACGATGCCACATACGTAAAACTGCGCGAACTCTCTATCGGCTATACACTGCCAAAAATCTGGTTCAGAAACACTCCGATAACCAATGTAAAAGTTTCTATCGTAGGACGTGACTTATTCAATATTTACAAGGCCGCTCCCGTAAATGCCGAGTTTGCACAAAACAGCCAAGACGTATTCCAAGCTTTCGAACTTGCCGCTCTTCCGTCAACAAGAACAGTAGGTTTCTCACTTAACGTAAAATTCTAAATAAATATTATTATGAAATTACATAAGATTCTAATCACACTACTTTCCGCCATTACCATCAGTAGTTGTACAAGCGGATTTGAAGAAATGAACAAAGACCCAATGGCAGTCAATGAAATATCTCCCAGTCTGTCACTGCCCAATATGCAATATCATGGTTTCCACATTGTCTATGGCGATTACCAGAGAGCCGCTCTGTTATATTCTTTCCTGTATTGCCAATATCTAGCCAATACAAGCAGCTCTTTCACCTCTGGCAATTATGTATTTAACACTTCATGGGCCGAACGCGGACTTTGGACGCCTTATTACCAACAAATGGTCAAAAGAATCCGTGAAATAGAGCCCACATTAGAAAATCATCCGGAATACAACGACATGTATCAAATCATGCGTATCAACTTAGCTATTAGCACTATAAGGATGACAGATACTTTCGGGGACATTCCCTATTTCAAAGCGGGAATAGGAGAAACGCTCATCCCTTACGATAGCCAGAAAGATATCTATTATGACGTTTTTAAGGAACTGACCGAAGCCGTCACAGAACTAAAACAGAAAAAGAGTAATCAACTCCAATATAATACTGAGGACTTAATTTACCAAGGTGATGTAGACAAATGGATCAAGTTAGCCAACTCCTTACGTTTACGTGCCGCCATGCGTCTCTCATTCATTGATCCCGATAAAGCTAAAGCCGAAGGAGAGGCTGCCTTAAAGGAATCCCTTATAGCCTCCAACAGTGACAATGCCGGTGTAACCCCGCCACAACCGAATCGCTGGGCAAACCCGTTATTACGCAGTTTGGTTGTCGATGAATCCCGAGCCAGTAAAACGATGGTTGACATGCTTACAAGCTATGGTACGGTGACCGATCCGCGTCTCACCTTAATTCTGTCTCAAAGCGGAGCGTGGGTAAAAGGAGAAGCGGACGCAGTACAATATCGAGGAGTACCCAATGGACTGCCTGTTACAGACCTTTCGCTACCCGAATATGATAATAGTCATAACTCCTGTATTTGGGGATATATGTGGGGATACGATTGGAATTCTGCCGCAAAAGGTTCTAATGTTGCAAAACCCAATACAGACGCCAACTTTACCCCATTAGGATTAATGAATTATTCTGAAGTATGTTTCCTAAAAGCTGAAGCCGCCTTACGAGGTTGGCAAGGGGCAGGAGATGCTCAGGCAAACTATGAAGAGGGGATCCGTGCTTCATTTGAAGAAATGAGAGCATTAGCTCCTGAAGGGTCCTACTCCACAACCGATGACAACACGTACATTACAACCGGACAAGTAGCTTGGAACAACGCTGATGATTTTGAAATAAAATTAGAGAAAATTATCACACAGAAATGGATAGGAATATATCCTAATTCAGAAGAGGCATGGGCTGAATTCCGCCGTACCGGATATCCTAAGCTTAATCCTGTTAAACAAAGTCTGGAACCTACGATTAATCCGGCAAATAATGAATTTATCAAAAAGCTGCGGTACGTAGACAACGAATTAAGCAATAATAAAGAATACGCAACAGACCCGACCTTAAACGGCGGCAAAGGCGATGGTCTTTCCGTTCGTGTATGGTGGGATACAGCACGGTATAAATAATTTCAAATAATCTGATTTAGGTGAAGGTATATTATTATATAGCCAAATTAAGATTATATAGTCATATACCTTCTCTTTTACAAAAAAGATACCAAATCCACAGACAAAACTGCTACCATGAATATTAAAATCTTACTACTCATCCTCTCATGCTACACCCTTACTGTCCAAGCACAGCATGATGACTTCGGTCAAGACGCCCTTATCAACCCAAGCGCAACAACTTTCAAATTCAACATCGCGCCAGGACCAATAAAACCTACCGATGCCTCTATTGCGGCGCACTATCAATGTCCCGAGTGGTTTCGTGATGCCAAATTCGGTATCTATATGCACTGGGGTATCAACTCTATTCCGGGTTATGACGGACATTACGGCCGATGGATGTACTGGTATCAGGAACCAGACTCCGCATTACGCAAATATCCCATATTGGGTTACAGAGCACATGCGCCTAAGGTATACCAACATCATTTGAAAACTTACGGACACCCTTCCAAATTCGGCTACAAAGATTTTATACCTATGTGGAAAGCCGACAAGTTCAATGCCGACTCATTGGCAGCCTTCTACAAAGAGGTTGGCGCCAAGTTTATCGGTGTAATGGCCGTTCATCACGATAACTTCGACTTATACGATTCAAGCCACCAACCTTGGAACTCCGTAAATATGGGGCCGAAGATAGACATCGTAGGAGCATGGCAGAAAGCATGCAAAAAGGTAGGCGTACACTTTGCCATTTCTTCCCATCTAAGCAACTACTGTCATGAACATATGTTTTACCAAGGTACAAATGCCGACCCCGAAGGTCCGTATGCCGGTATACCTTATGACTATATGGACCCGGCTTACGAAGGACTATACGGTAAACGTACCTCTGACCGTATCATGCGGCTGGAACCAGAATTTGCCCAATCATGGTATCTCAGAACTAAAGAACTGATAGATAAATACGAACCCGAATTACTCTATTTCGACGGTCCCCTGCCCAACGGTATATACGGCCAACAATTGGCAGCTCATTTCTACAACAAGAATCTCTCGCGCAAAGGTGTACAAAATGGCGTACTCACTATCAAAAGAGTGAGAGAAGGATATACTTTAGACCGTGAATGTTCCGGTGAAGATGATTTGCAGAAGAATCCGTTTTTGGTAGATACCACTGTCAATCCCGGCTGGTTCTATATGGGAAACTCTCTAAACATAAGCAAAGAAGGCGGGGATGCCGGTATGGGGTCAGTCGTGCAAGGAAAGACTAAAGACAAATTGCGCATGACGGCAGGACAAATTGTAGATAACCTGATAGATATCGTCAGCAAGAACGGCAATATGATGCTCAATGTAGGATTGCGAGCGGACGGCAGCTTGCCCGAAACATTCAGAGATGAGCTTATAAAGATAGGTAACTGGCTGAAATTGAACGGAGAAGCGATTTATGATACACGTCCCTTCAAAGTATACGGTGAAGGGACATTCAGCATAAATGCCGTAGCGGGTAAGAAGAAGTATGCGGACTACATGTATACGTTCACTGCAAAAGACATACGCTTCACCACCAAGGAAAATACAATATATATCTTTATATTGGACTGGCCGGGAAACGGCAAAAATATAAAGATACAAAACCTGAACAGTAAGGAGATAAAGAACATTCAATCCGTTTCATTCTTAGCTTCAGGAGAAAAAATAAAATGGGAACAAGATGAAAACGGATTGTATATCACAATGCCATCCCACCCCATAGGTGAATATGCCTATGCTTTCAAAGTAACAATCAAATAAACATTGACCGGTATGAAAATCCAGATTACTATATTTTTGATATTATCAACCCTGATAAATTTATCCAATACAAACGCTCAAACTGTAAGTATAGAGAATAATCTGCTTACCTTGCGGATACACAAACAACAAATTACAATAGAGAATAAAAAACTTCCCGATCTCAAAGTAAAAAATATACTTCTACCGGGGCAAATCATTACCTCTGAGAAAACAGAAACGTCCGACCGACTGTGGGGAGAAGGACAATCATTGGAAACTCATTATAACGATGGACGTAAGGTTACATTCACTTTATATGGCAATAATCCTTTTCTCTACATCCATACAGTAATGAAAAACCGCTCAGGACAGGATGTACGAGTAAGTCGCCTGGAAATAGCATCCGTAGAAATGAGTATAGGTGAAATGAACCAACCATTAAATACTTTGGGAAGCGGTGGATTTGCTCCTGTCCAACAGGCACAAGGAAGTTATACCTACACTCTATTAGCTGAACCCGATAGTCGGCACTCTATTCTGACGGCTTGGCTGACGCAGAAACAAGGTATAGGAGTTATGACTCCGAAACTGGACAAAGGAAAGAAAACATACAAAGTAAAAGCTGAACTGGAATTCGGCAATTATTTGGTAAGGAATGGCAAAGAAAGAGGCACCGATATCCTACTGATAGGCTTTTTCGAAGATGGAAGAGAAGGACTGGAACTATATGGAGAGTATCTTGCCAAAGCATATCAGATACAATTACCGGCAAAGCCGGAAGTTTATTGCACCTGGTATCACCGCAACCTAAACGGCTCGGGAGCTTCCACCGAAAAGATGTTACAGGAAAATGCCAATTTCGCAAAAGAAAATCTGGCGGACTTCGGACTGAATACCTTCCAAATTGACGACCATTGGCAAAATTCCATGGGTATTCCTAAAAACAGGCTGGGCTCAGGTCCTTTAAAAACTTTTGCCGAAAGTAACGAAAATTTCCCATCGGGAATGCAATATACAGCCAAGCACCTGAAACAAGTGGGATTTACTCCCGGACTTTGGTTCATGCCTTTCTCCGGTGACATGCACAACCCTTACTTCCCCAAAGAAATATTTGCAAAACATCTTTGGTCTGACGTTCCCTATGACGTAAAAAAATGGTCGGGTACTTGCATCGACGCCACAAACCCCGCAGGTGAGAAGTTTCTACGCGAACGCTTCAAAAGAATTTACGATTGGGGATACCGCTATTACAAAATCGACGGCCTGCATACCGGTGCGCCTTCAGAAAATATCTATGTAACCAGAAGCTATGACGGAGTACCTGTATACGGAAGCGCACGTCTTTATAACGACGAATATACCTTCACACAGTGCTTCCGCAAGGGACTATCCATCTTGAAAGAAGAAGCTCCGGGCGTTTTTCTTTTAGGATGCGCCGCTACTCAGAACATGAGTTCTTTCGCAGCATCCTTTGGTATGGTAGATGCTATGCGCGTAGGTCCCGATAACGACGGTGCCATACAGGGAGCATGGGGAAAAACCACAGCCGGAGCGGACTATGCAGGCAACCTGTACTTCCTGCACAACAAAGTCTGGTACAACGATCCCGACCCTTACTTTGTACGCAGCTCCAACCCGCTGAATAAAGCCCGCTGGATGATATCTTGGCAGGCCATATCCGGAGCGATGAATACGACAAGCATGCAATATGCGGAGTTAGCTCCCGAACGTTTAGACATGATAAAGCGCGCACTGCCCACCCACAACCTAAATGCCCGTCCTATTGATATTCTCGAAAATAATAAACCCCGAATCTGGATGGTAAAAAATGACAGACAGATTGTTTTGGGATTATTCAATTGGAACGAACGACAAAACACGCAAATTGATTATAGCCTGAAACGAATGGGGCTGAACGATTCAGAGAACTACGAACTGTTCGACTTTTGGGACAATAAGTATTTGGGGAATATCAAAAGCAAACTATCTCAAACATTAGCTCCTGCATCTTGCAAAGTATTGGCTGTGCGCCCTCGCAAGGTCTATCCACAAGTCATCAGCACATCCCGTCATATAACTCAAGGACTGATGGATGTAAAAGAAGAATCATGGAATCCCGACAAGAGAACCCTATCCGGAACAAGTGCGGTTGTGAAAGGAGACAGATATGAGCTCCGCATTATAGTACCGGAAGAATTTAATATTAAAAGCGCCAAGAGTAACAGCGGTAAAATGTTTATCCAAAAAGAAGGGAAACTAATACGAGTATCATTTACTCCAAAAAAATCAGGAACGATAAATTGGAATATAGAATTCAAATAACCAAAATAAGAGTGTGTAATAAAAAACGAAGAGATTTGGACAAAATCAAAAGTTCTTCAAACAAATTTACGCATACGTCAAAGTATAATGTAAGACCTTTCGACATTATCAAACCTTATTTCACAAATAATCACTTACCTTTGCTACAAGAGAAAGAAACATACCATAAAAAGATTAAAAAAATTATAACACATGAAAAGATTTCTATTATTCTCTATTGTAGCATGGTACATAACAGCCAGCTGTTTCTGCCAGATAGATTGGAAAAATTTTATGTCTCAGCAAGACATGATTTGGACTCGCCTGCCTCAAACTTGGTACGAGGCTCCTTTTATGGGCAACGGCAGTATGGGAACCTATATCTGTAAAGAACCCGGTAAAAATGCTATACGGGTAGATGTCGGTAACAGCATGGTGCATGACCATCGCACAAATGATAGAGGTGTCTACGGAAGATGCCGGTTGCTTATCGGCTACTTCCTCTTGCATCCTGCAGGAGAAATAAAATCCGGGGATATGAGACTGGATTTATGGAATGCAGAAACTACCGGATGCATCCGTACTACCTTGGGAGAAATAAAACTGAAAGCTTACGTCACTTCCGAAAGCCCTTATATCGTTGTCGAAGCTGAAGCTACGGAAGGTGAGAAGGATTTCACATGGAAATTCTATCCGGAAAATACAGACTCTCCAAGGCAATTGAACGCCATCCAAAGAAATAACAAGAAACACCTGAAAAAAGGATACGTATCGAATCCGGCGTCACAGTTATCCGTACGTAACGGAGTGAACTATTGTTGGCAGCCTTTACTGGCCGGCGGCGGTACAGCCACTGCTTGGAAAGAAATAAGAAAAAATAATACAAGTATCCTTCTTATAAGTAACGCACACTCATATCCGGAAACAGATGCATTACAAAAAGTAGAAACAGCATTGGCAAGTCTGCAAACAACCGATTTGCCCATTCTTCAAAAAGCACACCGGGACTGGTGGCATAATTACTATCCGCAAAGTTTCGTAAGTCTTCCCGATAAGAAAATGGAGAATTTCTATTGGGCGCAAATGTACAAACTTGCATCCGCAACACGCATTGGCGGCGGTCTGCTGGATAACAGCGGCCCCTGGCAAGTGCTGACTCCCTGGCCTAATGCATGGTGGAACTTGAATGTACAACTGAGTTATTGGTCTGTATATGCTTCCAACCGTCTGGAATTGGGAATGCCGCTGGTCAATGCAATCGGCAGCAATCTGAACAATCTGATAAACAATGTTCCCGAAGCTTACCGGAAAGATGCCGCAGCACTGCCTGTCGCTACCGATTTCAATCTGATAGGAGAAACCGTGAATATTCCCGGTACGGAAAAGAAAGCCCAAGTAGGAAACCTGCCGTGGATTTGTCACAACCTTTGGTTGCAATACCGTTTCAGTATGGACGAATCGATATTGAGAAATACTATATTCCCAACACTGAGACGCGCCATTAATTTCTATCTCCCCTTCCTGAAAGAAGATAAACAAGAAAAACTACATTTGCAAAGAACCTTTTCTCCTGAATATGGTATCGCTGAAGATTGCAATTATGACATTGCGTTATTACGCTGGGGATGTAATACGCTGCTTGAAACAACTAAAATTCTATCCATTGACGATGAACTGATACCTCGCTGGAAGCAAGTTATAGAGAAGCTGACCGACTATCCGCAAGACGCAAACGGCATGATGATAGGCAAAGATGTGCCTTTCAGCCGTTCACACCGCCATTACTCACATCTGTTGATGTTCTATCCGCTTTACTTGCTGAATGCCGAGCAAAACGGCAGTAAAGAACTTATGGAAAAATCTGTGGAACATTGGCATAGCCTGCCGGGTAACATCCTCGGATATACCTATACCGGAGCCTCTTCGCTATATGCCGCATTTGGTGAAGGAGACAAGGCTTTGGAAAAGCTGAACGGTTTGTTTGCCCGTACCCTGCGTCCCAATACCATGTATATGGAAAGCGGTCCGGTTATTGAGACACCGTTGTCCGGTGCACAGTGCATACACGATATGTTGTTACAAAGCTGGGGCGGAAAGATACGCGTATTCCCTGCCATACCTTCCCGATGGGGAGATGTGCAGTTCCAGAATTTAAGGACAGAAGGCGCATTTCTCGTATCCGCCAGCCGAAAAGAGGGAAAGACAACCGGTATTCGCATCAAAAGTCTCGCAGGAGAACCTTGCATCTTACGTACGGATATGGTGAACCCGATTGTCAAAGCAGGTAATGTAACGCTTACTCCAATAGGCCAAGGGGAATACTCATTAGACTTAAAGAAAGGAGAAACCGTTGTCCTGACTACCGCAGGGGGAAACATTCCTATGATTAGTCCTGTTGACGGGAAAGGACAAAACTTCTTCGGATTACAACAAGCTAAAAAATAACCGTATGACAAGAAACACCTTACACAAACTCGTATCAGGAAGCATACTGATGTTACTTCCGCTTATGGTTCAAGCGCAAATCGCTTTAAAGAACTGGACAATCGAAGACCACTCAGGCGAAGTGAAAATCATCGTATCGGGCGACACATTAGAAATTACAGCCCCCAAAGGCCTTACCTTATGGTATAACCAACGCCTTACAAGTGATTACGAAATCAGTTATCGTGTGAAAATGTTGATGCAAGGCGGCAAGTATGACCGCCTTAGTGACTTGAACTGTTTTTGGGGTGCCAACGACCCGGAACACCCCGGCAATCTTTTTGCACGCAGCGAATGGAGAAACGGCATTTTTCAACACTATAAAACGTTAAGTTTGTTCTATGTAGGATATGGTGGAAACCATAACTCCACCACCCGCTTCCGCCAATACTTTGCCAAAGCAGCGGATACCAGTGATGCAATAGCCCGCCCTGTTATCAAAGAATATACGGATAAATCGCATTTATTATTCCCGAATAAATGGTACGACATCCAAATCCGTGTGGAAAAAGGAATCACTACATATCGTATCAATGGTGAGGAATTATTCCGGTTAACCATAAAAAACAATGAAGGAGACGGACATTTCGGACTCCGCTTATTGGAAAATCACACGTTATTTACAAACTTTCAGGTCAAAAGTCTGAAGAAGAAATAACTTACAATAAATCTGATTCGGAAGTATTATTTTTACCGTTTTACAGGGTAAAAGTAATACTTCCGTTTAAGAAAATACAGAATTAAAACAGCATTCGACAAAAGTGATACACCTTTAAACTGCGCCAAAGTTCCTTTCAACAATCTTGTACAAGATATTTCCTAAATATCCATATTTTTGTCAACGAACGAAAATAACTAAAAGCTTAATAACATGAAAAGAAACTCTCTGTTATTTGCAACCGCCCTACTCATCGGTCTGACCGGTTGCAAAAACACTCCGGTTCAGAAAGAAGCCTGGATAAGCAACGCACTCGATGCCGCTTCCTATCAATTGAAATTAACCGCCGAAGAACTCTCCGGAACAAACAAGTTGCCACGCTCCATATACTCCGGTTATGATGTAAATTTCCTCGACGCACAGCTACAACGTGAAAACAAAGCGTATATCGACTCTTTGCGTCCTAATCCGGCAGCCTTGCAATTAGGACAAAGACATCTTTGCGGAATTTCCGACTGGACCAGCGGTTTCTTCCCCGGTAGCCTTTGGTACGCTTATGAAATGACCGGAGACGAGGAATTGAAGAAACGTGCTGTCGAATACACTAATATACTGAATCCGATACGTGAGCTGAAAGGTACCCATGATATAGGTTTTATGATGAATTGCAGTTACGGCAATGCTCTCCGCCTCGCTCCCAACGATACCATTAAAGCCGTACTCGTGGAAACGGCGGATAATTTATGCGCTCGTTTCAATCCGGAGATCGGTTGTATCCGTTCATGGGATTTCGGAGCATGGAACTTCCCCGTAATCATCGACAACATGATGAATCTGGACTTGCTGTTCAACGTATCCAAGTTGACAGGAAACGAAAAATATAAGAATGTGGCTGTAAAGCATGCGCAAACCACCATGAAAAATCATTTCCGTCCCGACTATACTTCCTACCACGTAGTCAGCTACAACAACGACGGAAGTGTGGAAATCAAACAAACGCATCAGGGTAAAAATGCAGAGTCAGCTTGGTCGCGCGGACAAGCATGGGGAGTATACGGCTACACTTCTTGTTATCGTGAAACTCAAGATACCGCTTTCTTACAGGAAGCTGTTCATATCGCCGGCATGATTATGGAACGTGTAAAGACAGACGACCTTATTCCTTACTGGGATTATGACGCTCCGGCAGGTGAAAAGACTCCGCGTGACGCATCGGCTGCCGCCGTCACCGCATCAGCATTTTTGGAACTCAGTACATTTATACCTGACGGAAAGAAATATTTTGACTATGCGGAAACGATTCTGAAAAATCTCTCAAGTCCTGATTACCTGTCGGCAAAAGGCAGTAACCAAGGCTATGTACTGATGCACTCCACCGGTTCGTTACCGCACGGTTCCGAAATCGATGTACCGTTGAATTATGCAGACTACTACTACCTGGAAGCGCTGAAAAGATACATAGATTTACAAAACAAGGGATAAAAGTTAGGTAAAAGGTTGTTTTTTATTAACTTTGACGAACGGGGATAATCGTTTATCCTTATTCTCTATTTATAAACGCATCTAATACATACTGCAAATGTCAAAAATAAAAAGTCTGTTATTGACAGGTTCATTACTTATCACAATTATCTGTACCGGTTTTTCCGCCAACGCTACAGAAAGACATCTTCTTGAGCAAACCATTTCTTATGAAGACTTAGGAACCGCCATCCTCTACCACCAAAGCTGGGTGGATTATCCTAAGTATACCGACCGTAAGTCCTGGCAAGAGAAAGTGGACCCGGAAATCAGAAAGATTATCATCAAAAACGGAGAACAAGCCTTGAAACACGAATGGAAACCCGACCTCGCTTCCGACTACCTTGCTTTTAAACGTACCGGTGAAATCCGTACCGGACGTGCCAACCACAAAGCCTTGCAAGCCCTTACCATCGCTGAATTGGTAGAGGGACAAGGAAGATTTATGGATGCTATCATAGACGGCGTGTGGTTTCTGTGCGAAACCTCTTGGATACACTCGGCACACCTCGGTTTTCAGAAAGACCGCTCCGGACTTCCCGACCGGAATGAACCGACCATTGAATTGGTAGTAGCCGACATCGGCGCACAAATGGCATGGACCTACTATTTCCTGAAAGACGAATTCGATAAAACAAGCCCTCTCATCAATGAACGAATTGTAGAGGAAGTCAATAAAAACCTAATAAATCCTTACTTCGCACGGGATGATTATTGGTGGATGGGATTCGGCGGCCAGCAAGTCAATAACTGGAATCCATGGGTTAACTACAATGTACTGCAAGCACTGATGCTGATAGAAAGGAGCCCGGAACGTATCCAACAGGGAGTGTGGAAGCTGATGAAATCTACAGACTTCTTTTTCAGCATGTATCATGAAGACGGTGCGTGTGACGAAGGTCCCACCTATTGGAGCGGAGCATCCGGCTATGCCTTGAAGTTTTTGGATTTATTGGCTAAAGTAACCGGAAATAAAGTGAACATATTCAGCTCCCCGCTCCTGCGCAATATGGCGCAATACATCTACCGGGTACACATCGGCGGTAATTATTTTGTCAACTTCGCCGACTCCGCACCCATAGTAAGCCCAAGTCCCGGTATTCTATATCAGTATGGTAAACTGATAGGAGACCCGGCAATGATGAAATTCGCCTCATTGATGGCACGACAAAACCAAAGTTTCAAGAATGGGGTAAACGGCTATTTCGCTTCCGCCTTAGATGAACTCTTTATGTACAAAGACATTATCAACTATCCGCAAGGCGAGCCGCTGATTGGCAGTTACTGGTTTAAAGATACCCAAATTTGTGTAGCGCGTGATACCGAAGGAAAAAGTGACGGCTTCTTTTTCGCTGCAAAAGGCGGGAATAATCAGGAGAGCCATAATCATAACGATGTAGGTTCGTGCATTCTTTACTACAATTCCAAACCGTTACTTATAGATGTAGGTGTGGGAACATATACCCGACAGACCTTCGGACCGGAACGATATACGATATGGACCATGCAATCCGATTATCATAACCTGCCTCTCATTAACGGAACAGCACAAAAGAACGGCAGAGAGTTTGCGGCGTACAATCAACAATACAAAGCCACAGCCAAAACCATATCTTATCAGATAGACATAGCCCGGGCTTATCCGCAGGAAGCAAACGTGAAAAGCTGGACCCGCAACTATACATTGCACAGAAAAAAGGATTTCACAATCACCGACAGATGGGAATTGGCAGCCTACGAAAAACCAAGCATATTAAGCCTGATGACTTGCAACGAAGTTGAGATTGACAACGACAAGAACATCATCCTGACAGGAGAAGCCGGTAAATTCAAACTGGAATACAATAAAAAGCTTTTATCGCCCGAAGCAGATATCATCGAATTGACTGATCCTAAATTAATTCACTCATGGAGCCAGAAAAAACTTACGCGTATCCGTTTTACAATATTATCGCAACAAACTACCGGTGAAAGCAAACTGATGGTGAAGAAACTCTGATTTTGCTCCATACGTAACGTACGGGCATAAAAAAAGGAGTACCGCTGTACTCCAACCTTTGTTAACCTTAAATCTAATACTATGAAAAACACATTGCAAAGATACGGACAATTGAGAAATTTGCAAATTATCCAAGAAAAAAAGTATGTTTTATAACACAGATTAAGAAAAAAGGACGGATATGCAAAAGCATTCCGTCCTTTTTTAACATTTCCTTTTACGGATTATTCCTCATCCAATAAGATTTCAAGAATCTGGCAAGCAGCCTTCGCTACCGGAGTTCCGGGGCCGAATATAGCGGCTACACCTGCTTTATAGAGGAAATCATAGTCCTGCGCGGGAATCACACCACCTGCGATAACTACAATATCCTCACGTCCCAACTTCTTGAGTTCTTCAATAATCTGCGGAACCAGTGTCTTGTGTCCGGCAGCCAATGAAGAAACACCCACTACGTGAACGTCATTTTCCACAGCTTCACGAGCCGCTTCGGCAGGAGTCTGGAACAACGGTCCCATATCCACGTCGAAACCGCAGTCCGCATATCCGGTCGCTACCACTTTGGCGCCACGGTCGTGACCGTCCTGTCCCATTTTAGCTACCATGATACGAGGTTGACGCCCCTCTTTCTTCGCAAACTTCTCAGCCAACTCACACGCTTTGTGGAAGTCGCTGTCATTTTTACTTTCTGATGAATACACGCCTGAAATAGTTCTAATTACTGCTTTATAACGTCCTACAACTTTTTCGCAAGCATACGAAATCTCACCCAATGTGGCACGAACACGTGCAGCTTCCACTGCCAATTCCAACAGATTGCCTTCTTTCGTTTCCACACATTTGGTAATGGCTTCGAGCGCTTTCTGAACAGCAGCTTCATCGCGACCTTCCTTCAATGTCTTCAGGTTCTGAATCTGCTCCTGGCGAACAGCCGTATTATCAATCTCAAGAATATCGATGGGGGCTTCTTTCTCCAAACGATACTTATTTACACCTACAATAGTCTGTGAACCACTGTCTATACGGGCTTGCGTACGTGCGGCAGCCTCTTCGATACGCATCTTGGGAATACCGGTTTCGATAGCCTTCGCCATACCGCCCAGTTTTTCCACTTCCTGAATCAATTCCCAAGCCTTGTGCGCCAGTTCATTGGTCAGAGACTCTACATAGTAAGAACCGCCCCATGGGTCGACATTCTTGCAGATATAAGTTTCTTCCTGAATATAAATCTGCGTATTACGTGCGATACGCGCGGAGAAATCGGTAGGCAAGGCGATAGCCTCATCCAAAGCATTGGTATGCAGAGACTGTGTATGTCCCAAAGCGGCAGCCATAGCCTCAATACAGGTACGGCCTACGTTATTGAACGGGTCTTGCTCGGTCAGTGACCAACCGGAAGTCTGGGAGTGTGTACGCAAGGCCAGTGATTTCGGGTTCTTCGGATTGAATTGCTTCACAATCTTAGCCCACAACATACGCGCGGCACGCATCTTGGCGATTTCCATAAAGTGGTTGGTACCGATAGCCCAGAAGAATGACAGACGAGGCGCGAACGCATCAATATCAATACCGGCGGCAACACCCGCACGAAGATATTCCAGACCGTCAGCCAGTGTATAGGCCAACTCGATATCCGCCGTAGCACCGGCTTCCTGCATATGATAACCGGAGATAGAGATAGAGTTGAACTTAGGCATCTTCTGAGATGTATATTCAAAGATATCGGAGATAATCTTCATAGAGAATGCAGGCGGATAGATATAAGTGTTACGCACCATGAATTCTTTCAGGATATCATTTTGGATAGTACCCGCCATTTCTTCCAGCTTAGCGCCCTGTTCCAGACCGGCATTGATGTAGAATGCCATAATCGGAAGTACCGCGCCGTTCATAGTCATAGACACAGACATCTTGTTCAAAGGAATACCGTCGAAAAGTACCTTCATGTTTTCCAGTGAACAAATAGATACACCTGCCTTACCAACATCACCAACTACACGCTCGTGGTCGGGATCGTAGCCACGGTGGGTAGCCAAGTCGAATGCAACGGACAGACCTTTCTGTCCGGAAGCCAGATTACGGCGATAGAACGCATTGGACTCCTCGGCAGTAGAAAATCCGGCATACTGACGGATAGTCCATGGACGCAAGGTATACATTACAGAATACGGACCGCGCAGATAAGGCGGAATACCTGCCGCATAGTTGAGGTGTTCCATACCTTCGAGGTCTTCTTTGGTGTAAACAGGCTTCACTTCAATGTGTTCCGGAGTTTTCCAGTCGGCTTTGATGCCGTTAGCCTTTTGCCACTCAGCGCCATTGGCAGGCTGAAAAGCGGCATATATATCTAAGTTTTTAAAATCTTTTCTCATCTTCTTAAAAATGATGAACAAAGAATGACGAATGAAGAATTACCATGCGGAATAAATGCTCAGCCTATTCTTCATTTTTCATTCTTAATTCTTGATTAATATCTTGTTGAATTCCTTTAATGTTTCCAGAACGTTGACACGAACATGGATAAAGTTCTCGATGCCTGCCGCTTTCAGCTCGTCCATGCAGGTAGGAGCACCGGCAACAATGAACATAGCGCGACCATTCAAAGCTTTGAAAGCAGGAACGGCATATTCCGCATATTCATCATCGCTCGAACAGAGAACCACAATATCGGCTTTAGCTTCCATCGCAGCTTCCACACCCTCCTCTACGGTCGGGAAACCGAGGTTGTCAACAACTTCATATCCGGCGCAAGCCAGGAAGTTACAAGAATATTGAGCACGTGCCTGGCGCATTGCCAAGTTACCGATAGTCAGCATAAACGCCTTAGGACGCTTGCCCGAAGCTTCCGTTTCCAGACGCAATGCTTCAAATTCGCTGGCGGCACGGTCGAAGTTCAGTGAAGGAACATCCTTTTCGCAAGTGCTGTGTCCGCCACAGCAACAAGAGGCTTCCAAAGGTTTCTTGTCGCCCGCCTTTTCGTTGAAGTTCGGGAACTGGTTAGTACCCAACAACACTTCCTTACGCTTGGCAACAGCCGCATGACGAACCGTATTGCTTTCGTTCACGGCTGCCTGTACCTTACCGGATTTTACAGAGGCATAGAAACCACTCTCTTCTTCCACTGCAAGGAACAGTTCCCAAGCTTGCTTGGCAATAGCCACGGTCAGATTCTCGATGTAATAAGAACCGGCAGCAGGGTCAATCACCTTGTCAAAGTGAGATTCCTCTTTCAACAGCAACTGTTGGTTGCGCGCCAGACGTTCCGAGAATTCATCGGGAGCGGCATACGTCTTATCGAACGGAACCACTGTCATAGAGTCAACGCCCGCAAGAGCAGCGCTCATAGCCTCAGTCTGCGTACGCAACAAATTTACATGTGCATCGAACAAAGTGAGGTTGAAAGTCGAGGTTTCCGCATGTATTCTCATTTTGGCAGCACAGCGACATTCATTGTGTTCGCCTTTGTTTTCGCAATCGCGCAGACATTCCGGATTATAAGAAGCTACGATATTGGCCCACAACATACGGGCTGCACGGAATTTTGCGATTTCAAGGAAATAATTGGAACTGATACCGAAATTAAACTTAATCTTCTTGGCTACCAGAGCTGCCGGCAGTCCGGCATCGGTCAATTGGTTCATGTATTCATTACCCCAAGCCAACGCATAGCCCAATTCCTGATAGATATATGCACCCGCATTGTTGAGTGTCAGCGCATTTACATTCAGCACGCGATATTTCGGAAGAACGGAAGTAGCTTCAATTAAGGCTTTGGCAGTAGCTACCATATCACCTTTCTCTTTACCCTTAGCCAGCATCTTGTTGAAATAATCGTAGTTGATAGAACCCTGCAACTTCGTAAGATCATAGTCTTTCTTTTGGAAATAAGCGACCAAAAGTTCCGCCAACTCCACCACATGTCCCTGGCAGGTGGAGAAGTTCAATTCCACACATTCCGCGCAGATGTCTTTCAGCAAAGTCTCGATATACTCCGCACTCAGTTCTTTGGCTTTCACGTGGAAAGAGAGTGAATCGATGCCCTTATTCAGGATATCCAATGCCTTGGCATTGGCTTCTTTAGGACATTCCACCTTTATTTCCTGGCGAACGAACCACTCATTGTTGTTTTTCTTTGTACCTCTAAGGTACGGGAACTCACCGGGAAGAGCATTTGTGGTCTTCAAACCTTCGAGGTCTTCCATGCGATAGAAAGGTTTCACTTTGAATCCTTCATTCGTCCTCCAAACGAGCTTTTTCTCAAAGTCCGCACCTTTTAAGTCTGCGGTTACTTTCTCCATCCACTGTTCCGTAGAAACCGGAGAAAAGTCCGAGAAGAGTTTTTCTTTACTGTCTGCCATAGTTTATTTAAAATTAAAATAGATGAATAGTATTCATTTTGTCATCAAGAGACTTGCAAATATAAGGAAATACTTAAAACAAAAAGGCTTTTTAGAGAAAATTGCACTTACTGATAGCACTATGTTCATCTTTATTCAAGACATATTCCCCGCATACCCCACGCTTTTGCAAAGTTGGTATTACAAAAAGAAAGGCAAACCTTTTGTTACCTCCCCTTTATTAAGTAATTTTGCGCAAAATTTTTAAAGCAATATATAATAAGGTACTATGAACTGGTTAGAAAGTCTTCTTTGGGACCCGACATCCGTTGCGCATATCGTCTGCTTATACGCATTCGTTATATCCGTAGGGGTACTGTTGGGCAAGATTAAAGTTTTCGGAGTATCGCTGGGAGTGACGTTTGTACTCTTTACCGGTATTCTGATGGGGCATTTCGGATTTACAGGTGAAACACACATTTTGCATTTCATCCGAGAATTCGGTTTGATTTTATTTGTATTCTGTATCGGTCTGCAAGTGGGGCCGTCGTTCTTCTCCTCTTTCAAGAAAGGGGGTATGACGCTAAACATGCTTGCCGTAGGCATTGTGGCACTGAATATCGTTGTCGCATTGAGTATTTACTTCATTGACGGTAATATAGACCTTCCGATGATAGTAGGTATTCTGTACGGTGCCGTGACCAATACTCCCGGTTTGGGTGCCGCCCAAGAAGCGCTGAACCAGCTGAACTATACAGGTGATCCTATTGCATTGGGATATGCTTGCGCCTATCCGCTCGGCGTAGTGGGTATCATCGGCGCTATTATCGCCGTACGTTATATCTGCCGCATCAATCTGAAAAAGGAAGAAGAGCAACTCAATACGCAAGAAACCGATATGAAACACATGCCGCATATGCTGCATCTGGAAGTGCGTAATGAAGCTATCGACGGTAAAAAGCTGATTCAGGTGAAAGACTTCCTGGGACGTTCTTTCGTATGCTCCCGCATTCGTCACGAAGGGCATGTCAGCATCCCGAACCAAGACACGGAATTCCACATCGGTGACCAGTTGTTCATCGTATGTTCCGAGGAAGATGCCGAAGCCGTAACAGCCTTTATCGGTAAGGAAATCCAAGTAGACTGGGAGAAGCAGGATACTCCCATGGTTTCACGCCGTATCTTGGTTACCAAGTCGGAAATCAACGGAAAGAAACTGGGAAGCATGCACTTCCGCAGTATGTACGGTGTAAACGTAACACGTATCAACCGTTCGGGTATGGACTTATTTGCCGATCCTAATCTGGTACTCCAAGTGGGTGACCGCGTAATGGTTGTAGGGCAACAAGATGCCGTAGAGCGTGTAGCCGGCGTATTGGGTAATCAGCTGAAACGTCTGGATACGCCGAATATCGTTACAATTTTCGTAGGTATATTCCTGGGTATCTTATTGGGCAGCCTGCCTATTGCATTCCCCGGCATGCCAACTCCGGTGAAATTAGGTCTGGCAGGCGGTCCGCTGGTAGTGGCCATCCTTATCGGACGCTTCGGGCACAAACTTCATCTTGTAACATATACCACCATGAGCGCCAACTTAATGCTGCGTGAGATAGGTATCGTACTGTTCCTTGCCAGCGTGGGAATAGAGGCGGGAGAGCATTTTGTACAAACAGTAGTGGAAGGAAGCGGTTTGTCTTATGTGGGTTATGGTTTCCTGATTACCACCATTCCGTTACTGATAATCGGCATTATTGCCCGACTTTATTGCAAGGTCAATTACTTCACGTTAATGGGTCTGATTGCCGGCAGTAATACCGATCCGCCCGCACTGGCATATTCCAATCAGGCATCGGGTAACGATGCGCCGTCAGTAGGTTACTCTACGGTTTATCCGTTAACGATGTTCCTGCGTATTCTGGCGGGACAAATGATATTACTGGCAATGATGTAAAGATTAGTTCAAGGAGCGCTTTCAAGCTATAAATAAAATCGGGGAGAAATTTACTATAATTTTAGTAGGATTATAGTAAATTTCTCCCCGATTTTATTTAAAATGATTATTGAGCTTATTCAGAGGGCTTTTTTATGTGATGATATATTCCCATTCCAACGAACTCGCAAACTACAGTTTCAGTTTCTTCCTTATGAACTCTTCTATATAGCTGACCGTTTCGTCAATACCCAATACGGATGAATCAATACAAAGATGATAGGTAGCAGCCGCTCCCCAAGTCTTATAACTATAATAGTTATAATATTCCGCACGCCGCTTATCCGCTTTATTCATTTTCTCCTCTGCCGCGTTCTCCGAAATAGAGTGCAGACAGCATAAACGGGCTATCCGATCTTCGCGCGATGCGGAAATAAAGATATTGACACAACGCGGATTATCCCGCAAGATGTAATCGGCGCAACGCCCTACGAACAAACAGGACTTCTCGGAAGCAAGCTTCCGTATCACATCACTTTGCACCTTAAACAATGCATCGTTGCTCAAGCAATTGGTTGCAGGCATGGCTCCGTCACTTATGAACGGAAAACGCATACCAAACAAACCACCTATAATTCCCTGTGAAGCCTTTTCATCCGCTTTCTCAAAGAATTCCCTGCACAATCCGCTTTCTTCGGAAGCAAGGTTAATCAGTTCCTTATCATAAAAATCAATGCCCAAGCGAACAGCCAGCTTCTCTCCGATTTCTCGTCCGCCACTACCCAACTGGCGACCTATATTTACTACAAATTTATTGTCCATAGATATATTTTATGAATGATTGGTAGCAAATATAAGTATTCTCCTGTTAAATATCAAGTTCGGGCAAAGAATCCTCTATTTTTCACCGATTCTCCATAAAACGCCTGTCACCTTTAAACAATTCCGTTATCCTCTCATCAGGGTCATTGTCCTTATATTGTTCCTGCACTTCTTTCAGTAACAGCATAAGTTCGGCTTGTTTAGCAGTATATTCAGGATTACCGTATAGATTATTCAACTCGTGCGGATCATTCTGCATATCATACATTTCCCATTCATCCACATCATTATAGAAATGAATCAATTTAAAATCAGTCGTACGAATACCATAATGGCGTTTCACCGAATGTTCGGCAGGGTATTCATAATAATGGTAATAAGCTGCCTTCCGCCAATCAGCTGGCGCATTCCCCTCATTGGTAAGAACTGGTTTCAAAGATTCTCCCTGAATATCATCCGGAATTTCTACTCCTGCAAAATCCAGGAATGTAGGAGCAAAGTCTATGTTCATAGCTATCGCATTCGATGTGCTTCCCGCCTTGATTGCTTTGGGATATCGGACAATCATCGGCATACGCTGACACTCTTCATACATGAAACGCTTGTCAAACCAGCCATGCTCTCCTAAAAAGAAACCCTGGTCGGAGGTATAGACAATGATTGTGTTATCCAATTCGCCAGTCCTTTCCAAATAATTGAGTAACCGTCCGATATTCTCGTCCACAGCAACTACGGTAGCCAAATAATCGCGCATGTATTGCTGATATTTCCAGCTGATTAACGCGTTGCCTTTTAGGTTTCCGTTACGATACTCCGAAATGCGTTGCGCATAGACAAAATCCCATTTGTCCTGTACGGCAGCCGGCATACGCTTATATACCTGATAAAGACGGTTGGTAGTGTCTTTCAGCATTTCCTCACGGGTCAGCAACTTCAAATCCCAGTCATCAGTCAACGTATGCTCAATCGACATATCTTGTTCTTTGGCGGCACGTCCTCTGCCTTCATATGTATCGAAAAGCGTGCCGGGTTCCGGGAATGTGGTGTTGTTGAACATCCCCAAATGACGGGGCGCCGGCATCCAATTGCGATGGGGAGCTTTTTGATGATACATCATGCAGAAAGGCTTACTCTTGTCCCGATGTTCCAAATACTCGATTGCTTTATCGGTAACTATGTCGGTCACGTAACCTTGCTCCACCACATGCTTACCGTTTTCAATAAAGTCGGGATTATAGTAATCGCCCTGCTCATGCTGTCCGCTCAGAATACACCAGTAATCGAACCCTTGCGGTTCGGTTATCAGATGCCACTTACCAATCACTGATGTCTGATAACCTGCTGCCTGCAATAGTTTCGGGAAGGTTTGCTGACTTCCATCGAAAGTACTCGCATTATCGGTAAAGCCATTCATGTGGCTGAACTTACCCGTGAGAATACAAGCGCGCGAGGGACCTGACAGCGCATTGACTGCATAGCAGTTATCCATACGGATACCCTCATTGGCTATCCTATCCATATTCGGAGTTTGGATAAGACGACCGCCATAACATGACATCGCCTGTGTGGTATGGTCGTCCGTCATCATAAAGATAATGTTAGGACGACTTACCTCCGTCTTTGGGGAAGTACAAGCCGAGAGCCCGAGGGCGGTAAGGGGCAATAGTGTATATGATAGTCGATTCATAATCGTAGTTTATTTTAACTGAGACATTAATTGGCGTACTGTACCGTTGACAGAAACCTCAACCTTTACACCTTTCTCGTCAAAACCTTTATTTTGGAACTTCGCTGTCAGTGTCGGATATTTAGTAATATCTTTTACCGGATAAATGATCGTTATATAACGTACAGCCTCTGCATTGTTCTTGTTTACATTGAAAGACAAAGAAGTACGAGGTACACGCTGGCGGTAAGCGGTAGAGCGCCAACCTTCCTCTTCTTTTAAAGATACCTCTGTTTCCGGGAAGCACTGTAATTTCACGTTACTCGGCCCATCATAAGCCGTAGTTATCGCATTCTCCTTTACATCAATATTTACTGTACCCTCACAGAAATGATAATTCAAATTAACCGTTCCCTTGGCATCACCAATTGCCTCATCTACTATAACATAATAGGTCTGATCGACAAAGAAAACAGTACGGCGATGCCTCAGGTCTTTATAACTAGGATTTTCCGTAACCAATATTTGCGTATCTCCTTCCGGCTGCCATAATTTAGTTACAGACTGTGTAGTCTCAAAGTTACGGCCATCTAACGTCAACGTATTATGCACACGTGTCTGGCGGAACCAATTACGCAATTTCATGACTTCAGCATCTCCTGCATAAACATATGCACCAGAGTCCGGAAATAGATTCTTGCCGTTAAACCAAAATTCAAAAGTACCATTATCCGGTTGGCAATGCCATTCACCTTTGGGCCCCGCCTTAACTACCATTACGGCCGCATCTTTTTTCCAACCGTTTCTGAAAGTGAAGAAACCGGAAGTCAACGCTCCATGAGACAAATAAGGTAACATAGAACCTTCACGACCTTCTGTAGCATAGTAACGTATCCACTCACTATCCGGGAACAATGCAAGCCAATCACGATAATTAGCAATCTCAGCCTTATAATCACCTAATTTCGCATCACTGAAACAAGGATTGGTATAGTCCGGAAAACAAATATTGGTATAAAACTCAATCATACTTTTTATAGTATCCAGATACTCAGCCGGAAATTCGTTACGGAATCCATTGCAATCTGCCATACGCAAAGCTTTACAGAATATATTGATTGCAGCCAAATGGTAATGAGGGTCTAATTCATATTGTCCGCCGTCATTGTATACCTGTTTCTTAATTTCACGATTCAAAATATTAATCCCGCTTTCTCTCCAAGTAGCAGCATCTTTAAATTCAGGAAAGAAAACACCGGCATACACCATACGCTGCGCCTCAAACAGCAGATGATTACCTTCATCCGAATAATTACCTAAAATAAACTCACCATGACGATGATAATTAACCAAGAATTCAGTCAGGAACTCCGGAGTAAACGCTTTCGACGCACAGAACAAAAGGAATTGCCCGGTTTGGTCCTGCAAACGGTTACTAACTTCCAACGGTCTCCATGCGAAACGAACATTATCCGCATTGTCTCTTATCTCACCGGCACTGACTAATTCAAACTCTTCCTTCTTAACCTGAGTTAACGGATTTTTCTCAATCCAATCAAGATATTGAAAAGCCCATTCTTTTGCGTATTTTTCATCACCTGATATACGATAAGCCTTACCCATAGGAGTAAACCATTTATGACGATGAAGCTGCCAGCGCAGTTCATTGTCTTTCACAGGCCAATATTCCCAATTGATATCTTTACCGTAATTATATGAAGGCTGGTACCCTTTATGCACAAAAAAAGTATGCTCCAAGGCATCATCCGCCCATTTCTGCTCCTCCTTTGATATGGTGAGATTCTTCAAATCAATATCCGGATGTGTGATAGTTGTACGACTGCGGTAATAATTCAATAACTCTTGTGCAGCTTCATCCCATTTCTGTTGAGAACAAGCAGTTTTCACTTTCTCCAAACCCGGATAATCCAAATTCAGAAGTTCAAAAGACTCTTTTCTGAGTTGTTGCGCATCTACAATAATGGCAACAGCCAGCAAGAGAGCACTTAAAACATATTTTATTACTTTCATGATATATAAATAATAAGATTAAATATTCTTATAATCAATGCCTTTCACTTGCATATAACGAAGTAATGCCTCCAAATAATAATAGTCGGCATAATTAATCGGTGTATCTATTTCAGAACCATTAGGTAATGAACCAGTGGAATGCATCAGTATAAAACCTTGATTTGTACCTATCTTAGCCAAATAAGTATCTGACGAGAGATTCTTCAGCAGCTTCTCAGCATAATCAAAGTAAATTTGTCCATCGTCGGTCAATGTACTCAATTCTATCAAGGCAGAAGCGGTTATAGAAGCGGCAGATGCGTCACGAGGTGTTTGAGGTATGTCAGGTGCATCGTAGTCCCACAAAGGTATTGCATCTTCCGTTTTTACACGTTCCATGATTAGTGCGGCTATATTTTTAGCTTGTTGCAAAAATTGTACATCTCTTGATTCACGGTAACAAGACGTATAACCATATACCCCCCATGCTTGTCCACGTGCCCATGAAGAAGCATCATTCTGCCCTTGATGTGTACATTTCTTCTCTACCGTTCCGTTATCATTATAACTGACCACATGATAAGATGAATAATCATCTCTAAAATGATTTTTCATTGTTGTTTTTGCATGTCGCAAAGCAAGCTCCTTGTATTTATCGTCACCAGTGAGATGACTAACATAAAACAGCAAGTCTAAATTCATCATATTATCAATTATAACAGGAAAATTCCACTTTCCAAAATCCCATGAACGAATACAACCTATCTCAGGATTAAAGCGACCACATAAATTATCGGCAGTTTGTATCAGAGCTTGGCGAACGCTGTCAGCCGGACATAAACGATTGGCGTTACCGTAACTGCAATTCATCATAAAACCTATATCATGGGTACCTTTGTATTCACGTAACGGATATAAATAGTTTGTAAATTTAATAGCATTCTTTTTTAATACTTCACTGCCCGTCAGCTGATAGGCATACCATAAATTACCAGGAAAGAAACCACTCGTCCAATCATAAATGGAAAAGCAATAACGGCGAGAACCAACATCCCCTTTGACCGGTTTTATCCTTAAAGAGTCTTTAAAAGTAACTGGATTTTTTTCCAACTGTACACACAGAAATTCTGCACCATAACTTGTCCAAATAGAGCGAGGCAGGCAAATAGAATCGCCTACATCATTCACTGTATATTGCAACTGTTCTGCAGATACGTCTATTGCGTGTTTTAACCAAGCATAATTATCATTTGATTGCTTGGAAGAACACCCGAAAAAACTATATAAAATAGTAATATAACCAAGTAATAATATTTTTTTCATACAATACAAAAGATTCTAAACGCTGTAGTAGATATTAGTCCTTAAAGACTGAAAGATGTTTAGCATAGGAGAAAACTCCTATGAAACATCTTTCAGAATTCAAAAAGCTAGTGGAATAAAGCTATTCCAGCAATTATAACTAGTATAATACCTATTATTTATTCATATCCCGGATTATTTTCTCCATTCAACTGTGCATTGGACTGTATTTCAGCCAAAGGTATCGGAAGAAGCTCATGCTTACCATCCACAAAGTTATGACCAGCAACATAATTCTGTGTTGCCCAAACAACAGGATCCCATACTGCAGGAGTAGCGCCATCCTCCAACTTCGTCGGTTTTCCGTTTTTATCCACATCTTTAAATTCTGCGGCACCCTCTTCCCAGTTCTCTATATATGCCTGAGCTGCACGTAATGCATCACCCAAAATACCCCAGCGAATTAAATCAAATTTACGCTGGCCTTCATAAGCTGTTTCAAAAGCACGTTCCCAATAAAGAGCTGTACGGAACTTACCAGCTTCATCCCCATCGCTGATGAAAGGTAAATCATATACTTTGGGGGCTTTCATTAGACTTGCATAATTAGCCGAAGTAATAGCGGTTGCTTCGGAGCGAGTACGTACACTATTTAATAATCTCCAAGCCTCCGGCGTATTACCTGTTTCATTATAAGCCTCAGCTGCCATCAATACAACATCAGCATAACGTAACGGACAATAGTTCACCCCTGTATGATTCGGATCAACAAATCCCGGTGCCATCCACTCTCTACGCCATTTACCTGGATAACGATACATATTCTTTGAGATCTCTTGACATACGGTCATTTTAACTTGGTCTTGATCCTTTTTCACCCATCTATATACATAATCAACAAAGTTTACGTCACGACGTACATCATTGTCTTCGTAAAAATGTCCCCAATAGGGAAGTACTATAAAGAAAGCATTAGCACGTCCCATATGAGTTTGATTTGCCGCTCCGCTACCAGCATCTGGAGCATCTACCAACGGGCCATTATATGTAGCCCAATAACCCGCATTATCTTTCTGCCCATTATTAGGCTCAAAAGCTATTTCCCACAAACTCTCTTGGTTATTCAAGACAAGTTTAGAGTAATTCTTAAATAGTTCTTCATAGCCAGCACTATAAAAATCATGATACCCCTCTGTATTGAACGCTTCCCATTCCTTAATAACAGCCTCAAAATATTTTTGACGTGTTGCATCATCTGGACGAGTAAGCTTGCGAGTAGCACGGTCTAAACTGTATCCTGCACGTTGCAAATAAGCGCGCATTAGCAATGCACGGGCAGCCCCACGACAAGGAACCTCTGAAGAAGCGACCTGACTACCAGGATTTAAATATTGTTTGGCAAAGTCCAAATCAATAACAATCTGATCATATATCTTTTCCCGTTCCGTACGAGGTTGGGAAGTTTCTCCAAAACTGCCAGTACTTGTCGTTTTGAAAGGTACATCACCCCAATAGCGTACAAGGTCAAATGCTAAAAAAGCACGAAGAAAACGAGCTTGAGCAACCAATTCTTTTAACTCGTCACTATCTTCATAGCCCGGCATCCCTTCAATACCAGAAATAGCTGTATTTGCACGATCTATCCCTTCATAGGTATAATTCCATACGGAAGCTATCCAAGTATTAGAGGAGGTAAGAGCATAATGTGATATATCGCGACGCGTTCCGTCACCAGTAGCCGTACCCCTAACCATATACATATCATCAGAAGAAGCAAACGGCATAGCATATTGTCCATAAGAGCCCTCTGCTGCAAGACAATCATAAATACCTATTACAGCCATTTTAGCCTTATCTGCAGTAGTAAAATAGGTATCCATTTCATAGAATGAAGTAGGTTTTTCTGTTAAATCACACGAAATAGCCCCCACACTCAGTAGTGCACCAAGCACATATATTAATTTATTTTTCTTCATTGTATTTCGATTTTTAGAATTCATTAAAATGCTACATTAATACCAAACACAAAGGAACGGCTTCTAGGATAAGCGCCGAAATCGACGCCTGGTGTCATAGCATCACTCATAGTAGATACTTCCGGATCAAACCCTGTATACTTAGTCCAAGTCAACAGATTATTGCCAGTAGCATACAAACGCAATTTAGATAAACCTATCTTATTAATAATTTTTTTGGGGAATGTATAGCCTAATGTTATATTACTCAATTTCAGGTAAGAACCATCTTCTACCGCCCATGAATGTATAACTGCATTATCAGATGAACCGTTATCGTCAAAACAAGCGATTGTTTTACCTTGATTGATAGCCGCAAGCTCTTCCGGGTTTGTAATCAAATCACCAGTTTCCTTATTAATAGTAACCCAACGATGACTCCAATCAGCAGCAGCTAACACATTTTTATTAGTCAAAGCTGTTCTTGTATTGGTTAATTTAGTTGCATTCAATACGTCATTTCCAAAACTATAAGTCAAGAAAATACTCAAATCAAAATCTTTATAGGTAAAAGTATTATTAATACCACCATAGAATTTTGGAAATGCATTACCAATCACTGTTTTATCATCTTCCGTTATTTTATTATCCTCGCTACCGTCTATGTTTTTAAATTTCAGCATACCTGGTTGTACCTTATTTTTTTCACCACGGTAAGGAATACCATCTTTTAACGTATATTTACCAGATGCAGCATCATAATCAAAATCTGAAACTTGATATAGACCGTCGGATATATATCCGTAGAACTGACCTAAGGGCTCACCAACACCAATTTTGTGTGAAGAACCTGCGCCTTTTACACCCATATCCGCCAAATAAAGTTGCACCTTTTCACCAGTCAGCTGCTTTACTGAATTTTTATTATGAGATAAAGTAACTGTCGTATTCCAAGAGAAGTTTTTATTCGTAATATTTACAGAATTAATAGTTAAATCAATACCTTTATTTTCTGTTTCACCTGCATTAATAGTCATAGAGGAATAACCGGAAGAATTTGGCAGGCGAGCATCAAATAACAAATTACTACTACGATTAATATAAAATTCCGGAGATATAGTTAAACGTTGATCAAAGAAGCCAAAATCCAAACCGACATTAAATGTCTTGTTAGCCTCCCATTTCAGATCAGGATTAGGAACTTGCTTAGAAGCGTATCCTGATTGTGCACTATTGCCATTAGGATAAGTTACAGATGACATAATAGCCAAGCTAGAGTAACTACCAATGCGATTATTTCCTGCCAAACCATAACCAATACGGAACTTCAAATCAGAAAATATATTCAAATCTTTAATAAATTCTTCTTCACCTAAACGCCACGCAGCAGAAAAAGCAGGGAAATAACCCCATTTGTTATTCTTACCAAACTTAGAAGAACCATCAGCGCGTACAGAAGCTGTGAACAAGTATTTGTCCATCAAATTATAATTCACACGTGCAAAGAAAGAAAGTAATTTGTCATCGTAATTTTCACTAGATGTCGGAGTGATTGGTGTGCCTAAAGACAAATCGCCTAAACCGATTTCATCATTTGGGAAATTATTAGCACCAGCCATGAAATTACGAGTCCATTTAGTAACATATTCATGACCTAACATAGCTGTTACATTATGTTTATCATTATACCAATTATAAGTTAGCACATTGGAAGTTTGGAAGCTGCTACTTTCAATATTCGTAATGCTACCATTGATACTGGAGCGTTTTGCAGTCATAGACTGGTCACCGTAAAAAACATCATTACGACGAGTTTGATAGCGCATACCTGTTGTATTACGGAATGTAAGACCTTTTAATAACTTAACAGTTGCACCGGCATTTGCTTGGAATGTACGCCATTCTTTATCTTTGGTTTCTTCTGCAGCTGATAAAAGCGGATTTTGCATTACATTACCACTATCATCGGCAAACAAAGGATCCTCATCACCCAATAAATCCGTATCCACACCATTAATACCAATAGTAGGGCGATACTGCAAAATATGCTGCATTTTATTAAAACGGTCACCACCTTCAGAAGTACCCATACCTTCAACACGCATTTGGTCATAACTAATACGAGCATTCACTGTTAACCATTTACTTACCTCATGGTTCATATTGAAAGAGATATTGTGTTTCTTAGAACCACTATACATCATAGCTCCTTCCTCATCATAGTAAGCATAAGCCAAGCTATACTGCATTTTTTCAGTATTTCCAGATACACCCACACGATAATTTTGTGTTAAAGCTGTACGTCCCAACGTTTCATCCTGCCAATTTATACCTTTTCGACCAGCATAATTTGCCTCAAGATCACTATAGTTTCCATAAATACTTTTCCACTTATTCAAATCGCCACCATCACCTTTTGCAATCTTATAAAGTGTACGTTCATAATCCAATAAGGCAAACTCGTATGGAGAAAGTACATCCAACTTCTTAGCGATTTTTTTGAACCCAACATAAGTATCAAAAGTAACAGTTGCTTTACCACCGGATTTACTACCATTTTTAGTTGTAATTACCACAACACCATTAGCGCCTCGAGCACCGTATATAGCCGTAGCAGATGCATCTTTCAAGACGTCAATAGTCTCAATTTCAGCAGGATCAAGAGTGGACATACCATCTTCGCTAGGAAAACCATCGATGATATAAAGAGGTTCATTACTCTGAGTAATAGAAATACCACCACGAATACGGATAGAAACCGAAGATCCTGGAGCACCTTCTGTTTGTTGAATTTGCACACCAGCCATACGTCCTGATAAGGCTTGAGTTACATCACTAACAGGAACTTTTGCAATCTCCTGATTACCAACTGATGCGACAGAACCCGTTAAATCTTTACGTTTTACTGTAGCATAACCAATAGCAACCACTTCATCCAACATTACGGCATCAGCCTTCAATGTTACATTGATTACATTTTTACCGTTAACTTTCACTTCCTGGGAAGTCATTCCCACATACGAAAAGACCAATACATCTTTAGATGCATCATTTACTTTCAAGGAATAGTTACCATTTACATCTGTAACAGTTCCTACACCAGCAGCTCCTTTAATAGTTACACTGCCACCAATTACTTCATATCCATCGCCATCAATGACCTTACCAGTAACAGTCAAACTTTGCGCGTATGCAGACATACTCACAAAGGCAAGGATAAACATTAAAAATAGTTCTTTTAATTTGTACATAATAAATAAATCTAAGGTTCTACGTTAGAAATAATTTTTTTCGATGACAAACTTAGTGCAAATGCAAAAAAAAGTGTAAAAGTATTGTTTTTGTTAATCACACTTTTACACTTTCTATATGCTATTTTTGTATAGAAGAGGATATTTTTGTATAAAATACCGCTCTACAGATATATATGAGCAGGATTACTATAATTCAATAAAGCCCACCTGTTTTGTTAAATATCGCTAATAATGCACTCTCATTCTTCTATCAAGAAACTTATTTCAAGAAATCAGCTCTCATTGGAGCAAAGCAATCCACGAGTATTCCTGGTTCTAAACAAACACAACCATGCAAAATATCCGGTTCAATGTAAATACCATCACCTGCCTTTACTACCTTCTTTTCATTTCCTACCGTAAACTCAAACTTCCCACTTGCCACATAGGTTGTTTGTGTATGGTAGTGAGTATGAGGAGTTCCTATCGCACCTTTCTCAAATTTCACCTTCACCAGCATCACTTGCCCATCATAGCCCATTATCTGCCGAGTTACACCTGTTCCTGCAGGTTCCCATGCACTTTCTCCACTAATAAAAGTAGTACTCCGAGTTTTTTTAACAGGAGTATTGGAGCCTTCCACATTTCCAATTTGGCTTGCACATAAATTAGAAGCCATAAAAAGTGAAATACCCATTAAACACATACACTTTTTCCAATCTTTCATTTTCATAATCAATGTTTTAATTAAAATTTATTTTGTTCAGATAATATTTCAAATTTATATATAGTAGTTTGCCGATAAATTTCTCCCGGCAACAATACAGTGGTTGGAAATTGAGGATTATGAGGTGAATCCGGGAAATGTTGCATTTCGAGACAGAAGCCATAATATTTCCCGTAAGAAAGATGTGCATACCCCTTCAAATAATCTAAATTAGAAGCCGGAGTATAGAATTGCATACCGGGTTCAGTTGTATATGCTTTCAATACTCGACCGGAAAGAGGTTCTACAACTTTCGCTGCAAGCGCTAAAGTTCCCGGCTGTTTATTGAGTTTATAATTGATGTCATACCCCTTTTCCCTTTTTTCAATACGCTGTTTGGCCGACTGTAAAACTCTAAAATCATATTCCGTTCCTGCTACTGCTATTAGTTCCCCTGTAGGGATTCCCATTGAGTCAACCGGAGTTATTGAGTCTCCCGCAATCATATAATAATGATTAAGTACAGATTCTTTGCATCCAGCCAAATTAAAATAGCTATGATTGGTTAGGTTTACTATGGTAGGCTTATCCGTCGATGCTTCATAATCCAAAATAACCTCATTATCATTAGTCAATTTATACGCTAACGAAAGGTTTAGATTTCCGGGAAAACCACCTTCTAAATCAGGACTTAAATACTTGAAAACAACTACAGCAGTATCTTTCACGATATACGATGTATCAACATCAAACACTTGAAGATTAAAACCTTTCACTCCGCCATGAATAGAATGTGCTTTACTATTCTTATCCAAATGATAAACAGTCTTGCCTAAACTAAATTCTGCATCTTTAATTCTATTTGCAAACCGGCCTACCGTAGCACCAAGCTTAGGCTGCCTACCTAGATAATGCCGTAAACTATCAAGACCTAAAACGACGGGTTCAAACACTCCGTTTTTATCGGGTGCAGAAACAAAAACCAAAGATGCACCATAGTTTGTAACCTCAATAGCCATCCCTTGCTTATTTGTTATTTTAAAAAGCTCAACAGATTTTCCCTCATACTGAAGACTATCTTTCTTGACGATAAGAAAATCGGATTTTCTCTCCTGACTACATGACATGAGCAGAAAACTTACAAACATCGAAAAAACGACGTATAAAGTATATATTTTCATCATAATGAAATACAATAAAATAGTATCTTTATTATTTCTTTCCGTATTCTGTAGGAAGACACCCCATATATTTTTTAAAACGAGCTGCAAAATAAGAAGGAGTATTATATCCTACCATAAAACTAATTTCAGAAACAGTATATTTACCCTCTTTTAATAGCTGGCAAGCTCGATTAAAACGTATTTTATGAATAAAATCAATAGCAGACTTACCTGTTATCGCTTTCAGTTTCAAGTGAAGATTAGACCTGCTCATATTCATTTCACTAGCAAATTGTTCAGTGGAGAACTCCACATTGCTTATGTTCTTCTCTACTATGGCAATAGCCTTCTTCAACATTTCTTCATCCATTGCATTACTCGTTATCTTATCCGGCTCAATCTCTGCCGTATTAGAGAAATGTTCAAAAATGCGATAACGAGTACGTAGCATATTTAAAATCTTAGCTATCAGGACTTCCATTGAGAATGGTTTGGGAATATAGTCATCCGCCCCAACCTGCAGCCCTTTTAATTGGTATTTGACATCTACTTTTGCAGACAATAAATATACGGGGATATGACAAGTCCTTAAATTCTGCTTTACTGATTTGCAAAGCTTTATTCCATCCATTACGGGCATCATCACATCTGAAAGTATCAGGTCTACGTCATTATCTTTCAGTAAGTCCAGAGCTTGTTGCCCGTTCTCTGCTTCTATAAGATTAAATTGAGCAGATAAGCCATTTGACAAATACTGACGCAACTCCTCATTATCCTCCGCTATAAGAATCGTTCCGTGCGTACTACTCTCCTCTTTTTCATTAGTTTCCACTTCTACGAATTCTACATCATCGACATACATATCATGCGCATTGGTAGAATAAACACGCTGTCCCTCTAATTCCCCACTGCTTCCTAACAATTCATCAGCGCTATACACAGATTTGTCCTGAGGAATATAAATAGAAAAGGTAGAGCCCTCTCCCACTTCGCTTACCAATGTAATTTGTCCATGATGTAATTCTACCAAACGTTGCACTAAAGATAGTCCGATACCACTCCCCTCATGTCCATTTTCTATTTGATAAAAACGTTCAAATATCTTTTGTTGTTTATCTTCGGGAATACCGACTCCCGTATCTATAACTTGTAAAACGACATTCTTATTCTCCTTATATAATTTAACTGAAACACTTTCCCCATCTCCCGTATATTTAAAGGCGTTCGATAATAAGTTATTAACAATCAAATCCAGATAAGTTCCATCAAACAGCACATCCTCATCTTGCAGTTCTGAATAGAAATTATAGTCTATATCCTTTCGTTTCGCCAAACTTTCATAATTCAAAAAGGTATTCAGTACCCTTTTGTATATATTGGCATATACTGGTTTTAATTCAAAGATACCCAATTCGGCACGTCGGTAATCCATCAATTGATTTACCAAATGCAATAATCTCTTCGTGTTCCGTTGGATATATAATAATTTTTCACGTTCCCAATGCCCGGTAACATTACTAAGAAGTTCTTGTAGGGGAGCAACAATTAAAGTTAGCGGAGTTCGCAGCTCATGTGAAATATTAACATAGAAACGTATTTTCATTTGGCTGATTTCTTCCCGTTTTTCTTTATCCAATCTCTCCATACGAATTTCCGTTTGCATACTCTTACGCAACCAAAAGAAACGAAATATTATAAAAGCCAATAAAACGAAAAACAAAGCAAATATTGAAAGAGCCCACCAGGTACAATACCAAACCGGAAGCACCTTAATATGAAGAACTGCCATGTCTTTACTCCACTTCCCATCATTATTTGCCGCTTTTAAAAGAAATCTATAATTTCCCGCCGGCAAATTAGAATATGATACCGGACTTATATCGCCTTGTTTATACCATTCCTCATTATATCCTTCTAATTTATAAGCAAAGGTATTATGCTTACCTGCTATATAATTAGAAACGACAAATGATATAGAAAAAGAGTTCTGAGAAGATTTCAATATGATATGGTCTACACCTTCTATATTCTCTTTAAGGATTCCGGTTTCATCATTAGGCAATACTTCTTCATTAAACACAAAGAGTTTATTGATTACCGGTTTGGGAGTGTAAGGATTATCTATTAGCGTTTCGGGACGAAATGAAGTTATCCCATTAATTCCACCGAACAACATATGTCCGTTACTAACACGGCAATAAGCCCCAGTATTGAATTGATTACTTTGCAAACCATCCACTATCGTAAAGTTACGTAATTTCCGATTATCCGGATTAAAACAACTCAGACCTTGATTAGTACTTACCCACAAGCGTCCATAACTATCTTCCAGAATTCCATAGATCACATTACTCGGCAAACCGTTATCCGTTGTATATTGCAACGGCTCTTTATCCCCTTCCCGCAAAGCAAAAAGTCCGTTGCGGGTACCAATCCATATATAACCAAATGCAGATTCATAAATACAATTCACAAAGGACTGTTCCAGCACCGTAGGAATATGAAAATCAGTATTGGTCAATAAAGACTTATCAATCTGGTTATATACCGACAACCCCATTTCTCCACCTGCCCAAATACGCCTTTTAGAATCCCGGAATAATAAGCGGTTATATTTTTGTATGGGACGTCCTTTTACATCTTTGTCTATAACAGTAAAACGTTTTCGGGCAATATCAAAATAGATGAAATGCTCCAATGAAGCGACCCACAGCCCCTCTCCCTCATCCGATATAATTGAATAAATATTATTACTTGGTAAGTTACTATTCTGTTGATTATAAAACTCTTTCTTTCCCGTTCTACGATTCAATATCATCATTCCGCCGGCATGAGCACCTACATATACTTTATCGGCAGACTCATCCACATATACAGTTTTGATGTCTTTAAAAGGAACCCCTTCCGATGTATCCGGGTTGAATAAATAGTTTTTATAAGTCTTTGTTATATTATCATAGAAATTCAAGCCGCCATCACTCGTGCCAATCCACAAATTATTCTTTTTGTCTTCTACAATACAACTGACCACATTATCGCTTAACGAATTATAGAAAGGAATATGCTTTATCTGCTGGAAACGATTACACAACGAATGATAATAATTCAAACCACCCCAATATGTACCCAGCCACATACCGCCTTGCGAATCTCTGAATATACAACGCACCGAGTTCTGAGATAAAGTTCCGGCTTGAGTTATAGAACTCTCCATCGAGGAGAAACAATCTTTCCCTTCCTTATATATATTTAATCCGCTATAAGTCCCTACCCATAAACGATTCTCCTGGTCCAACGCCAACGAACGCACATAATTTGAATTTAGACCGGACGCCTTATCCTCGTAGCGATAGTTCTTTAGTTTCTTGGCTTTTATATCATACATATACAAACCACTGCCTTCGGTCGCTATCCAGATTCTATTAAACATCTGGCATAAAATTCCGTGTATCCGCGCTTTTGTCGGTAACTCCACCAGCTTCTTCAATGTTCCATCCTGTAAGGAATAGGTATATACCCCACTCTCTGTACCGATATAAACACAGTCCCCCTGCCTGACTAATGCAGAAGGTTTCAGCAGATGCAAAGCGGTAGACAGAGTATCACTCATGAAATGTCCGCCTTTCACATCAAAAAGCAAGATACCCTCCGCTGTTCCAATCATCAGCCAGTCCTTCTGTAAAGGCACAATATTCATGACAGCCACATTTTGTCCCCTTTTCTTATAATAGAAATTAGAGAACTCATTCTGACGACGATTATAAAGTGACAAGCCGTCCCGTGTTCCTATCCAGATACGATTATCGTCATCGATAACGACGCAACGGGTAATATCATTCGCTATACTCTTGGGATTCTTGTATTGATGACGATAGACCGTAAAATTATAACCGTCGTATTTATTAAGGCCGTCATAGGTGGCAAACCATAAATTACCTTCTTTATCCTGATTAATTCCAAATATTGTACTATGCGACAGTCCATCTTCCAAACCTATATGCGTGAAACGCATTCCATCGATTTCATCGGCAAACCCGATACCGGTAAATAACATTCCACATAGCATTAGTAAAAGTCGAAATATCTTCATATATTATATTATTAATACAAGGCAAAGAAACAAAAATATATTAATTATATATGATTTTAACTATTATTTTTTTACTTGGGCTTTCAGGGAATACTTGCAGGGGAATAAAAGAAAAACCCGGTACAGGATTAAATATACGCCCGTCCGCATCGGTCGGAGCCACCTTCAAATGACCATTTACACAGGAGATTTCCAAGGTCCCGTTCTCTTTTCGGATACGCATATTCTTAGAGCCAACCTCGGTAACATCCGAAGGTGAAGCGATTACCGGCAAAACCATATATGCGGAATAAGGACAATGGTCCATCTTTATGGTTACCCCCTGTTTAGAATAAACATAGTCCATACTCACCGGTATCGAACCTTGGATAGGAGTTTGCTGGTCAATATCTACCAAATGCGTATTAACATGGAAATTATGCGTATCTTTTTCTTTAGTATACGTAATATCCGTATCCAAGTCATCGAGATTGCTGTAAATTGTTCCGTATTGCACCATTTCGACCCGAGGAGTTCCGCTCATTAGATACTTCCGGCTATTACTCTGCATATTAGGCGCTTCTATCAATGTATACTGATTCATTGTAGCAGCGAATACAGGACCTGCTTGCGCATGCCATAACAATGAGACGGCTCCTCCCATAGGATGAGTTCCTTTTACTTTATACTCAGCATCATAACCCGTAAATGTGGCTCTCCACGGACCTTCCGCAACCAGCCATGTACGAATATCCCGGAAGAATTTCACGCCATATTCCGCATCGCGCGGCAACGTTTTGTTCGGTGTGGCCTTAACAGGCGGCAACTCCAGAAACGCGGTCAGAGCTTTCGCATGTCCGAAGGTGTGATGAATACAAGCCGGAATCCCCGAAGCGCGATAATCCCGACCGGCATGAAGCAGTCCGTCAACCGTTGATTTTCTCAACAATCGCACGTTACGGCGGATAGCTTCCAGATATTCGGGATGGCGGTCTGCCAATGCATAATAGCCCCCCATAAAACCATCACTCGTACGTCCACCCCAATACGTCCACTTGAAGCTACGCGTACCCCAGCTGTTATCCCACGCTCCGTCGGGTAGCATAAATTCCAGATGGGTATTCATCGAACGTTCCACGATAGCCAACAACTCCTGATTATCCGCCATAAGCGCATAATAGGCCAGATTAGGCAATGATTCTTCTATATTATAGCCCAAATCGACAGGAAGGCAACCGTTTTTTGTAGGGCTCCAAATCTTAGGTCCTTCACCATACAAGAAACAATCATTCTCCGTGAAGAAGTTTTTCAAGTCCGAGGCTACTATCCGGGCTTCTTCCTGAAAATCAGGACGGTTAAACATTCCACCAAGGGCTTGCAGGGCATAAGTAACCGAAGCTGAATAATTCACATTATTCAAACGTTTCATTTTTCCCTGCATACGACGGCTGTACATTTGAGGATTTTTCATCATGAATTCACCAGCTTCCAATAATTGTTGCTTCCAGTGATTCCGGGTCGAGTCATCCAACAAATGTCCGTGATAGTGCAACGCCTCATACAAAGCGATAGCGGCAAAGACGGTTGTACCGCTCCAGTCCGATACGTGCACGTCATTCATCCATGAGCCGTCCGGACGATGCACATTTTCCATCCAGGCCATTAAACGCTTGGCCGCAATCAAATATTTATCATTGCCGGTCTTATCCGCCAGATACATCAAAGGCAGCACGGCGTCACCTATCCGTCCGTGAATACGGGCACACGCAGGACACAGGATACCTCCGTCAAGCGCCGGATTCAGCTCCGCGCATTGATAAGTCAGCAGAGTATCCACCCACTCCACCAACAAATTTTCCGCTTCATTACGTAAATCACTGTCTGAAAAAACGATATTTTCGGCACGTACCTGTCCGGATAAAGACAGCACATAAAGCAGTGCTGCAAAGAACACATTTCTCATACTATTAACATTAAGATTTATTTTTCAAAAGTAAAGCTTTCGGCTAATATTCGGCCATTCTTTTATCCAATACCCCGCGACATCTGTCCAGAACCAGCCGCAATATTGTTCAAATCCCGCTAAATTTGTCGAAAATTAGCCGATAGAAACAATATTGACAGCATTTTGTACACAAAAAAGCGTGTATTCCCCTTGAATGTCCTACCTTAGCGACTGTTAATAAAAACTGATATAGCATGAAAAACTTACCTCTATTAATGTGTACTGCTTTCTGCGGGTTGCATACGGCCCAGGCGGACGCAGCAGACAACAAAAAAAACGAAAGGCCCAATATCCTTTGGCTCACCTTCGAAGATACCAGCGCTTACGAGTTCGGTTGTTACGGCAACAAGGATGTACACACCCCCAATGCGGACAGTCTGGCCGCTCACGGCATACAATTCATGAACGCGTGGTCGGTGGCTCCGCAAAGCTCTGCTGCACGCTCGTCGCTTATTACGGGTTGCTACTCCTCGACCTACGGCATGGATGTCCATCCTGTTTCATACGATACTCCGGCAAACATCTTCTTCCCGCAATGGCTGCGTGAGGCCGGATATTACTGCACCAACAACAGCAAGACACACTACAACTCCACCACGGACAACAAAAGCTGCTGGGACGAATGTACCACGAAAGCCTCCTACAACAGTCCGCAGCGCGGCAAAGACCAGCCGTTCTTTGCCGTATACAACACGGTAACCTCCCACATGGGACGCGTCCGCACTTTCCACACCGACGGCCGAAGAGATTATACCACAGAAGGCATTTATCCCGAACTGCTCACCCTGCCCTCCTACGTGCCCGACCTGCCCGAAGTGCGTTCCGACTATGCCGGCCATCTGGAAGCCGTACAGGATGTGGACACATGGCTGGGTTTCTTCCTGAAAGACTTAAAGGAAAAAGGATTGGATGACAACACGATAATCTTCTTCTTCAGCGACCATGGCGGTTGCGTTCCACGCGGCAAAGGCTACTTGTATGAAAGCGGTTTGGAAGTGCCTATGATAGCCTATTTCCCGCCCAAATGGCAACACCTGGCAGGAGAAAAAGCATCCGGAAAAGAATATTCTTTGGTCAACTTCACAGACTTAGGACCTACCGTACTCAGCCTTGCAGGCGTAAAACCGCCCAAGCACATGCAGGGAAAGGCATTATTCGGGAAGTATGCATCCGATGAAAAGCGTGAAATCCAATTCGCATTAGCGGCCAACCAACTGCACCACTTCATGCCGGTACGCGCCGCGACCGACGGACGTTTTAAATACATCCGCAGCTACATCCCTTACCGTCAGTTCGCCCTGCGCAATTACTACCAATGGGGGATGCCGTCCAATAAGGCATGGGACAAACTGGTCTTGGGAGGACACAACACCAACCCCGACTGGGCGCAGACCTTCAACGCCCATCCCGCCGAAATGCTGTTCGACCTCGAGAAAGACCCGGGTGAATTGCACAACCTGTCCGACTCTCCCGAATACGCAGAAGTATTGGTGAAGATGCGCACAGCCCTCTCCGACCACATCCGCGCCACCAAAGACCTGGGCTTCTTCATGCCTACCTCTCGCGAGAATGTGGTATTATATGATAAAGTACGCAAAGAGAAATATCCTTTGGACGAACTGTACAATCTTGTAGAATTGGCGGGTACAGCCCATGCGGGCGATGCTCCCGTGTTCGAGAAAGCGTTATCCAGCCAATATCCCGAAATGCGCTATTGGGCGTCCGTCGGTCTGGCGCAACTCGGAGCCAAAGGAGAGCTAAAAACCTGCCCCGCATCCCTGCTTGCCTTACTGAATGACGCAGACCCCTACATAGCCTGTGAAGCCGCCTATGCCGCCGCTTATCTGGGAGAAACCGCCAAAGGCATCGAACGCCTGAACAATCCGGCAAAAGAAGCCGACCGGAAAATCGGTTATTCCCTGTTGGAATGCCTCTCTCTGGATAAGGCCATGCAACCCGCCATCCGCGTTCATCTGGCAGACCTGAAAGACAAAGCCGAAACGCTTCCGCGCAAAGCGAACGAAGATGCCGGCCTCATGGCGCGCGGTATCCTGGTCAATCTCGGTGAAATGGATATAAAGAACCTTCATGGTCCGGAGTCCTACCAATTAGGCCTGAAGCTGAATCACGGACGCAGACCCATGGTGCCGCTTCCAAACTGATGAGCCGGACGACAGGTTCCTCAGGCGCCTTGCGCCTGTGCCTTAAACTTACGGAACTGCCACGTCAGCATTGCCGCCGCTATCAGGCTGGCCAGCAAGTCGGAAATAGGCATGCTGTACCAAACGCCTGCCGCACCGAAAAAGCGAGGCAGAATTATCAGGCAAGGCAGTAACACCACCATCTGGCGGGTAAGGGAAAGAAATATTGCCTTACTCGCCATTCCTATGCTCTGGAAGAAGTTGGCCGTCACCATTTGAAAGCCGATGATGGGGAAAAACATCACTACAATGCGCAATCCCTTTGCCGAGAGGGCAATCAGCTCGGCATCCGACGTAAAGATGCTGACTACCAAATCGGAGAACAGCATACCCGCGACAAAGCCGAAAGTCGTTACCCCAGTCGCATAGATTATCGTCAGCTTCAGCGTCTTGGTGACACGGCCGTATTGTCCGGCTCCGAAATTATAACCCGCAATGGGCTGCATTCCCTGGTTCAATCCCATTACAATCATCACAACGATAAACACCAGCCGGTTGACAATGCCGAAAGCGCCGATAGCCAAATCGCCGCCATACTTTTTCAGCCCCTGGTTGATAAGGATTACGATGAAACAGGCCGCCATATTCATCAGGAACGGCGACATACCGATAGCCAACGAATCAAAGACAATCTTACGCTTCAGGCGGAAAATACCACGATGGAAATGCAGCAGCTCATCTTTATCGCTGAATATCCTGAGCTGCCATATCAGCGATATAACCTGCGCCAGAATCGTAGCGACAGCCGCCCCGCGAATGCCCCAGCCGAAGCCGTAGATAAATACCGGGTCGAGTATCGTATTGATAACCACCGTAGCGATAGTGGCATACATCGCCTTCTGCGGATGCCCCGAAGAGCGCAGCACCGCGTTCAGTCCCAGATAAAGATGCGTAATGGCGTTTCCGAGAAGGATAATCTGCATGTAGTCGCGCGCATATCCCACAGTCTCGTCGCTGCCGCCGAAAAAGTAAAGAATAGGGTCGAGGAACGCCATTACCACCACCGTAAAAGCCACCCCCAGCAGAATATTCAGTACAAACACGTTACCCAGCACCCGTTGAGCCGTATCATAATCCTTCTGCCCCAATTTGACGGAAATCAACGTAGCCGCTCCCACGCCCACCAGCGAACCGAAAGCCGCCGCAAGGTTCATCAGAGGGAAGGTCAGCGCCAATCCCGAAATAGCCATTGTACCTACACCATGACCGATGAAGATGCTGTCCACCATATTATATAAGGAAGACGCCGTCATGGCGATAATTGCCGGAACGGCATACTGCATCAATAATTTACCGATATTCTCCGTACCCAACGCTGTGGGTGTTTTTTGTCCTGCCATACTTTTTACCTGTTTTTCGAGGGCGCAAAGGTACTCAAAATTCGTCAGGTGAGCAAGCATCCCGCTTCGTCTTAAGGAAAAGGCACCCTCTCTCCTATCCGAAAAGCATCAGAGACAGGGATGAAGGAGCGCTCACTCCGGCTTTGAGTTTCATCTCCAGGTTAGAGATATACATCTTCAGCCTGGGGATATCCATCTTTAGGTTGGAGATACACATCTTCAGCCTGAAGATAAAGTTCATTCCCTACCTTAGACAGGCTTTCCGGCGGAGCCGGACTATCTTCTTCCCTACCCGAAGCTATCTTTTCCCAAGACTTTGCCTGATGAATACTTAACAGCCTGCCACAGCGCACACGGCCTCTGCGGTGAATAAATTCCCCTAAAGGTTCGGTATCTGAAAAATGTTTCGTATTTTTGTCCCCAAATTGAGTGAATTATAGCGAAATGAACGTATTAGAACTAAGTGAACAAGAAATCATTCGTCGCAACAGCATGAATGAACTTCGCGCGATGGGCATCGAACCCTATCCCGCAGCAGAGTATGTAACCAACGCTTTCTCTACCGATATCAAAAATGAATTTAAAGATGACGCCGAACCGCGTCACGTATCCGTAGCCGGACGCATCATGAGCCGCCGTGTTATGGGGAAAGCGTCTTTCATCGAGTTACAGGACTCTAAAGGCCGTATCCAGGTATATATCACCCGCGACGACATCTGCCCGGGCGAAGACAAGGAAATGTATAATACCGTATTCAAACGCTTGCTCGATTTAGGTGACTTCATCGGCATCGAAGGCTTTGTATTCCGCACCCAAATGGGCGAAATCAGCATCCATGCCCAGAAGCTGACCGTTCTTGCCAAGAGCATCAAGCCGCTTCCCATCGTAAAATATAAGGACGGCGTGGCTTACGACTCGTTCGACGACCCGGAACTGCGTTACCGCCAACGTTACGTAGACCTCATCGTGAACGACGGCGTCAAAGAAACATTCCTGAAGCGCGCCACAATCATCAAGACCATGCGTGCCGTACTGGACGAAGCCGGCTATACGGAAGTGGAAACACCGATTCTGCAATCCATCCCCGGCGGCGCAAGCGCACGTCCCTTCACAACCCACCACAACTCACTGGACATGGATCTCTACCTGCGTATCGCCACCGAGCTGTACCTGAAGAGACTCATCGTAGGCGGTTTTGAGGGTGTATACGAAATCGGAAAGAACTTCCGCAACGAGGGTATGGACAAAAACCACAACCCGGAATTCACCTGCGTAGAGCTGTACGTACAATATAAGGACTACAACTGGATGATGGGATTCACCGAGAAACTCCTCGAACGCATCTGTATCGCAGTAAACGGCGGCACAGAAACCACCATCGACGGAAAAACCATCAGCTTCAAGGCTCCTTACCGCCGTCTGCCCATCCTGGACGCCATCAAGGAAAAGACCGGTTACGACCTCAACGGCAAGAGCGAGGAAGAAATCCGTCAGGTGTGCCGCGAACTGAAAATGGAGATTGACGACACCATGGGCAAAGGCAAGCTGATAGACGAAATCTTCGGCGAATTCTGTGAAGGCACATTCATACAGCCTACTTTCATCACCGATTATCCGGTGGAAATGAGCCCGCTGACCAAAATGCACCGCAGCAAACCGGGACTGACCGAACGCTTCGAGCTGATGGTAAACGGCAAAGAGCTGGCCAACGCATACAGTGAGCTGAACGACCCCATCGACCAGGAAGAACGCTTCAAAGAGCAGTTGAAACTGAGTGAAAAGGGTGACGACGAGGCCATGTTCATCGACCAGGATTTCCTGAAAGCGCTGCAATACGGCATGCCTCCCACATCGGGTATCGGTATCGGCATCGACCGTTTGACCATGCTGATGACCGGACAGGCATTCATTCAGGAAGTATTGTTCTTCCCGCAGATGCGTCCCGAAAAGGTTACTCCGAAAGACGCGCCGGCCAAATTTATGGAGTTGGGCATTCCGGAAGAATGGGTGGCGGTCATCCAGAAGGCCGGCTACAACTTGGTTAGTGACATGAAAGATGTAAACCCGCAAAAGTTGCATATGGACATTTGCGGCATCAACAAGAAATATAAATTGGAACTGGCGAATCCGACCGTGAAAGATGTGGAAGGTTGGGTTGAGAAAATCTAAGAAATGAAACTACCCGGTAAGATAGCCATTATGGGCGGAGGAAGTTGGGCCACTGCCATTGCTAAAATGGTATTGGCGCAAGAAGATACTATAAATTGGTATATGCGGCGTGACGACCGCATTGCCGATTTTAAGCGTCTCGGTCATAACCCTGCCTACCTGACGGGCGTCAAGTTTGATACCAAGCGTATCAATTTCAACTCAAACATCAACGATGTAGTCAAGGAATCGGATACACTTATCTTTGTGACTCCTTCTCCTTATCTGAAAGCTCACTTGAAGAAGCTGAAGACAAAAATCAAGGATAAATTCATTATTACAGCCATCAAGGGCATCGTACCCGATGACAACGTGATTGTATCGGAATACTTCACGAAAGAATACGGTGTACCGGCGGAGAACATTGCCGTACTGGCAGGCCCCTGCCATGCGGAGGAGGTTGCGCTCGAACGGCTTTCTTATCTTACGATAGCCTGTCCCGATATAGACAAGGCGGACAAGTTTTCCCGTCGCCTGGCCAGTTCATTCATCAAGACTTCCGTCAGCAACGACGTGGCCGGCATCGAATACGGTTCCGTGCTCAAAAACGTATATGCCATTGCCGCAGGGATTTGCAGCGGTTTGAAGTATGGCGACAATTTCCAGGCGGTACTCATGTCCAACGCCATCCAGGAGATGGACCGTTTCCTGCAAACCGTACATCCGCTGAACAGAAACATCAGTGATTCCGTTTATCTGGGTGACATGTTGGTGACGGGATACTCCAACTTCAGCCGTAACCGTACGTTCGGTACGATGATAGGCAAGGGATATTCCGTAAAAAGCGCCCAGATAGAGATGGAAATGATAGCCGAAGGTTATTACGGAACCAAATGTATCAAGGAAATCAACAAGCATTACCACGTGAATATGCCGATACTGGATGCTGTGTACAACATCTTGTATGAACGCATCTCACCGATGATTGAAATTAAGTTACTGACTGACTCTTTCCGGTAATACGGAAGAAGGAACAGGAAGGACGAAATACAGAATTTAAAACCTATAATATTATGATTAGTTTGAACATTGAAAAGACTCTTGGATTCATTTCCAAAGAAAACGTTTTCGCCTACGAAGCTCAAGTTAAGGCTGCACAAGAAGCATTGGAAAACGGTACCGGTAAAGGTAATGACTTTTTAGGCTGGCTGCACCTTCCCTCTTCTATTACAAAGGAGCACTTGGCAGACCTGAAAGCTACCGCGCAAGTATTGCGTGAAAATTGTGAAGTAGTGATTGTTGCCGGAATTGGCGGAAGCTACCTCGGTGCACGCGCCGTTATCGAGGCTTTGTCAAACAGTTTCACATGGTTGCAAGACAAGAAGTCCGGCCCGGTTATTCTGTATGCAGGACACAACATCGGTGAAGATTATCTGTACGAACTTACCGAATATCTGAAAGATAAGAAATTCGGTGTCATCAATATTTCCAAATCAGGAACTACTACCGAAACGGCTTTGGCTTTCCGCCTGCTGAAAAAACAATGCGAAGACCAACGCGGCAAGGATATGGCAAAAAAAGTGATTGTTGCCGTTACAGACGCCAAGAAGGGTGCCGCACGTGTCACCGCAGACAATGAAGGCTACAAATCTTTCATTATTCCCGATAACGTAGGCGGTCGTTTCTCCGTACTCACTCCGGTAGGTTTGCTGCCCATCGCAGTAGCAGGATTTGACATCGAGAAGCTGATAGCCGGCGCAGCAGCCATGGAAAAGACTTGCGGAAAGGATGTTCCGTTCGCGGAGAACCCGGCAGCCATCTATGCGGCTACCCGCAATGAGCTTTACAAGAACGGCAAGAAGATTGAAATCCTCGTAAACTTCAACCCCAAGCTGCACTACGTGAGCGAATGGTGGAAACAACTCTACGGTGAATCCGAAGGTAAAGAGAACAAGGGTATCTTCCCTGCATCCGTAGATTTCTCTACCGACCTGCACTCCATGGGACAATGGATTCAGGAAGGCGAACGTACCATTTACGAGACCGTCATCTCAGTAGAAAAGACCCAGTACTCCCTGCAAGTTCCTTCGGACGAAGCCAACCTCGACGGTCTGAACTTCCTCGCCGGCAAGCACGTAGACGAAGTGAACAAGATGGCAGAACTCGGCACGCAGCTGGCTCACGTAGACGGTGGCGTACCCAATATGCGCATCGTTATCCCCGCACTGAATGAGGAAAGTATCGGCGGATTACTGTATTTCTTTGAAAAAGCATGCGGTATCAGCGGTTATCTCCTGGGCGTCAATCCATTCAACCAACCGGGTGTGGAAGCCTACAAGAAGAATATGTTCGCCTTATTGAACAAGCCGGGCTACGAAGAAGAATCCAAAGCAATTCAGGCAAGACTGTAATAAATTGAAAATCGGGAGTTGAGAATTGAGAAATAGCTGCGCACAAATAATCATGCGTAATGTCAAGAAGCTGTTTCTTTATTCTCAACTCTTGATTTATCCCCCCCCTCATTTCTCAATTCTCAATTCTTAATTCTCAATTTACCAAGTGTTCAAAGAATCAATTACCCGCTATTTGAAAAAACACGGATACGCTGATATCCGGCTGAAAGCCGTCCTTTTTGATATGGACGGTGTATTATTCAATTCCATGCCCTATCATGCGGATGCCTGGCATAAGGTGATGGAACGCCATGGTCTGCACCTGAGCAGAGAGGAAGCTTATATGCATGAAGGACGTACCGGAGCCGCCACAATAAATCTTGTATATCAGCGGCAGTACGGCAAAGACGCTACTCCTGACATGATAGAAAGTATCTATGCCGAGAAAAGCGAAGAATTCAACAAACACCCCGACCCTGAACGTATGCCCGGTTCCTGGGAGGTGCTGCAAAAAATAAAAGCGGAAGGATTGACTCCCGTATTGGTAACCGGTTCCGGCCAGCACTCTCTGTTAAACCGGTTGTCCCATAACTTTCCCGGTATGTTCCGGCGCGAACGTATGGTAACCGCTTTTGATGTGAAATACGGTAAGCCCAACCCCGAACCTTATCTTATGGGATTGGAAAAAGCAGGCGTAAAAGCCAACGAAGCCATTGTCATTGAGAATGCCCCTATCGGTGTACAGGCCGGAGTAGCAGCGGGTATATTTACGGTTGCCGTCAATACCGGCCCATTGGATGGGCAAGTGCTATTGGATGCCGGAGCCGATTTATTGTTTCCTTCCATGCAGGCTTTCTGTGATAATTGGGAAATAGTGCGGAAAGAGCTCGAGCCACAAGAATAATCATAAATATTATTTACTTTTTACATCGGCTTTACTTAAAGTTGATAAAGTCTTTATAGACCTAAAATACAGAAAAACAGATATTTAATTTTACACAAAAGATATTAATATTAAAATATTTTAGTTTTCATTTGGATGTTAGATAAAACAATAATAAATTTGCGCCGTCAATATTTATTAATTACTAACATTTAAAATTATGGACAAACTAACTAGAATTAAAACTTTAATCGCCTGTGCTATCGTAGCATTAGGGTTTTCATCTTGCTCAGAAGATCAAACTTCATTGTCTATTGACAATATCCAAGGGAAAGCTATCATCAAAGGAAGCTTCGTTTATGATGATAACAAAACCTCATCAAGCAGTACTGCGGTAAATACCGAAAAGCCCGTGATGAACACGACTGTTTATGTAATGATAAATAACTCTTCTTTTAACAACAACAGTTCCAGTTACGGAGGATATACCACTCTTGAAACAACAACGGATGCCCAAGGTAAATATGAAATCGAAATTCCCGCCGTTGAAAATGGAGTTACGGTTACTATTAAGGCCAAATCATTTGAGGCGCCGTATTATAAAATCAACTCTAATAGCGGTAGCGGCACTACCCAAAATTCTGTTATCGCCAAAGATGCCGTATATAGCTCACCGGAAATAATATTAAGCGACATAAAGCCTAATGATATTATCGCCGCAGGAAAGGCAACATATAACCATGAGGAATTAGATAAAACCGTCTTCAACTATTAATGCAGAATAAATAATAAACGCATGAAAAAGATATTATCCGTCTTTATAATCTGTTTGCTGCCATTAATGGGAGCAAATGCGCAGGAGAAGGCTGCCAAGCAGTATCTTCCGGAAGCAGGAGATTGGGCCATCGGCGTCAATGTAATCCCTTTGCTGAAGCACATCGGTGGTAATAACAACGATACATTCGGTGGTGGTTCGTCTTTTACAAAAGACAACAGTGACTTCAATTTAATACCGGATGTTTCTATTTTGGCCAAATACATGTTGACAGACAACATCGCACTGCGCGCCAATGTAGGTTTCATGTTCGGATCCGACAAAAACAGAGGTTATGTGCAAGATGACAAGGCTCTTTTGGACAATCCTCTGAGTGAAGATAAAATTATCGATGCCTGCCGTGTTAGCAACAACGGCATGAGCCTCAACCTGGGAATGGAATACCGCAAAGGTTCGAAGAGAGTACAGGGCGTGTTTGGAGCAGGTGTCCTTTTCGCCTTTCAGACACAGAAATACACTTACGAATGGGCCAATGAAATGACTACCGTCAACCAACAACCGAGTATTTCTCCTGAATTCAGCGGCAATGGCATATACTCAAACGGATACCGCCCTCTGGAAACAAAAGATAACGGTACTTTCTACACGGGACTTACCGGAAGTGTCGGCGTAGAATGGTTCGTTGCTCCTAAAATCTCTTTAGGCGCCGAGGTTAACGTAACAGCATATTATATGTTCGGGTCCCAGTCCTACCAAAAAACAGAAGGATATAACACCACACTCGGTAAAATCGAAGAAAGAACCGATTTAAGCAGCCCGGGCGACAGAGGCTTCCACATCGGAACCGAAAGCCTTGGCGGTGCCTTAAACATGACATTCTATTTCTAAACTAAGACTTATAATAATAGAAAACTCCCTTTGCGCATGGCTGCAAAGGGAGTTTTTTATTTAGTGACCCCGGTGCGATTCAAACGCACGACCTTCAGAACCGGAATCTGACGCTCTATTCACTAAGCTACGGAGCCTTAATTCGGATGCAAAAGTAGAAAAAATCTCCGCATATTCCTAATCTTCACGCGTTTTTTCTATCTGTTTCACACAGAATGCTCTCGATATTATTTTGAGAGCAGCAAAGCAATATACACATACATTTTGTTATTTTTTCACTCAAAATAGAAGCAAGTATCAATATTATTCCTATCTTTGCCGAACAAATTAATAGAAGTTATAGAGATTAAACCTATGAGCTACCTGATAAAACCCGAAGGATATAAACCTTTATTGGACTTAAAACAAACGGAATTAGGTATTAAACAGATTAAAGAATTTTTCCAGTTGAACCTTTCTTCCGAGCTTCGCCTGCGTCGTGTCACCGCCCCTCTTTTTGTATTGAAAGGCATGGGTATCAACGATGATTTGAACGGTGTGGAACGGGCGGTATCTTTTCCCATCAAGGATTTAGGCGATGCGCAAGCAGAAGTAGTACATTCGCTTGCCAAGTGGAAACGTCTGACACTTGCCGAATACCATATAGAGCCGGGATACGGAATCTATACCGATATGAACGCCATCCGCGCGGACGAAGAATTAGGCAACTTACATTCTTTATATGTAGACCAATGGGATTGGGAGCGTGTTATCACCGAACAAGACCGTAATATAGATTTTCTGAAAGAGATAGTCACCCGTATTTATGCGGCGATGGTTCGTACAGAGTACATGGTATACGAAATGTATCCGCAAATCAAGCCCTGCCTGCCACAGAAACTGCACTTTATCCATGCGGAAGAACTCCGGCAGATGTATCCCAATCTAGAACCGAAATGCCGGGAGCATGCCATCGCCAAAAAGTTCGGAGCCGTATTCATCATCGGTATCGGTTGCAAACTGAGCGACGGTAAAAAACACGACGGACGCGCCCCGGACTATGATGACTACACAACTCCGGGCTTGAACGGCCTGCCCGGCCTAAACGGCGACTTACTGCTATGGGACGATGTGCTTCAGCGCAGTGTGGAATTATCCTCAATGGGTATCCGCGTAGACAAAGAAGCCCTCCAGCGTCAGCTCAAACAGGAAGGTGAAGAAAAACGTTTGGAACTCTACTTCCACAAACGCCTGATGGGAGACGCTCTGCCCCTGTCTATCGGCGGCGGTATCGGCCAGTCCCGACTGTGTATGTTCTACTTGCGCAAAGCGCATATCGGAGAGATACAAGCCAGCATCTGGCCTGAAGACATGCGCGCGGAATGCAAGGCGCACAACATACATCTAATCTGAATATAGCCTGTAAACGATATAAAGTCCCGCAGAGTTTCAAAGGAAAAAGTAAAAACTCTGTGGGGCTCTTTGTATACTATGGTGAAATATTTGTATCTTAGCGTCGTAAACCACTAACACTTCCTATTATGAACGTTCAAATCGAAGATAGCTGGAAAGCCCATTTGCAGCCTGAATTTGACAAAGATTACTTTTATACATTAACGAACTTCGTTCGTGAGGAATATGGTAAATATACCATATATCCACCGGGAAAATTGATATTCAACGCCTTCAACTTATGTCCTTTCGATAAAGTAAAAGTTGTGATTATCGGCCAAGACCCATATCACGGTCCCGGACAAGCCCACGGATTGTGTTTCTCCGTAAATGACGGCGTACCCTTTCCGCCTTCTTTAGTCAACATCTTCAAAGAAATCAAAGAAGATATCGGAACGGACGCGCCACCCACCGGTAACCTGACCCGCTGGGCGGAACAAGGCGTATTATTGCTCAATGCCACCCTCACAGTACGTGCCCATCAGGCCGGCTCCCATCAAAACCACGGCTGGGAAACATTTACGGATGCCGCCATCCGCATCCTTGCCGAAGAACGTGAACATTTGGTCTTCATATTATGGGGAGCTTATGCGCAACGAAAAGGCGCCTTTATAGATCGCAACAAGCACCTGGTATTGACATCCGCCCACCCTTCTCCCCTTTCCGCATACAACGGCTTTTTCGGAAACAAGCATTTCAGCAAAGCCAATGAATATTTGAAAGCGCACGGAGAGGAAGAGATAAAATGGTAAAGCGGCACCCGTAAATGGAGTTGCGTCAAAATGTATTTGATGATTTTTCAGGTACGGACGACACGGATTGCACGGAAAAAGAATAAAATGAATCCGTGTCATCCGTACCTAAATTATAATTAGTACCACTGGATATTACTCTGCGTCTGGCTTCTCTGCTCCCATTTCAAGTCTTGCAAGATACTTGCGTTGGCGCGGATAGTGAAATTATAATATTTCCACTGCCCGAAAGGAGACAAACTGGCCGACATACTGAAACAGTGCAGGTCGCGCGTGATATTAAAGGTGGTCTGTACTATCTTCTTAGCTTCAAAATCGTAACCGGAATTAAAGCTGACCGCCCACTTATTGGAAAGTTTTATATTGCCGGAAGCGCTCAGGTTATGAGTATAGCGATAGGGATAACGCATCGTTTTCCGGTTGATAGGCTTTGAGGTATCCTCAGATATATTAAAACTATAATTAAAGTTCAGAGACCACGGCATTTTGAATACCTGATAGCCGTCGGAATCGACAGCGGCTTTTTCAACTTTTTTCTTAGGAATACCGGTATCATCGGAGCCGTCTTCCGTGCCTTCTCCTTCTTCAGAGGCCGCTTCGTCTTTTTTCTCCTTATCGGAATCGCCGGTACCGCTCAGTTTCTCTTTCCACTTTTTCCACGTATCATTATTAAATGTATAGCTGAAAGAAGAACCGTACCCCTGGAATATACCAAAACGTCCATACGACCATTCCGTACGGTCATTAGGCACCACATTACCATTCTTATCGAATTTATAACCGTATGTTTTGAATGAAGAGCTCATACTGAATGTATAGTTCTTACTCAACTTCAAACGTAAATTCAAACCGAGGTCACTCCAAGGACGCGTTGCGGCAGCCATATTATAACTGATATTGGCGCCCAACTCATCAATCAAACTAACCTTCTTTACAGTATCTTTCTTGCTGCTGTAATATTTCATTTCCAGGTTATTGGATATGCTAAAGGTTATATTTCCCTGTTTGCCTCTTCCCGGCACATCAAATGCTTGTCCCGAATAGGGAGAATACGTCACGGTATCCCGTCTTCCGTCCGCATAATTCCTGATGTAAGACTCGTAATACCCATAGCGTGAGGAACCGAAATCCGGAGCGGCGCTTATGCTCACCGACGGAGTTATGACATGACGAATCTGTATCTTCTTTTTAGGCAGGAATATAGGATTATACATACCGTATATCTTCGTATTGATACCCAAACTGGCATTGTAATTATATACGCGATGGAAACCGTAAATCGTATCGGTAGCCACTTCTTTGCCACTGCCACCGGCGGCATTGGGATCCCAATCCTTCATCACCTTACGCGTGTACCAACGCTCCGTATAGCTGACAGAAGGAGTTACATTAAAGTATTTGAATAATGTAAAAGTAGCGCTGACCGGTATTTCATGCTTCATACCGTTCTTCCAGTCCTTTATCAGATTGGACTTAAACAGAAGATTGTCTTTTGTCTGAATACTGTTGGTCAAACGTCCCGTATACCGAATCGAGATTTTCTCATACCATCTTTCCTCGCCTGCCGCTTTCTTGCGTTTAAAAGGATAAAGCGTAGACAAAGAGATATTCAAGTCGGGCAAAGTGACATTGACCGAGGAGTCCCTCATGGTCTGTGCAATATTGGTAGTTGCCGCAACCGTCAGTTTCCTGTCAAAGAAATAGCGGGAATAGCTGACACTTGAGGTCTTCGTATTCTGCGACATGGCATTCGAGTTGTACATGTTTCCGATATTGGTACGTTCATAACTGCTGGTCGCAAAATTCACGCTGGCAGAGAACGTCTGATTCGGATTGGCCTTCGCGTCCTGTCTGTGAGACCAGACAATCTTGAAGTCTTTTGCAACGGAATAATCCGGTAATCCTTTATCACCGGTCTTGGTTACCTGATAGCTTGCCTGGAACAAGCCGGAATATTTGTATCTCTTGATATAATTAGACTCTGCATTCAACGCCCAGGAACCTTTCGTAAAGATATCGGCCCGCAGCTTCAAATCCATCTTGTCACTGATAGCAAAATAATACCCGCCATCCGTCAAACCGAAACCGCGGCTGGAGTCATCCATGTATGTAGGCATAAGGAAACCGGACGAATAGCTGCTCGAGAACGGAAAAAAGAAGAACGGCACGGCCAGCGGCAAAGGAACGTCCTCAACCACCAGATAGGCAGGACCCGTCACAACATTCTTTTTAGGGCGTACTTTCGCGTAAGTCATCTGCATATAAAAGTGGGGATGCTCGTGGTGGTCACAAGTCGTATATCGGCCGCTCTTCATATACAGCTCGTCATTAGTGCCTTTCTTCGCATTGTTTCCGGTCACATATCCCTCTCCCTGCTGACTGACCACATTACTTATAATACCCTTCTTGCTCTTGAAGTTATAGCGAATCGTATTAGTCTCATACGGAGTTTCCCCGTCCTTAAAAACCGGAGTTCCCTTCTTCACACCCAACGAATCCTCTACCCCGTGGGCATATACCGTGCTGCTATCCATATTCATGGTAATAACATCGGCCGCCAATTCTATCTGCTGATAATTTACTTTTCCCTGGCCATACAGATGCGCATATCCGCCTTGGGCAAACACAATAGAGTCGTTGGCTTCATAGGTCACCGGAGCATCCAAAGGCTGCTTTTTCTTGCCGGGAGCAGCCAGCGTATCCATCTGCAAAGAATCGGCCTGCAAGGTATCGCGCACACCTCTCCTGTGAGAAGACGCAATCCTCTGTCCGAGCGAATCGCCCCGCAAAGAGTCCGCTTGCTGTCTTTCGGGCGGCACAACACCTCGCCGACGACGTTGCGAAGCAGCCTCACCGGAAAGAAGAAGTAAGACGAATAGTAGTATGAATGATATGAATGTATTTGCTTTCAATGGCGTCATTAACTAACAGTTTACGCTTGAAAGGGCAAAAGTACGTAATTTATACGGATAATCTCCCTTTTTAAAGAAATTTAGATTGCTACAAAAACAGTTCGCACCAATGGTCAAAGCGTTGCAGACCGGCTTCGCCATAGCGCTGTAAACTCTTCCGCGCTTTCTCCACGCTTTTTTCCCGTTCCAGATGCGTCTTGGAGTAAAACTTATCGGCAAAACAGACAACCTGCTCCTCCATGCTTACCGGAAGCATATCCCGGTGGGGAACAGGCAGATTTTGCGCAATGATATCTTCCAGCGAAAGCCCTGCTCCCGTATGCCTTTCACATACCAAAGCATGACGCGGGTAACCTTCCGAACGCACCAAATCCGCTCCTAAATAGCCATGGCAGATATAAGGTTTATCGCCGAAGCAACAGATACCGTCGGCATCCGTCAGGAATATGCCTATATCATGCAGCATGGCCGCTTCATACAAAAAGTCTCTGTCTAAAGACAATTCCGGATGATTGTCGGCAATCCATAAAGCCTTATCAGCCACCGAACGGCTGTGCGTCAGCAGAATATGTTTCAGTTCATCCGCTTCCGGATAATATTTGTCAATCAACTCGCGAGGGCACATTTTATTTCTTGCTGAATTTATAAACGATGACTTTCCTACGCAAATCACAACTGCGCAAAGGAGTACGATGCACTTCTTCCAACCGGTAGGAATCTTTATTCTCCTGCAAGAACTTTTCCTGCAGCTCATCCGTCACCAATACATACCCCTCGGCAGGCCGCATTCTATCAAAGATACGTACGCGGTCGCCCAAATAGTAGTTTATGCCATAGAATTTCACCCAGTCGCCATACGAATATACCGTGCCCTGAGGCTCCAATTCATTCAAGCGTACAGCCAGATGCTTGTCCGACTTCACCGCCAGTATATTGGGTTGGTAAACTCCGTCCAATGACACAAAAATACATAATACGCATCCCGCCGTGCCATATAACAGCGAACGCGTATCCGCACGCTTCACCAGCATGTACAGCAGGCAGACAGCAGCCACAAGCGGCAAGAACACAATCAGCCATTTCGGTAATGAAAGCTGTACGGTCTGCAACGCATGCGTAAACGCTATATTCTCGGCGGCGTGCCTGCCTGTGCCCCAAATGCTTTCGGGAATCATTCCCAGACGTACCGCAAAGAAAGTAACGGTAAGCAATATAGCCAATGAAGCAAAAATCCAGGCGGAAATCCTAAACACTTTCGCGCCCCGTTGCACCAATGCCAGCAGGTATTCGGCAAGCAACATTCCCATAAACGGGTAGATAGGCAGTAAATATACGCTGCGTTTACTCTTGGGGATGCAGTAAAAGATGAAAATCGTTAAGATTACCACCCACGCAAAAAGCTGCAACGGCGACTGAGAACGGAATTTGTTCCACCCTTTCTTCAAACGTTCACCCACGGAAGCCCCTTCCGGCAGGATATGCATCTTTTTCCATTTCAGTCCGAACAAGGAAATAAGCAGTACCAAAGTCCAGGGAATCCATCCCCAAATAATAGTCAGGAAGTTATACCATATCGGGTTCTCATGTGACGCATAGGACATTTTCCGGAAAAAGCGTCCGGTATTCTCTTCCAGCATCAAATTGACAAACGATTCCCCGCCTTGCTGATAAGCCGCCCAAAACCAGACGCCCAAAGGAATGAGGGATAACAATCCGATACCCAGCAGCGAAAAGAAAGTCTTTCCGAACGAACGTCCGCGCAATAACTGATACACACCGATACCCAGGCAAGGAAAGATGGAACCGACCGGCCCCTTCGTCAATGTAGCGCATGCCATCAACAACACGGCCAGCCAGGGAATTCCTTTGCAGTTCTTCTCGTCCCACCGGAAAAGCAGGCACAATGAAATCACGATGAGGGAAACTTGCAACATATCCAGCCGGCAAGCTACCGCCGCGCGGTGTACTTCAAAAGAAGACAACAGAAGGATAGAGGTCAGGAACGCCGTCTTTACGTCCTTACGTTTGGCAACGAAACTAAAGAAAACCAACTGCATAGCCAGAAAAGCGAGCGCCGACGGCATACGTGCCGAAAACTCCGAGACTCCCCCCAAGACGGATGAAATAACGGCTATCGTCCAATAAAGAAAAGGCGGTTTATAAGCTATTTCCACTCCATAGTTCATCGGAAGTATCCAGTTACCGCTTTCCAGCATGGTATACGCAACTATCGCTTCACGAGGTTCCCCTTTCGAATAAAAAATGGTTTCTCCTAAAAAGGGAACCAATACGAGCACACTTAACAGTGCAATAAACCAGAACGCTATCTTTCTGTCTGACATATATTTTCGTTTTTACATTTTCACGCTGCAAAAATACGAATTATTCTATAACAATACCTAACTTTGCCGCCTCAATGATAGTGTAAACCTAAAATGAAGCAATTAAAAAGACTTCCCGAATTCATACGTTTTGTCATGGTGGGCGTTTTTGCGACCGCCCTGCACTACGGAATATACTTCTTACTGCAAAAATTCATCAATGTAAATATAGCTTACACCCTCGGTTACGCCCTCAGCTTTATCGCCAATTTTTACCTTACCGCCTACTTTACGTTCGGCAAAAAGCCGTCATGGAGCAAAGCGTTCGGTTTCGGCGGGGCGCATTTATTCAATTACCTGTTGCACATCGGACTGCTGAACACCTTCCTGTGGCTGGGACTTTCCAAAGCCATCGCTCCTATTCCGGTATTCGCCATAGCCATTCCGGTCAATTTCTTATTGGTGCGCTTCGTTTTCAAACGAAAAGGTTGATGTACTCAAATCGATGTTTTTTTAAGTAATATTGTTCAAAGCTTCCTTAAATATAATATATTTGCGAAGTATTTATCATACACACTTGTGAAATGAAGAAAGTAACCTTACTGATTCCGGTCTACAACGAAGAGGCTATGCTCCCCGCTCTCTATCAACGTTTGATAGAGCTTATCAACCGCAACGATACCTATGAGTGGGAAATCTTGTTTATAAATGACGGCAGCAGCGACCAGACGCTCGACGTCATCCGCCAACTCAGACAAACGGACAACAGGGTGAACTTCGTAAATCTTTCACGTAACTTCGGCAAAGAAATCGCCATGCTGGCAGGATTCGACTACACGACCGGAGACTGCTGCGTAATAATGGATGCCGACCTGCAAGACCCGCCCGAGCTCGTAGACCGGATGTTGCAATATTGGGAAGAAGGCTATGACGACATCTACGCCAAGCGCCGCAGCCGTGGAGAAGAGAGCTGGTTGCGCCGCCGGCTGTCGCTTGCTTTCTACAAGATTCTGCAGAACATGAGCCGGATAGACATCCTGCCGAACGTAGGTGATTTCCGCCTGCTCGACCGTCGCTGCGTATTGACGTTAAGGCGTCTGCGGGAACAAGAGCGATACACCAAAGGATTATTCTGCTGGATAGGCTACCAAAAGAAAAGCATAGAGTTCGACCGGGGCGACCGCCTCGCCGGACATTCATCCTGGAGTTTCTTCAAACTATTGAACCTGGCCATCGAAGGGATCACCTCATCTTCCACCGCTCCCTTACGTATCGCCACCGTATGCGGGATTCTCTGCTCTATTTCCAGCTTTATCTACGCCATCTATTTCCTGATAAAGACTATTATATACGGTGACCAGGCTGCCGGCTTCCCCACTTTGATAGTAGTTATCCTATTTTTGGGCGGTATTCAGCTGTTCTCATTGGGTGTCATAGGAGAATACATCGGACGTATCTTCAAAGAAACCAAAAGGCGCCCCGCCTATATCGCGTCGGATTATAACGAGAAGAAACTGGGGTACGACGAATAATGTCTTGACATGCTCCGTACCCTGAGGGCTTAGGATTCCCTCTTTCTCTTTTTCCAGAGCTGATAACTGTTAATGATATTCTGCCACAGTACATACGACCCCGGCCCCACTGAGGACAACGGATTCAAATAAGTATAGGACATCCAGATGGCAAGTACCGTATTTTTCTGCCCCAACGCCTGTCCGCCACTGATACGGTCATTGTAGTGCCCGCCGATTCTCTTCCCCAGATAGAATTGGACACAGCAGGCTATCAAACCTGCTAAAGCAATCAGGACTTCCACAAACACCGGCGCATCGCTATTCACCAACGAGCGCACCGTCTGCCCCGACACAATGGCAAGCGCCACCGCCCACAAATAAAAAGCCGCATCATGAAACTCCAATAAATACCGGTGCGCCTTCTTGACAAACACCCGCAGAAACCATGCTATAAAGAAAGGCAGGAGCAACAGCGGAAACACCTTGCTCAGTATTTTCAGGAAAGCCGCAAAGAAAGTTATGTCTGCATGCGGCTCTACCCAAGGAAACACCAACGGCACAGCCACAGCAGCCAGAAGATTGGATAACAATGTATACGTGGTAAGGCTCGACGCACTTCCGCCCAGTTTGCCGGTAATCACCGCAGCAGCAGTAGCCGTAGGACAGATAAGGCATACCATAGCCCCTTCAAAGATTTCCCGATACATCTCTTTCATGGGGCAGCACACCAGCAAAGCCGCAACAGCCAGACACGAAACCGTCTGAAACAGCAACAGCCAACCGTGCCATGCCTTCGGTTTCAGCTCGTGCACCTCCACTTTGCAAAAAGTCAGTAGCAATTGCGCAAAAATCAAAGCCGGGGTAAGGAGAGCTATCAGCCCGTTCAGACAGGGTTTTGCCGGCGCAAGCAAAGGAATTCTTGCAAAGAAAAAGTACCCTGCGGTACCCGCAAGCATCGCCAAAGGCAATGTCCAATTCTTTATAAAACGAAGAAGCATACCTGTATCTACCTATTAATATTTGCGCGCAAAGTTACGGATATTATCAACAAGTAGGCTCATCGCAGAAAATAAAAGGGAAAAAAGAGTTGAATAAACGGGAAATCCGGCACTTTTAATTCGTTAGACAATTGTCATCCTTACGTCAGACAGCCGTTGCCCTTTCGTTAGACAGTTGTCTAACGAAAGGGCAACGGCTGTCTGACGAATTATTCGCTACTGACCGTAAACCAAACGCAGGCATAGAAAAACTATAAATTTTGCAAACGTAAAGACTAAATCTCCCTAAAAAGAAGCTGTTACAAATAAAACTTGAAAGCAAAGTGTGAGTTTTCTATAAAATTACACTACATTTGCGGAGCGAAAATAGACCTTTGCACTATCTTTGCAATGTTTTTTATATGAAACTGTATAGACGATACATATTATATATAGGTATTTGCTTGGGGCTGCTCACCTCTCCTTTTTGTAGCGGCAGTGCTGAAGCGAAGGATTTTGTCGTCGTTATCGATGCCGGACACGGGGGGCATGACCCCGGCGCTATCGGTAAGATATCCAAAGAAAAGAACATTAATTTGAATGTAGCGCTCAAACTCGGCAAACAGATACAAAAGAATTGTCCGGATGTAAAAGTCGTCTATACCCGTACGCGGGATGTCTTTATCCCATTAAACCGACGTGCGGAGATAGCCAATGACGCCAAAGCAGACCTTTTTATTTCAATCCACACCAATGCGCTTGCCAACAATCGTACCGCCAAAGGCGCATCCACCTGGACATTAGGTCTTGCAAAATCGGACGCCAATCTCGAAGTAGCCAAGCGGGAAAACTCGGTTATTCTCTATGAAAGCGACTATAAAACACGCTATGCGGGGTTTAATCCCAATTCCGCCGAGTCCTATATCATCTTCGAGTTTATGCAGGATAAGTATATGTCGCAAAGTGTACATCTGGCGTCGCTCGTACAGAAGCATTTCCGCAATACGTGCCGACGGGTAGACCGGGGGGTGCATCAGGCAGGTTTTCTGGTACTGAAAGCCAGTGCCATGCCAAGCATTCTGGTGGAACTCGGCTTCATCTCCACTCCGGAAGAAGAACGCTATTTAAATACGGATGCAGGAACCACCACCCTTGCCAACGGCATCTTCCGCGCTTTTCTTACCTATAAGCGCGAGCAGGAAATCCGATTGAACGGAAGTAGCCAGACCATTCTGCCGGAAGACATACCGCAACCGGAAGAAGAGGCAACCGCATCTGCCGGCGCGGCATCCCAAACAGAAAAAAAAGCAGCCGGCCAAAGCGGCAAGCCGACACCTCAACGTTCGGAAAAAGCCGCCGTTGCGCAAACAGAAGACAATGCCCCCGTGTTCAAGATACAGATACTCACCTCTTCCCGTCCGTTGGCAAAGAACGACAAACGATTGAAAGGGCTGAAAAATGTGGATTATTACAAGGAAGGCGGTTTATACAAATACACCTATGGCGCATCTTCCGATTATAACAAGGTGTTACGTACCAAACGCTCCATTACGGCACAATTCAAGGATGCTTTCATCATAGCTTTCAAGAATGGTAAAAAGGTGAACGTCAACGCTGCCGTCAACGAATTTAAAAACAAAAAGAAATAAATAAAATACATCATGAAGTATATTACCAAAGAAGTCAGAATAGGAATTGCAGGAATAGCCGCGCTCTGCATATTAGTATATGGCATCAATTATCTGAAAGGCATCAACATGTTCAAGCCTTCCAGCTATTTCTATGTCAAATTTCACAATGTCAACGGACTCACCAAATCAAGCCCCGTCTTTGCCGACGGTTTCCGCGTAGGTATCGTACGCGACCTGTATTACGATTATACCCAACCCGGAAAAGTCATTGCCGAAATAGATGTCAATACCGACCTGCGTATTCCCAAAGGAAGTACGGCAGAATTGGCCGCAGAAATGTTAGGAGGCGTCAAGATGAACCTTCTCCTTGCCAACAACCCCCGCGAGAAATATCAGATTGGAGATACGATTCCCGGCACCCTCAACAACGGAATGATGGAAAAGGTAGCTTCCATGATGCCGCAACTGGAAAAGATGCTGCCCAAGCTGGACTCCATCCTCGGCTCTTTAAACACAGTATTGGCAGACCCGGCCATACCGGCCACCCTGCACAATGTGCAGAACCTGACAGCCAACCTGGCCGTAACCAGCGGGCAGCTGCAAACATTAATGAACAAGGATATTCCTCAGCTCACCGGAAAGCTGAACACCATCGGAGATAACTTCGTGCTTATTTCCAATAATCTGAAAGAGATAGACTACGCAACAGCCATGCAAAGCATAGACTCTACATTGGCTAACGTAAAAATGATTACAGACAAATTAAACCGTAAAGACAATACCGTCGGATTGTTATTGAACGACCCGTCACTTTACAATAATCTAAATGCCACAACGGCGAATGCGGCGAGCTTGTTGGAAGACCTGAAATCGCATCCTAAACGCTACGTTCACTTCTCGTTGTTCGGCAAAAAAGATAAGTAGATTTTTCGCTTATATAGATTTTGTCTAAATAATAAGACTTATCTGTTTGGGGAAAGAAAGCCCTTGATAAGTCTATGTATAAAGTAAAAAAGAGGTTTATATTCACTCTGCCCGCAGAGGATATAAAGGCCCGCAAACAGACGATAATCCACTACATTACAGGCTATTATATAAAAGCAAGAGCTCCTATAAAGGCATAGGTTTCATGTATTCCGATAAGTAGCTGAAAGTAAAGAGATTATTATTTTCTTGAGAAACACAAGAAAAAAGAGATTTGTTTTTTTCAAATAAGATTGCCAATTTTGCAAACGTAGAAGTTTTGCTTAAATAATAAATGTATTAGTAGCCGTTATGAGTGAACAGGATCATGTCGGATTATGGAACCGCTGTCTTGAAATCATCAGAGACAATGTTCCGGAACAGACATATAAAACTTGGTTTCTCCCCATCATTCCCTTAAAATATGAGGACAAAACGCTCGTTGTACAAGTTCCCAGCCAGTTCTTTTACGAATTTCTGGAGGATAAATTTGTAGACTTGTTGCGTAAGACCCTTTATAAGGTAATCGGAGAGGGAACAAAGTTGATGTATAATGTTATGGTGGACAAAAGTTCACGGCCTGAAAAGACCGTAAACTACGAGTCTACCCACCGTACTATTATACCGCAAAAACAGACGATAGATAAAGCCATTCCGCAGATACCTGTTCCCGACCTGGATCCGCATCTGAATCCGGAATACAACTTCGACACATTTATCGAAGGATATAGCAACAAACTTTCTCGCAGCGTTGCAGAAGCGGTAGCGCTCAATCCGGCGAAAACTATCTTCAATCCGTTGTTTTTGTACGGGGCGTCAGGTGTGGGGAAAACTCACCTTGCCAATGCCATCGGTACAAAAATCAAGGAATTATATCCTGAGAAACGCGTATTGTATGTATCTGCGCATCTATTCCAGGTGCAATACACCGATTCCGTACGCAACAACACAACCAACGACTTCATCAACTTCTACCAGACAATCGACATTTTGATTATTGACGATATCCAAGAATTTGCAGGCGTTACCAAAACGCAGAACACGTTCTTCCACATCTTCAATCATCTGCATCAAAACGGCAAACAGCTTATCCTTACTTCCGACCGTGCTCCCGTACTGCTTCAAGGTATGGAAGAACGCCTGATTACACGTTTCAAATGGGGAATGGTAGCGGAATTGGAAAAGCCTACGGTGGAATTGCGCAAAAACATCCTGCGGAATAAGATACATCGTGACGGTTTACAATTTCCGCCGGAGGTTATTGACTATATAGCCGAAAATGTAGGCAACAGTGTGCGTGATTTGGAAGGTATCGTCATCTCCATCATGGCTCATTCCACCATATATAACAAGGAAATCGATCTGGAATTGGCGCAACGCATTGTACGCAAAGTCGTGAACAGCGAAAGCAAGGCCATAACCATCGATGATATAATCACCACCGTATGTAAGCACTTCGGTTTGGAAAATGCCGCCATACATACAAAATCGCGCAAACGCGAAGTGGTGCAGGCCCGCCAAATAGCCATGTATTTAGCCAAAAATCACACAGACTTCTCTACTGCAAAAATAGGTACGTTAATCGGAAACAAAGACCATGCTACCGTACTGCACGCTTGCAAAACAATCAAGCAGCTGAAAGAAGTCGATAAATCATTCCGTGCTGAAATCGAAGAGATTCAGACCGCACTGAAAAAAGGAAACTGAAATACTGAAATTAAATATAAGGTATAAACGCATAAGTAAATATTAAAAATTACTATCTGTCATTCAGAGCGAAGCGAAGAATCTCTTCTCTTTATGTATTCAAAAAGGGAGTAGGTTCTTCGCTTCGCTCTGAATGACAGGTAGCATAAGCCGATTATGTGTATTTACTTATGAAAAACGCAACATACGATTATATTTCATACTTCATCAAAACCCTTGCGCTTTCATCGCTTTCCAAAGCGTTTCGGACATGGCTTCGCTGTCTTTCTTCGTATAGCGCACATCTGTAAAGACCTGAGCCAGCGTTTCTTTATTATTTTCGACAATAAACCGTTTATTTTCGGGTAAAGATTCCTTGTATGCATAAAGGCGGTCGATATCCTCGGGAGTATAGTCATGGTAAGTTTCTTCATGGACAATGGCCTCCAAAGGCAGGCGGTCTACTTGCTCAGGCGTTTCCGCAGGCCAGCCCACGGTAACGGTGGTGATAGGAAAAACCAATTCGGGCAATTCCAACGCTTCAATAATCATTTGGGGATTGTAGGTGGTAGTACCCAAATAACAGATGCCCAGACCTTTTTCTTCGGCTGCCACACAGAATGTTTGCGCTGCCAATAAGGCATCCACAGACCCGGTAACAAACCATTCAAAATTGTTATATCCCGGCTCCGCCTTCCGCAGCTCACACCATTTGCTAAAACGACGCAGGTCAATGCAAAAAGTAAGGACTACCGGCGCTGTCTGTACCATAGGCTGATTGAAATGCGCCGGCGCCAACTTGGCCTTACGCTCAGCGTCACGAGTTACAACCACACTATAAACCTGCATGTTTCCAACCGTAGAAGCACGAAAAGAGGTTTCAAGCAAATCATTTAACAAATCAGAAGAAATATCTTTCTGCTGATATTTACGGATTGTTCTCCTTTGTTTTAAGCTTTCCATTCTTTCTTTTTTCTGCAAATATATAAAAAGAAATACAGAGTATCATTTAATGCCCCCGAATATGTGCACCCATATTTTCTAAAAAGAGCAAGCCACCCACGCAGCAATCATCTACATAATTTTCTTTTTGGAAAACTTTTTGTTCATTTTAAAAAGTTATTTTTATGTAAATCAAACTATTAACTAATAAAAACGGAAAACTTACACTCCGTTGATAAAAACATCTCTTTTTATTTTGCAATAACAAAAAACATTCATAGATTTGCAATCACATTTGTTAGCTGTAAGTACGACTTCTACACTTTTACTTATTTACAATTAAATCTAAGAGATATTGCATCGTGGAAAAGAAAATTTATTCTTATGACGAAGCCTACGAAGAATCTTTACGATACTTCCAAGGCGACGAACTGGCTGCAAGGGTTTGGGTGAACAAATATGCAGTCAAAGACTCTTTCGGAAATATTTACGAAAAGTCTCCGGAAGACATGCATTGGAGAATAGCCAATGAAGTAGCCCGTATTGAGGCCAAGTACCCTAACGCACTGACTTCCGAAGAACTCTTCGACCTGCTGAACCACTTCAAATACATCGTTCCGCAAGGAAGTCCGATGACCGGAATCGGAAACAATTACCAGGTAGCTTCCCTCTCCAACTGCTTTGTAATAGGCGTGGATGGTGAAGCCGACTCTTACGGTGCAATCTTCAAAGTAGACGAAGAACAAGTACAGCTAATGAAACGCCGCGGCGGTGTGGGACACGACTTGTCTCATATCCGTCCGAAAGGTTCTCCCGTAAAGAACTCCGCTTTAACTTCAACCGGACTGGTTCCTTTCATGGAACGCTACTCCAACTCTACCCGCGAAGTGGCTCAAGACGGCCGTCGGGGCGCGTTGATGCTAAGCGTATCTATCAAGCATCCGGATTCGGAAGCCTTCATAGACGCAAAGATGACAGAAGGAAAAGTTACGGGCGCCAATGTTTCCGTTAAGCTGACCGACGCATTTATGCAAGCCGCCATCGATGGTACGCCATTCGTACAGCAATATCCCATTGACGCTACGGAGCCTGTATTCAAGAAAGAAATCAGCGCAGCCGATTTGTGGAAGAAAATTGTGCACAACGCATGGAAGTCCGCCGAACCCGGCGTACTCTTTTGGGACACTATCCTAAAAGAATCCGTGCCCGATTGCTATGCAGATTTGGGCTACCGTACGGTATCCACCAATCCTTGCGGTGAAATACCGTTGTGCCCCTACGACTCTTGCCGTTTGCTGGCCATCAACCTATATTCATACGTGGTCAATCCGTTCAAGCCGGACGCTTACTTCGACTTTGACCTGTTCAAGAAACACGTTGCACTGGCCCAACGTATCATGGACGACATCATCGACCTGGAACTGGAGAAGATAGAGCGCATCATGGCCAAGATTGATTCTGACCCGGAAAACGAAGATGTAAAACATACTGAAAGCGTTTTGTGGCAGAAGATATACAAGAAGAGCGGTCAAGGCCGTCGTACCGGTGTGGGCATCACCGCCGAAGGCGATATGCTGGCAGCGTTAGGATTGCGTTACGGAACCGAAGAAGCAACCGAATTTGCTGAAAAAGTACATAAGACGGTAGCGCTGAGCGCCTACCGTTCTTCCGTGGAAATGGCAAAAGAGCGTGGCGCTTTCGAAGTGTACGACAGCGAACGCGAGAAGAACAACCCGTTCATCAACCGCCTGCGTGAAGCCGATCCCGAATTATACGAGGAAATGAAGAAATACGGACGTCGCAACATCGCCTGCCTCACCATTGCGCCGACAGGTACGACAAGCCTGATGACGCAGACCACCTCCGGCATCGAGCCCGTGTTCCTGCCCGTCTACAAACGCCGCCGCAAAGTCAATCCGAACGACGCCAACGTACATATCGATTTCGTTGACGAAACCGGAGACGCTTTCGAAGAATACATCGTATTCCATCCCAAGTTCGTTACATGGATGGAAGCGGAAGGCTACGATCCCGCCAAACGCTATACACAAGACGAGATAGATGCGCTCGTTGAAAAGTCACCTTATTATAAAGCGACTTCCAACGACGTAGACTGGCTGATGAAAGTCAAGATGCAGGGACGTATCCAGAAATGGGTAGACCACTCTATCAGCGTTACCATCAACCTGCCGAACGATGTGGACGAAGAACTGGTAAACCGCCTGTACATCGAAGCGTGGAAATCCGGTTGCAAGGGCTGTACGGTTTATCGCGACGGTTCGCGTTCCGGCGTGCTGATTTCCGCCAAGAGCGAAAAGAAAGAAGAGCTTCCGCCGTGCAAGCCGCCTACGGTTGTCGAAACCCGTCCTAAGGTATTGGAAGCGGATGTGGTGCGCTTCCAGAACAACAAGGAAAAATGGGTGGCATTCGTCGGTTTGCTGGACGGACATCCTTACGAAATATTCACCGGTCTTCAAGACGACGATGAAGGTATCATCCTTCCGAAGAATGTTTCAACAGGACACATCATCAAGAACGTCGATGAAAACGGAAACAAACGTTACGACTTCCAGTTCGAGAACAAACGCGGCTACAAAGTCACCATCGAGGGACTGTCCGAGAAGTTCAACAAAGAGTACTGGAACTACGCCAAACTCATCTCCGGCGTATTGCGCTACCGTATGCCTATCGAGCAGGTAATGAAGCTGGTAAGCTCACTGCAACTGGACAGCGAGAACATCAACACCTGGAAGAACGGCGTGGAACGCGCACTGAAGAAATACGTAACGGACGGAACGGAAGCCAAAGGCAAGAAATGCCCGAACTGCGGCAACGAAACGCTGGTGTATCAGGAAGGCTGCCTTATCTGTACCACTTGCGGCGCATCCCGTTGCGGATAAGGCTCAGGCAAGCACAAACGTTTGCATAGGAATTTAAATGAGATAGCTGACAATAGCTGCATGATTATGAGGAATATTTTTTATACTTGCATAATCATTGCAGCTATTGTTATTTCTAAATCTAATATATATGACTTTATCATTTAATATCGAGTACAGAACCAATTGGGGTGAAGAAGTCAGAGTTTCAGGCTCCATACCTGAACTCGGAAACGAACATCCCGACCAAGCATTACCGCTACAAACCGTAGACGGTATTCACTGGACTGCGGAAGTCGGCATCGCATTGCCGGAAAACGGATTTGTCCAATACAGCTACTATATCTTCCGCGACGGCCGGCCTACACGCGCAGAGTGGAACAGCCTGCCCCGCACACTTTACCTTTCCGGCACCTCCAAGAAAGTCTACCGGATACAGGATTGCTGGAAAAACCTGCCGGAACAGCAGTATTTCTATACTTCCGCCTTTACGGAATCTCTCCTGGCACACCGCGAACGCAGCGCGGCACCCAAAGGCCACAAGAAGGGATTGTTGATAAAGGCGTATTCCCCCTGCATCGACAGCGACCACTGTCTGGGCATCTGCGGAAACCAACCGATGTTCGGAGACTGGAATCCGGACAAAGCCGTGCTTATGAGCGACGCCAATTTCCCGGAATGGCAGATAGAGGTAGATGCCGCCAAAATCAGCTTCCCGCTGGAATATAAATTCATTCTGTATAATAAGAAAGAACGCCGTGCCGTTTGCTGGGAAAACAACCCGAACCGCTATATGGCGGAGCCGCAAACAGGTGCAAACGAGACGGTTGTCATCGGCGACCGCTACGTATATTTCAACCTTCCCGCCTGGAAAGGCGCAGGCGTTGCCGTACCCGTATTCTCGCTCCGTTCCGAGAAGAGCTTCGGCGTAGGCGACTTCGGCGACCTGAAACGCATGATTGACTGGGCAGTAAGTACCAAGCAGAAAGCCGTACAGATTCTGCCCATCAACGACACCACCATGACGCATACGTGGACGGACTCCTATCCTTATAACAGTATCTCCATCTACGCTTTCCACCCGATGTACACCGATTTGAAACAACTGGGTACATTGAAGGACAAAAAAGCCATGGCGGAATTCAACAGACGGCAGAAAGAGTTGAACGCCCTGCCCGCCGTCGATTACGAGGCAGTCAACAAAACCAAATGGGAATACTTCCACCTCATCTTCAAGCAAGAGGGAGAAAAGGTACTGGCCTCGGCGGCTTTCCGTGAATTCTTTGAAACAAACAAAGAATGGTTACAGCCTTATGCCGTTTTCAGCTACCTGCGCGACGCTTACAAAACGCCCGACTTCCGCGAGTGGCCCAAGTACGGCAGCTACGACGCCGCAGAAATTGAGAAGCTCTGCCAACCGGAATCTGCCGATTACCCGCACATCGCCATCTACTATTACATCCAGTTCAACCTGCATCTGCAATTGCTCGCCGCCACCGGACACGCGCGTGCCAACGGTGTCGTGCTGAAAGGCGATATACCTATCGGCATCAGCCGCAACAGCGTAGAGGCATGGACAGAGCCCCACTATTTCAACCTGAACGGACAAGCCGGCGCTCCGCCCGATGATTTCTCCGTCAACGGACAGAACTGGGGCTTCCCCACCTACAACTGGGATATCATGGAGAAAGACGGCTATGCATGGTGGATGAAGCGTTTCCGCAAAATGGCGGAATACTTCGACGCCTATCGCATCGACCACATCCTCGGCTTCTTCCGTATCTGGGAAATTCCCATGCATGCCGTACATGGCTTGCTGGGACAATTCGTGCCCGCCCTGCCCATGACACGTGAGGAAATAGAGAGCTACGGCCTCTCCTTCCGCGAAGAATTCCTGAAACCGTACATACACGAGTATTTCCTGGGACAGATGTTCGGCCCGCATACCGACTACGTAAAGCAGACCTTCATCGAACCGACGGACACCTGGGAAATCTACCGGATGCGTCCCGAATTCGACACCCAGCGCAAGGTAGAAGCCTACTTTGCCGGTAAGACGGATGAGGACAGCATTTGGATACGCGACGGTTTGTACGCGCTTATCAGCGACGTACTGTTTGTACCCGACCGCAACGACCCGTACAAGTACCACCCGCGCATCGGCGTGCAGCACGACTACATCTACCGTTCCTTGAACGATTGGGAGAAAGCCGCTTTCAACCGCCTGTACGATCAGTATTACTACCACCGCCACAACGAATTCTGGCGTGAGCAGACCATGAACAAGTTACCGCAACTGACGCAATCCACCCGGATGCTGGTATGCGGTGAAGACCTGGGCATGATTCCCGATTGCGTGGCATGGGTGATGAACGATTTGCGCATCCTTTCTTTGGAGATACAGCGTATGCCCAAAGACCCGGCACAAGAGTTCGGACATCCGGACTGGTATCCGTACCGTTCCGTTTGCACCATATCCACACACGATATGTCCACGCTGCGCGGCTGGTGGGAAGAAGACTTCCTGCAAACGCAACGTTACTACAATACCATGCTCGGACATTACGGCGCCGCTCCGGCGGTGGCCACGCCCGAACTTTGCGAGGAGGTTGTACGCAAACACCTGTACAGCAACTCTATCCTCTGCATACTCTCCTTGCAGGACTGGATGTCGATGGACGGTAAATGGCGCAACCCGAATGTACAGGAAGAGCGCATCAATGTTCCCGCCAACCCACGTCACTATTGGCGCTGGCGCATGCACCTGACGCTGGAACAACTGATGAAAGCCGAAAGCCTGAACGAAAAGATTAAAGAACTTATCGCGCAAACCGGACGATAAGCCAATCACAACAAGACAAGTAAAATCATCTCGTGAGATAAAATTATTCATCCCGCGAGATGATTTTTTTCGTCTCACGGGATGAATCTATCCGTTCCGCAAGACAAATATATTTGTCTTACGGAACGATTTTGCCCTGTGCCTGCATCCGGTCACGGATATCTCAGGCAATCATCAATCCACTCTCTTTGCGATGAAGAATGTATAGCCGTAGAATCTTTTATATTTTCCGTACAGTTCTTCCTCATCGGCCTGAAGCGCACTGAACTCCTCGGCAATCTTATTTCCGGCATATTTGGAAAGAAAAACTTCCTGAGCCGCACGCTTGGGAATGAAGTAATGTTCCGTCCAGCAATTTTCCGGCAAAACAAATGTAGCGACAGGCAGATACCCTGCTCCGTGCACCTTAGCCACCTGATTAGGAATCGTATCTATTTCGGGATACGCATCCATCCAATAATCGTTAATCTCCGCAGGACGTTCGTCCGTAAACCACGAGCTCTCGGATACGGCGATATAGCCGCCCGGCTTCAGATACTTACGCCACTCGTTCAGCCCACGCTCAAAACCGATATTGTAGATAGCTCCTTCCGACCAAATCAAGTCCAGCTCCCCTTCTTGGAAAGGAAGATTATCCATCGAGCCGACAATCCCTTTCACCCGGTCTTGCAGAGCGGCCTGCCTTGCGTTGCGATTAAAGATATCGACAAAACCGGGGAGAAAATCAAGTCCCGTAATCTTCCCGGGCGCATGCTCTGCCAGTACCATTGTCTGGCCGCCTGTTCCGCAACCGAGGTCGGCAATGAGAGACTTATCCGTAAGATTATCGATAAAGCTCAATGCCTTCAGCGTTACTTCGGGACTTCCGGGCCCCTGACGTTTCATGGTGGAAAAGAAATCACAGATTAAGTTAAGTTCGAAATCATGAATTGTTTTATTTTCATTACTCATTTTCGTAATATATTTCGCATACACGGAAAGCCTTGCAATGCTCCCGGCACCGTATGCAGATTAAACTTGAATTATAATCATAGGAAAACACTCCCGAAAGGAAATCATCCGAGAGTAAACGAAAGGACAATCCGCATCGATGATACAGATTGTTTACTACACCAAATCCGATTTAAACATTGTTGTCATGCCGCAAAGATACACAATATTCCGGCGTGCGGAAATATATAATGGACAAAAAGAAGATTTTCGTAAAGACAGACGGTTATTGCACTTCTGCAATTACAGAAGAAAGATTTTACCTATATTTGCACTCTAAAATATACCCATTGCGCATGACCAGCTACATATTCTTGAATCAGGTACACTTCTTTGCCCATCATGGTGTCGGCGGGCAAGAAACCATAGCAGGCAATGATTTTATCATTGATTTACGATTAAAGACCGACATCGCCCGTGCCGCAGAGACGGACGATGTGGCCAATACGGTGAGTTACGCCGATGTGTATGAAGCGGTAAAGGAAGAGATGGCCATCCCTTCCAAATTATTGGAGCACGTGTGCGGACGCATAGTTAAGCGTTTGTTTCACGACTTTCCTGCCGTTGAAAGTATAGACTTGAAACTATCCAAACGCAATCCGCCTATGGGTGCCGATTTGGACGCGGCAGGCGTGGAAGTGCATTGCGACAGATAGGCTTCCCGTCATTTCTTTTTCTTCCGTCTCTTTGCCGATTCAACAGCTTCGGCCACCACCTGCTTGTTCTCGAACCTCTTGGCGTAGTTGCTGTAATCGGGAACGGTACGTTCGTAAGCAGGATCAAGGAAGAGCGGACTCGAAATGATATGATCTGCCGTGCTGCGGTTACAACAAAAAACGATGTTCTCCACACCGGCAAGACGGGTCAAAGCTTTGACGTCCGTGTCGTGCGGCTGTAAAGTCATGGGATCCGTAAAGAAGAAAAGATAATCAATCTCTCCGTCCACAATGCGTGAGCCCATCTGCTGGTCGCCACCCAAAGGACCGGACTTGAGGATGGTAAAATCCCATTCCACATCGGGATGCTTCTCTTTCAGCGCCGCAAGAATAAGGGTTCCCGTAGTGCCCGTACAATAGAATTTATGTCCCATAAGCAGTTCCGAATTCCAAAGTACCCACTCGATGAGGTCTTTCTTCATGGCATCATGCGCCACCAAGCCAATCTTTCTAACCAATTTTTCCATAAGCTAATAACTTTAACAAATAAACAATCGGAAACAGATAACAGTTCTTACAATTGAGAGAAACGTTTCTTCCCGCGCAGATAAAACTGTACCAAGATACTGCTTTTTGTCCGTTCGGGAATCACCGGAAGGGATGTTTTTTTCAGGTTCTCCCTACGGGCGTCCGCAAACGAGGGACGAAGCAAACGGAATACACGACGCGCGCGAATCACCGCCCACATATTGGGAAACTGCCCTTTCAGCAGAAAACTCAGGGCTGCCACATAATCAAGAACCGCACGCGCACGCATCACAAAGGCCAACTCTTCCTGCGGCAGATTCTTATAGAGCATTACAAGATTGTTACGAAAATTGAGAAAGGTCTTATGAGGGTTCTCTTTCTTCAAGGTTGCACCGCCTACATGATAGACGGTACTTTGGGGCACGCAAACCAGCATCCGTCCGCGGGCGCGAAGCCGCCAGCACAAGTCAATCTCCTCCATGTGGGCAAAGAAACGGCCATCCAGTCCGCCGGCATCCCGATAGTCTTTCTGACGGATAAACAGGGTGGCTCCTGTAACCCAAAACACCGGAATGACAGTATCATACTGCCCGTTGTCCTTCTCCACTACACTCATTATCCGTCCCCGGCAGAAGGGATAACCGTAGCGATCTATAAATCCGCCGGCTGCTCCCGCATATTCAAACAGTTCTTTTTGACGCCAACTCCGGATTTTAGGTTGGCACGCCGCAACCTCAGGATGGGCGTCCATATAGTTTATGAGTGGCGCCAACCAGTGTTCGGTCACTTCCACATCGGAATTAAGCAATACCACATATTCGGCGGATACTTGTTGCAAGGCAAGATTATATCCCTCGGCAAAACCGAGATTTTCTTTTAAGATAATAAGGTGTACGGACGGGAACTCTTGTCGGAGCATATCGACGGAAGCATCCGTCGAACCGTTATCCGCCACATAAATTTCCGCGCCTTCCGTTTTGGAACAGCGTATTACGGAAGGAAGAAACGAACGAAGCATTTCACATCCGTTCCAGTTTAATATGACAACGGCTGTCTTATCCATGTTGTATGGCATCTTCACGCTTTAGTTTCCAACGCTTATGCGACCAGAACCAATAGGGCGGTTCCCTACGAATTGTCTGCTCCAAACGGCGGGCAAAACATTCCGTTATCTCACCGTCGGCAGTTGCCTTCGGCGTTTCGGTTATCAAGTCAAACCGGACACGGCAATAGCCCCTCCCCCGCTTCTTCAATTCGCAATAGAATACGGGGAAATCCATGAGTTTCGCTATACGCTCGGCACCGTCCATAAAACCGGTATCCTGATTCAGGAAGGTTGTCCAATGATGCGCCTCGTTAGGATTGGGAGACTGATCGGTTATCATTCCCACCGCCACACGTTTATTGTCACGACGCAGTTTGATAATTTCACGCGCCGTAGAATGTTTGGGCACATTGTAACCGCCGAAGCGGGCACGGATGCGTTTAAACATCGCATCCATATATTTATTGTGCAGCGGTTTATAGATTTGTACCGGTATATCTCCCTCTTGCATAATACTGCTCATTCCCGTAATCCACTCGAAATTAGCGTAATGCGGTATGAGCAACACAATGCCGCCATGTTTCTCGATCATGGCAAGGTACTCTTCCTTATTGTCATATTCCATGCGCCGGCAGAGTTCCTTGAAAGACATGCGCAGCATCTTCACCTCCTCCAGCATATAATCGCAGATATAACGATAGAACCCGCGTTCTATATCCCGCAGTTCCGTCTCGGACTTTTCGGGAAATGCATGGCGCAAATTAGTGCGTACCACTCTGCGCCGATAGTGCACGACGTGATGCATCAAAAAGCAAAGCCCGTCGGATAGCGCATAAAGCGCCTTAAAAGGCAATAAGGCCAACAGCCACATGCCTGCATAAGTCAACCAATAAATCAATCTCGATTTCACCTTGTCAATTCCTTATTACTGATTACTTATCTGCCAATCCCTTATCGCCAAGCACTCCCAAAAGAGCCGTGCCTTCTTCATTAAAATCACCCATACGCGCCGGAATTACCTGATTATCCAACGCATCATCATGCGGTACTTCCACCCGGATATAATTCGGAGTAAAGCCGTGCATAGGTGTTCCCGGTTTAGAGCGCTCCAACAGAACCGGCATTGTCTGCCCGATATGGCGGGCGTAAAACGCGCGTGTCTTTTCGTCCGACAATTCCAGCAGAAGCTGGCTGCGTCTGTGCTTTTCCTCGGCGGATACCACATGGTCTATCTTCAAGGCCTGCGTGCCCGGACGTTCGGAATAGCTGAACACATGAAGCTGCGTCACATCCAGGCCTTGAATAAACCGGTAGGCCTGTTCAAAGTATTCTTCCGTTTCTCCACGGGTACCCACAATTACGTCCACGCCGATAAAGGCATCAGGCATCACTTCCTTTATCCGCCTCACTTTAGAAGCAAATAAAGCCGTATCATATCGCCTGCGCATCAGTTTCAACACTTCATCGCTACCCGATTGCAACGGGATATGGAAATGAGGCATGAACCGCTTGGAACGGGATACGAACTCAATGATTTCGTCCGTCAGCAAGTTAGGCTCGATAGAAGATATACGATAGCGTTCGATGCCTTCCACTTCGTCCAGCGCTTTCACCAAATCAAAAAAAGTTTCCCCTGTCGATTTGCCGAAATCACCGATGTTTACTCCTGTCAAGACAATCTCCTTACCGCCTTCGGCCGCCGCCTGACGAGCCTGCTCCACAAGAGAGGCAATACTTCCGTTACGACTGCGTCCGCGGGCAAAAGGAATGGTGCAATAAGAGCAGTAATAATCGCAACCGTCCTGCACTTTCAAGAAGAAACGGGTACGGTCGCCGCGCGAGCACGACGGAGCGAACGAACGGATATCTTTCAAAGCGGAGGTATAGGCCTCACCGCTTTCATGCTTTTTCAAGTCACCCAGATATTGAAGCAGGTCTTTCTTCTGCTCCGCCCCCAGCACAACGTCCACGCCTTCTATCTTTGCCACGGCATCCGGCTTCAACTGGGCATAACACCCCGTTACCACCACAAAAGCTCCCGGATGCTGCTTCACCAAACGATGAATGGCCTGGCGGCACTTCTTATCCGCCACTTCGGTAACCGAACAGGTGTTTACCACACATATATCCGCTTTCTCTCCCTTGCGCGCCGTACGCACGCCTGCCTCCCGCAAAATCTTACCGATAGTCGAGGTCTCCGAGAAATTCAGCTTGCACCCCAACGTATAGTAAACCGCTGTCTTATCTTGAAATATATTGGTATCTATCATGAGCCTAAATCACATTTTCACGACAAAGGTACACATTATTATTATATTTTTCCTACTTTTGCACAATTCATCAAAAAACGTGCAATGATACAAAAAAACTTTATCAAGCTATACGAGCATAGTTTCCGCGAGAATTGGGACCTCCCCTGTTATACCGATTATGGAGAAAACGAAAGTTATACCTACGGAGAAGTTGCGCAAGAAATTGCCAAATTACACCTGTTATTCAAGCATTGCAGCCTGCGCCGCGGCGATAAGATAGCGGTTATCGGCAAGAATAATGCCCGCTGGTGCATCGCTTATATGGCGGTTATCACTTATGGCGGTATCGTAGTTCCTATCCTGCAGGATTTCAACCCCAATGATGTACATCACATCGTTAATCATTCCGAATCTGTATTCCTCTTTACCAGCGATGCCATTTGGGAGCATCTGGAAGAAGAACGGCTTACCGGCTTGCGCGGAGTATTCTCTCTCAATGATTTCCGCTGCCTGTATCAGCGTGACGGAGAGACTATCCAACGTTTCCTCAAACATCTGGGCGATAAAATGGAAGAAACCTATCCGAATGGTTTCACACGGGAAGATGTGACTTATACCGACCTTTCCAATGACAAAATAATGTTGTTGAACTATACTTCGGGTACGACGGGTTTCAGCAAAGGCGTTATGCTGACCGGAAACAACCTGGCAGGCAACGTAACTTTCGGCATCCGTACCGAATTGCTGAAGAAAGGTGATAAAGTGCTCTCTTTCCTGCCGTTGGCACATGCTTACGGTTGCGCTTTCGACTTCCTGACCGCTACGGCTGTGGGCACTCATGTCACGTTGTTGGGCAAAATTCCTTCTCCCAAAATCCTGATGAAGGCATTTGAAGAAGTAAAACCCAATCTGATTATAACCGTCCCCCTTGTGATTGAAAAGATATACAAGAATGTCATTCAGCCTATTATCAACAAAAAGTCCATGAAATGGGCGCTCAGCATTCCTTTGCTGGACGGACAAATATACGGGCAAATCCGCAAGAAACTGGTAGATGCGCTGGGTGGCCGGTTCAAGGAAGTCATCATCGGCGGCGCCGCCATGAACCCGGAAGTGGAGGAATTCTTTCATCGCATCAAATTCCCTTTCACCATCGGTTACGGCATGACGGAATGTGCCCCGCTTATCAGCTACGCCCCATGGAACGAATTCGTAACGACCTCTTCCGGACGGGTACTCGACATCATGGAAGCCCGCATCTATAAAGAAAATCCGGATGACCGACTGGGCGAGATACAGGTACGCGGTGAAAACGTAATGGTTGGTTATTATAAGAATCCGGAAGCCACCAAAGAAGTTTTTACCGAGGACGGCTGGCTGCGTACCGGTGACTTAGGTACTTTGGACGACAACAACAACCTTTATATCCGCGGACGCAGCAAAACCATGATCCTAAGCTCCAGCGGACAGAATATCTTTCCGGAAGAAATAGAGGCCCGCCTCAACAACATGCCGTTTGTCCTGGAAAGCCTTGTGATTGAACGTAATAAGAAATTGGTAGCTTTGGTTTATGCCGACTACGAAGCATTGGATTCCTTAGGATTGAATAATCCGGAAAACCTGAAGACCATTATGGACGAAAATCTCAAAAGCCTGAATAACAGCGTTGCCGCTTACGAAAAAGTCAGCCAGATACAGCTTTATCCTACAGAATTTGAGAAAACTCCCAAAAGAAGCATCAAAAGGTATTTATATAATAGTATCGCAGAAGATTAATATGTTATAGAACATGCTTAAAGCGGGAAAAACGGGCTTTCCTCAAAAAAAATTATAAAAAAAGTTGGGTTTTGGAGAACAACGTATCTAAAAAGTACATACCTTTGCATCGTTTTAATAAAGCAATTGATTGTATTACGTTTTAAAAGTAAAGAAAATGAAAAAATTAGTTTTGATGGCCGTAGCTATCGTAGCAGTATCTTTCGCATCTTGTGGTAACAAAGCAGCTAACGCTGAACAAGCAACAGCTGATTCAATCCGTATCGCTGACTCAATCGCAGCTGTAGAAGCAGCAGCAGCTGAAGCAGCAGCCGCAGTAGCTGACACAACTGCAGCAGATAGCGCAGCAGTTGTAGCTGAATAATTTCAGTACAACATTAGAGAGAATTGAAAGTCTGACGTACGAAAGTACGGACAGACTTTTTTTATATCTACAAATATCTATTCCCACAAACATATTTGTCATTCAGAGCGAGCGAAGCATTCCTTTTCTTAAATGCAGAGAGAGGAAATTCTTCGCTCGCTCTGAATGACAAGGAATCAAAAAAGCCCGGTTTCTGAAAAGAAACCGGGCTTTCCCTTTATATAGAATTCTATATTTATGCTTCTTCAGCAACTACTTCGAAAGGAATTTCTACAGAAACCTCTTTGTGCAGTTTAACGATAGCTTTGTAGTTACCAACTTCTTTCACTGCGTCTTTAACAACGATAATCTTACGATCGATGTTATGACCCAATTTAGCCAACTCTTCAGCAATCTGGATATTACCAACTGAACCGAAGATAGTGCCGGTTGCGCTAACCTTAGTAGCAATCTTCAAAGATACGCCTTCCAGCTTAGCAGCCAGTTCTTCAGCGTCCTTTTTGATTTTCTCCAACTTGTGAGCGCGTTGTTTCAACTCTTCAGCCAGCATTTTCTTTGCAGCAGGAGAAGCGATGACAGCTTTTCCTGTCGGGATGAGGTAGTTACGACCATAACCGGATTTTACGGTTACGATATCGTTCTTATAACCCAAGTTTACTATGTCTTCTTTCAATATAATTTCCATACTTTCCTCCTCCTATTATTTCATCATGTCAGTTACATAAGGCAGCAACGCCAAGTGACGTGCTCTCTTCACAGCTTGAGCTACACGACGTTGGAACTTCAAAGAAGTACCTGTAATACGACGCGGAAGGATTTTACCTTGCTCATTCAAGAATTTCTTCAAGAATTCAGGATCTTTGTAGTCGATGTACTTAATACCGCTCTTTTTGAAACGGCAGTATTTTTTCTTCTTAACGTCTACT